>JAFGFL010000059.1 GCA_016931055.1 Candidatus Omnitrophota bacterium | reverse complement strand
GCGTTTCTCGAGGAGGAAATTCAACGCACCTTAGGGCGGCTGGATAGGGAAAAACGTTGGCATATCCTCCGGGCGTTGGCCGCCCGGCCGCAGTCCCTGATAAGGCACCTGCTTCCAACTCCGCTCTCTCATTTGCGCCGCAAGGGCATCCTTCTTAAGAAAGGGTATAAACGGCTCGTTTGGAAATTCGCGATGCGCTATTACGGGAATCAGCTCCTTGCGGCCTATGTCCGGCGCTGGTCTGAAGAGATCCCTCCTATTGCGCGGCGCGGAAAGAATATAATCTGGGGCCGTAAACAATATGTCGATGTTGCTATCAGGGCGATTGAACGGGGGCTTGCCTATGATTGGCTCAGTTTGTCTTCGTATAAAGGCCAAAAGAATGATCCGGACAAGCGGCTGCTTTACAAGGCTTACATGGCGTTGGCAAAGCAGCGTTCAATGGAGAAAAAGGGCCGTCGTCCGCCGCCGTTTCGTTCACTGGATGAGCTCATGAAATATGCCCAGAAACTTGTGGAAAGTCAGCCGTCCAGCAGCTCGCCGATAGAAACCTCATCGCAGGGCGGCAAAGATATGGAGTGGACTCCAGAAGAAATAGAGGAGCGTTGGACTGCTGCGTGTAATTTGGCTGCAATCGGGAACACATTGGGGCCGGGGGCCGTGCTCTTCATCAGCAGGCATCCGGAGTTAGGATTTTTCTTGGAATATCTTATTGCTTCGGCCGAGCCCGAGGGAGAAGGCTTATATCTTTCGCGAACCTTTGTGCACCAGGCGCGGTTGGCTTCCGAAGGGTTAGGATTTATTGCACAAAGACATCCTGTCACTTCCGAACGGACTCTCATTATCCATTCCCGCAAAGCAGGAATCGTTGAGCGATCAATCGCGGAAAGACGCACTGCGTATCGGGCAGGGAGAAAGAATGAGTTGGTTATTTTGGAACCTCCCATTGGAGAAATAAGACTGTCTTGGTTTACAGCGTGGATGAAACAACAGATTAAATCCGGAGATTATAACTCAGACCAGCAGGATGTTTTTGTCGTTGAAAAAATAGATCAAGCGCTTCAAACATACTTTGACTTCCTGGCCGCGAGCTCGCCCCTCGCGTCCGATGGAAATAGACGGACGCTCGGGACTGCTGCGCACAGTGTTTATGGATGGCGCAGACTGCCCCTCGCCGATACTGATGCACGGATGCTCGGGACGGCTCTGCAGGACGTTACGCGAAGGCAGAGTTCGCCGGTGGATGCGAGGGGCAAGAGAGGCCCTCCATACGATTGGCTGCGTAAAGTCGGCCGGCGCTTGGAGCGGGCGCGTAAAATTCAAGGGATCAGCCGCAAGGAATTTATGGCTGCCATGGGAGTGCCTGAGGCAACGGCTATAAACTATGAACATGGTCACACCAACTCCCGTGTGTCCCGATGGAGGAAAGTCGAATCATTGTTAGGGATATCGCTGCGGGACCTGTTTGACCTCTCGCGTCCGGTTCCTCTGCGTCAAACGACTGTGACCGCGGATTCGCCGTTCCCTATTATGGAAATAGCAGGCCGGAAAGGATACCACACCGTTGTCGCATTAGCACGGGCATTAAAGCGGGATGAGGTTGGTCTTTGGGCCTTGCTCAAAAGGGCCGAAGAAGGTTCCGCCGGTATAGGGACTTTATATGAGTTAATGAGGGAAACAGAAGACTTGCCTGTTGCTCCCCGACTCATCCGGAAGAAGGTGTCTTTGCCCAAGCCGCTTTCCCCGGAGATGAAGAAACTTAAATTTTGGCTGAAAATTAAGAAAAATGTCAGAGAGGGCCGAAAAGCCAGCCGGGCAGAGCAAGTCCGAGATAACTTTAGGGTGATGAAGATACACCGGCCCAGGCACGCGCGAGTCTTCAGTATTTACGTGGGTTTGTCGGGAAGAAAGAGGCAGACTATCACGTATATGGCAGAACACTGGCGCAAAATCGACCCTGAAGCCGGGCAGTGTTCGGTGACAAGGGCTTTGGTCTGGGAGATGTTGGATGACGCCAGGCTGATGTTGCTGGGCGAAAAGAAGATGCTTTATAGATTGTCGAAGCAAAGACGCATATCATCGGCTGTCATTTCGCAGGAGAAGAATCAGAATAGAGGAGCCGGAGTCTATAAATATTGTGAACTTAAGGGAGGAAAAGTTGAGCTTAAAACCGGTCATCTGAGATTTCGTGGAGACAAAGTTGTGGCTAAAGTCTTATTAAGTGGTATTTGCAGAGCTGATGTTAAAGAAATAGCCAATTCCAGGACGATCATAGGAAAGAGGCCATTGTTTGGCCATGAATTGGTCGGTGAAATAGTCCATGTTGGCGATAATGCCAGATTGAGTGAAGGCCAAAGGGTTGTATTTAATCCCAATATCACGAATAAGCGCTCAACCGGTTTTGCCGAATATTTATTTATAGACAGCGCGGCTGCAGATGAAGCTCTTATACCCATACCGGAACGTATGCGGCTTACCGCCGCTGTTTTGTTAGAGCCTTTTTCTTGCGTATTGCGCAGTATCGAGAAGTTAATGGAACACATGAACCGAAAAAATTTAAAAGGGCTCGAGGTCGCGATCATAGGATTAGGCAATGCGGGATCTTGTTTCGCTATCTTAGCGAAAGAATTTAAAGCGCAAAGAGTAGCGGCATTTAATATGAGGGACCGCCGCATTCCTTTTGCTGTCAAAAAAGGAATAATCGCCAAGAAAGATGCTTTTTACCTTGAGCGGACAGATGAATTTAAGGATAAATTTGATGCGGTGATTGTTGTCCCGACCAAGATAGATGAAAATATTCTTAACAAGGCAGTTAATCTGGCGCGAAAAAAAGGCGGTTACATCCATGTTTATGGCGGAACGATGCCTAGGGAACAGCTTAAAGTCAATTTCCGGCAAAAAGACGTCTGCCTGCAAAAGGGCGTTTACCTGCATACCTTGAGAATCAGGGAACGTTGTCAAGAAGTAATTTTAGGAGACAAGAAGATAAAACTTTCGGGTGCCTATGGAACCAAAACGAAAAACTTTCTTAAAGCGATGGGGCTTGCCGGAAGGCTAGAGATAGAAAAAACCATCTCGGGATTCATTACTTTGGATAATCTGCCCGAATTTATATCTGATATGAATAGCGGTAAAAAAGATCCGGTTGGGAAAATTCTGGTTAGGGTTGCTGATGCCAGCTCGCCGGCGGCCAGCCAGGAAGAAGATCGGAAAAAGGTATCCGTGGAGCGTAAATCGCTGGAGTGGAAGAAAAACAGGGCCGACTGGAATTGGCAGGCTGTAATTAAAATCAGGTATGATGGTCGCCGTCCAGGGACGCTGCGGGATATTGCCAAGGAAACAAGTAAAAGAGGCATTAATATCCGTTATACGGATGTAAGGGGTGAACAAGCCGGCAAGAGGGTTAGAACCGTTACTGTTGAGGCGAGGCGTAAAAAAACAATTGTGGAGCTTGAGAAAGAATTGGCGCTTATCGAAGACTATAAGGATGAAGAATACGAAAGATTGGCAAAGCATAAGTGGGCATTGGAAGCCGAGGTCTTAGACCGACCGTCTAGCCTGAAAGAGGTTGCCGAGATTTGCGCTAATATGAAAATAAAGATGAGTGAGTGTTACCAGCCCGAGCCTCCAGCTGGAGCCAAGAACGCAACCATAGTTTCTGAACTTGACGTTCCGGAAGGAGCAGATATAGAGAAGTTGAAAGTGCTCCTTTCTGGCGTGGTGGAGAGATTAGAGATAGAGAGTGGCGGGCTCCTGAACCTTATCGTGATGCGTTTTCACAAGGAGTTATACGAGTTAATGGGTACTGTTGAGCCCTGGGAAAGAAGATACATTCCCAGGATAGTTAAACTGATAGCCGAACGGCACCTGGGCGAACTAAGGAAAGACAAGCGGAGTATCTTTGTCAGCCATCAATTGAGGGGGCTAAAAATCCTTGTCAAAGAAGGTCAGGACAACCGGCCGCTAGATATATTTTGCTATTTATTGCACGACGTCATTGAGTCAGGGGACGCTACGAGCTGGCAGCTGTGCGAAGAATTCGGAGCCGGCGTCGCCGATATAGTCTGGTTGCTCACCAGGGAGGGAAAAAAGACCTTTGATTCTGAAGCCGTTTCTTTGAGAAAGATAGTTAAAAAATTGCTTACGGAAACAGGAAAACGGGGAAGGCTTGTATCGAGTATATCCTTCTGTCTTAAATTAGTGGATAGGATTGATAGTTTACGAACCCTGGAAGGGACGCCAAGAGGATTCCCTGCCCATATCGTTTTTACTACGCTTAATCCTTTTATACACTGCCTTGAGCCAATAAAGCTTGGCGATATAGATGCAAGAGTGAGGCCTGTGGTAGAAAGGCTTCTCACACTTCTGTACCGGGAGACTCTTTTGAGATGCAGAGAATTTGGATTTTTAGATGAGGAGGGAAACATTATTGAAAAACAATTCAAGCGTTATAGAAATGCGGCAATCAAAGCCGGAGAGCTTACCAAGGCCAATATGCATGACTGCACTTACGAAGAGTATAACAGCATAATAATCAAATTGTTACAGTTTGAGAAATCAACGCAACCTTCGGTTGCAGGCGAATCTTCGCCGAAGGCGGGCTCGCCGGTGGAACGTAGCGCGGCCGAAGGCGTTATTTTGCCGATACAGGATGAAATAGACGCCTTCGTCAAGTGGTTTAATTCTTTGCTTGTCAGGGAGACATGGCATTTAAAGGGATTGCGGATTGATCTTGCCGCCGGGAAAAATCCTGAAAGTCCGAACGCGTTCATTTTTGATGATCAGCAGGCATCGGTCGTGATAAATCTTGGCGCAATGAGTGAGATGAAAGCCCTCTATCCGCTTATGGATGAAATCGTTTCTCTTTGGTTCACGTGTGAAATGGAGAGGCATAGCAGGGATATTTGGAGCGGTCCCGAAATCGCGGAGATAACGGATGCGTGGCATGAGTGGGCCGAAGAAGTGGTTTATCCCTTGATTCCTGAAACGGAGATCCTGGGACGAAAGGTGATCGATATAGGGACGGGCACCGGCCATCTGCCGTTCTATTTAGAGAAGAAAGGGGCGAGTGAAGCCTGGGGCGTGGATATTTCTTCGGAGTTGATACGACGGGCGCAGGCGGCAGCGCGACAGGCGGGGTCAAAAGCGGTTTTCCTGCACGGGAACGCTGCGAGGTTGCCGCAGATCCCGGATGGATATTTTGATACAGCGGCTTGCATCTCAAGCCTGAGCTTTATGCCGCATCATATCAGGTCGCTTGTGTTGAAAGAGATATTTCGAATCCTTAAGCCCGATGGCAGGCTTTATATTTTTGTATATTTTACAGAATACAACACCCACCGCCCCCGAATTGATCCAAGGATGCATTGGACGCATGAACAATGGCCGAGAAACTTAGAGAAGGCAGGTTTTGTCAATGTTCAGCCAAAGTCCGTTGTGACAAATATCGTGATGTCGATACCCAGCTACGGGGCCTTGTTCATCTCGGCCGACAAGCCGGAACATGTCCTCCAGGCAGCCAGCTCGCCAGCGATGAAATCACACCCCGGGAGTGTGATTCATTCAAAATTACCTCAATCACACTCCCGGGGTGTGATGGGGCCAAGCCTGTCGCGGCGGGCCTTCATCAGTCGTTCGCTCTTGGGCGCGGCGGGCCTTTATCTTTCTTCTGTCTACCCACAGGCATGGGCGCCATTCCAACTCCAGAAGCCATTTCCGAGATTGGACGACATTTGGCGGGAAATATTAATTCATTATAACGTATTTCCCGGCGCGAAGTCCCATCCCAAGATCATCCATGAAGCCGTTGTGAATCATTATTTGTACCGGGCGGTTGCGCAACATCTCGGGCACGCTTATTACGAGCCTCCGGCCGGCTTGCAAGGGAACGGTTATTTCAGCGATCTTATGAAGGGGATCAATAAGATTTATGGGGACGAGGTCCTTGTTGTTGACGGCCATTTGAATAAAGTGAAACCTCTTCATTACGGGAAGTTCAAGAATGCCAGCCGTCAATTGATGCTCTTTTTCAGAGAGAAGGATTCCACTTATATTGCGTTGGTCAATCCCAAAGGGCAGGTAGAATTCAACACGCATCAAAACGGGATATCCGATTTTCTCGATAGCGACAAAGCCGTTGTCGTGGAATTCGGCGCGATGAGTGATTTCTTTAAGCTGACGCAGGCGGAGTTTGAGAAGAAGACCGGAGAGTTGGACACGCTCCTTCGCTGGTTTGTCGAACAATACCCTGATTACAAAAACAGGACGGCTGTTTTCACGCCGGGGCACGGCGGATTAGAATTTAAAACAACTCATTATGTCACATTAAAGTTCAAGAGGCATTCCCGGGGGATCTTCATGCTGTGGCCCGCGTCTTTAACCGGAAAATCACACTCCCGGGGTGTGATGGGGGCAGATGCCTCCGCCACAAAGCGTGGCGGATCCGCAAGGCATTATGGCGTACCCCTTCGCTTTCCGGTGGGGTACGTAATGTTTTCCTCTGACAATAAAGGGAAAACATACGGAAGCTCGCCGGT
>JAFGFL010000058.1 GCA_016931055.1 Candidatus Omnitrophota bacterium | reverse complement strand
CTCACCGACTTCAACACCCCTTAATTCACCGATTGGGTGTAGCACCCCACCGGTTAATTGACGGGGTGCAACCTGCGAGGTTGAAGTCGGCGAGGAAGCGGCCGGCCGCTGCGCCAGCGTCCGACTGATCCAATTCTTCGGCGCAGGAATCTTCCCTCTTTCGACCATATCGTTGATCTTTTCATTGACCAATGTCATCATTTCATCTTTACGGGTATCCCGTTTTATTCCGATCTGATATCCCCGCAGGTCGGACGGGAGTTTCGGGACCGTAAGACGATATTTGGCTGCGGTCTCGTCCACAATCTTCTGGAGGGCCGCCGGCATTTTTTGGCCGATCTTTTCAATCATCATCCCTATGGCGGGGAACTCTCTCATGCTCACGCCTTCAAACGGAGCCCACGGATACCGCCCATAACCGTTATACCCTTGGAGGCGTTGTGCCAATTGCCCGTTCTCATAAGTGTTAAAACCGTTCTGCATCAGGATCAATCCTGTCACGATATTCAAATCCAGCATCCTGTCCGTACTGTCCTGCCCAAATTCCGCGAGGACAGCATCCCTCAATTTTCTTCCTTCCGAATCCAGGGCGCCATCCTGGTCCGCCGCATGAACGGTCATGATGTTATAAGTCTTCTCCGGGTGCGCCCCTAACAAGGATTCCGTATAAACCGTCGGGAACGTAACCGTCATTGGATCGATATTCATGACCATGGACCAATACGCGAGCCGTTCCATGACGTTCCGGTCCAAAACATGGCGGACGGCCACAGGCTCCCTGATTTCAGGCGGATTCTCTTTCCCCATCGCCAGCCGTTTCGCGGCAACCCAATCCCTCACTTGCTGATTCGAAAGGAGATCCACAACGATCGGCTCTCTGACCTCATAAGCCCGCTTGACCGAATCATCCCAAATGTCCTTATAGATATCCGGGCCAAATATATTTTTGAGCTCGCTATAGATATACCGCCTTAAATTGATATGCTGTTCCGGCCTGTTGGCTTCGCGCAATAACAACGTCTTGGCGTACTTCCGGTCTTCCGTTGACCCTTTCCGGATCTTGTCGACAAGACTCCGAATAGTTGCAATCCGGTTTTTCAGAAAGCCCTTCGCCAAAACCGCTGTTTCTCTTTCAAACACTCCTCTCGGAAGCGAAGGTTTTTGAGCCGTCGCGGCCCTTTGCTTCCTAATCTCTTCAGCCTTGCGGAGGGCAGACTCCTTGAATTCCTTATAAGGGACATTCGGCGTTACGGTCATCTCTTCGTTTGTAAAATCCACTCCCTTGATAACGATATTGCCCCGCTCTGTATTCAATGGAACCGTGTAATAATTATCCCCCATGGTTATCCTGATCTCGGTCACTTTTTTAAGATCAACTTTTCTTATAAAATCATTGAGATTAATGACCGCCGTTGTATCTTTAGACGACGGCGTATACACATGGCTTAAGGCCCATTCTCCCGATAGGTCTCCCATTCGCCCCACATGATCATCATTCAGTCTCTTGCTTCGGCCCTTCTGATCGATGATCTCAACCACCATGTTTCTCGCAGAACCTTCCTGGCTAAGAGCGAGCACCATGAACTTATATCGGGACAAATCAAAAGTGCCCTTGTTCGCGGACGCGACATAAGCATCCCAAGTCGGAGGCACGTTGTACTTGTCTGTGATACGGGTCAGCTTGGGTTGGCTTGCCTGTTTCATATCGTTCACATCTACTGCTTTCCAGCGTAAATCCCGCTGATCGACCTCCCCCCGGTCTCCCAAACCAGACAACAATCCAGCAGTCATTACCAAAGGAGTTATATATTTCGATGCTTTCGACAGAGTGATCGGCGATGAAGAAGTCCTGGTCGTGCGGGCAGCAAGAGTTTGGGTTTCCTGAAGTCCGGTTTGTGCCGGGGAGGAAGCGGCGCGCTCTCGCGCCACACCAGGTGCTGCCGTTGGAACTGTTTCCCTCTGCGCAAGTTGCGCCGGCGAGGAAAGCCTTGGCGCTGAACCCGCCGCAGCTCCGGAAGCTGCCGTGGGAAATGCTAATGCTAATGCCGCAGAGTTGACAAAAGGAGGTGTCTGTGTTAAAGTAACACCATTCGTCATATCCCTCTGATTTATTTTTAATCCCCTTATAATTTTTGTTTGCGACGCATAAGCATTAAATCCGTTTGCATTATCAGCCAACGGCATTTCTTTGTCATTTAAGGGTGAAATGGTCCATAAGTCGGAGGGCGCTACCAGAGGGGTGGACTGGACCTGGCCGAAACCCAGGCGGCCCGAAAGGGTCAGGGGTTCGACTCCCACGCCCTCCGCATTTCCAATAATATCGTTATTGACACCCATAGATTTACGTGGTAAAGTTTTTACGGGTTTCGGCCAGGTCCCAGTTTCAGATAGAAGCTGGGTAGCACCTTTGAAAGCGGGGCTAGAAATAGCCTCGCTTTCTTTTTTCACCACCGGCGAGAAAGATATCGCTTTCAGCCGGGAAACTTCAACCGGCGAGGAGGATGGTCTTGTTGCGCGGGCGGCAGGGTTGTATTTGGGCTGCCCTGCCCCTTTTAATTGCTCCGCTTTTTTCATATATAAATCGGCCTGTCTGACCTTCGCCCGGACTTCCTCAACGACAGCCTTCCCTTTCCAGGTGTTGTAAACATCCTTATAGGCCTGCTCATATGTCTTTCCTTCAACTTCTGTCCATTTCCGGAGATACTGCATCCCTGCCATGAAAGCGGCAAAGTTCCCATCATCCTTTAATTTCTGCGCCAAATAAGGTTTCTTCCACTTCCTGATTTTGTCCCAGTCTTTTTCAGTCACTGTCTTGATCGCGTTCTTAAGGTCTTCCTTGCCCCTGATGAAATTTTGAATAATATCCAGAGCAGTGGCCGGCTCCATATTGAACCAGCCCTTCGCCGGTCCGCCATTGAGCTGATCCGTAAATTTACGCAAGGCGTTCGTCTCGGAAAATCCTGTGACCACTAAGACATTCCGGAGATAATCTCTCTTGTCAGCATCAAGCCGAGGAATCTCGTTAATAATATTGTCGACGGCTCTTATAATCTCAAAGTCATCATCAAATTCAATCCTGCCGGCGTCTGTCAGCCGCCAGAGCGGGAAATATTCTTCGACATCAGGGATCTTCTTCTTTGCCTCTTGGATAGTCGCCTCATCCGTGAAGGCAATAACGTAATAATGATCTTTGACTTTGCTCGAAGCGATGGCTGTCGGGACGTCTTTCCCAAGTCTTTCCTTTATATCGTTATGAAGTTTCCGGCTCTTCTCGGCCGCATAAGATTTTCCTCTTTTAGTCGAAAGTACGCTAAAGGCCACTTCCTTATAATTCTCTACTGAAGGCACTGAAGGACCCGTTGGGACTTGAAGCTCTTTCGGCTCAATCTTTACGGATATCTGTTGCCCTGCAGCGAACATGTCTTTGTCCGGACCGGTTAAGGCCTTGTCGGCCGCCACCCAAACTCCGCCCGCGCCAAGGAGCATCAGCCCCATGGCCGTCGGGAGACTCTGCTTAGGAATTTGGACTCTCATCGGCGAGGAGACGGCCGGGCGCTTACCGACTTCAACACCCCTTAATTTACCGATTGGGTGTAGCACCCCACCGGTTAATTGACGGGGTGCAACCTGCGAGGTTGAAGTCGGCACGGGCGGCTCAGGAATTCCTGGGATCCGTTCGGCCGCCATACTTCTTCCATCTATCAAGGAGGCCCATTCACCAAAAGTATATGTTTCGACGGGTTTTTGAGGGAAATAGACCGGCGCTTGTTCCGTCGACAGTTCCATGAGATCTCCGTCGAAGTCCACCATCTCGATATCCGCCACATCCGATTGGATAAACTCTCTCGCCTTTTCCGCCCCATATTCAAATAGGTTGCGGAACCCTTGAACGATCGGACTGCGCACCTGTTCGCCTTCTTGGTATTGCAACCCTTCCGATATTAATTTCCCGAGTTCCGTTCCTGTTTGGTCCTTCCGATGGGCGGCGATTTCTGAAACTACCAGAGAACTCACCAAGAGGCGGGTCTTGCCGTTGCGGTCGCGGATGACAATGGCGGCCCTGTCCAAATCCGGCCCTAACCGAAACACCCTGCGGAGTTCCGGCGCCTCTTGCGGACTGAACACCTGCACGTCTTGAATCCGCAGATCCTGGCCTTCGAATTTTTGTGTAGATAATCCTCTGATCCAATTACTTAAAGCGATCGCAATAGCTTTCCTGTCCACCTTCTTATCCATGGCGTCCATGTCCATATCCATGGATGTCAGATCAAGCCTCAATTGATTCCCCTGACCTATGGTTTCCAAGACAACCCTCTCCCCGTTTTCCCCAACGACATACCGCGGCATCCCTGTCCCCTCTCTGACCGCGGCGGCGTTGCGTGTAATCGCATCGTTGATCATTTTGCCGATTTGTTGGTCTATCATACCCTCATGCCCGATAATGACACGGACATTCCCGCTGATGGATTCGACCCCGTTCTCATATATTTCCAGATTGCCATTGCGGTAGACTTCCTTCCCGTTCTCACGTCCGACGAACAAAATTTGCCGTGGGTCAATATCGCCTAATCTGTCTCTGACATATGTAATATCAACTCCATCACTCAAGGGAATAGCTGTAACCGTATCAATGTTCAACCCATGATTGACCTTGGCATCAGCGATCCGGTAGGCGATATTTCTAACCCTTTCTGAACCGCCCATTTCGAGCGAGGACTGAACCGCATCGATATGATTCACTTCTTCCTGAATTGTCCTTTGTATATCCCCCAAGAAAGAAACCACATCCGCCGTATGCGGCGCCACATTTTGCTTGATCAAATATTCCCTGATTTCTTTTCTGCCGCCTTTGATGAAAGTGAACGACTCATATTCGATAAGAAGGTTTCTCGCCTCATTTGCCTGCGCGCTGCTGATCCGATGACCTGACTTTGCTGCCCAGGACCGGACGGAAGAAACCGACGGCCGCGTGTCGATAGATGTCCGTCTGGCTTGCATCGGTGAGAAAAGGCGCGTGTTCAACACAACCGCCTGGCGCTCCGCCATCATCGCGGGCGAGGATGCTGCCGCCATAACCGGTGAAATACGAGTATAGTACGTGACTCCTCGTTCTCGCTGATTCTCCAGAATTTCAATATCAATATTCCTAATGGCACGTTGTACTCTTTGTATTTCATTGTGATTTCGAGTAAATTGGATTTGATCGACAGTCTCTAATTGTTGATCTCGAAGCATCTTTGCTTGTGTTTCCAACCCTTCTTTCTCTTGTATAAGCTGAGAAAGCCTTACATGATGCTCATATGAATCCATTAGATAATTTTGATTAAAGCCCTCTATTTCAACGAATTGAATGCCGCGATCAAATTGTCCGTCAATCTCTGTTTTGATCGGCCTCATCTCTTGATCAACCAAGCCGAAAACCCGAGGCATGCTCGAAAGCCCATCATACTGAGCCGCAAAATAACCGAATTCCTGATCGCCGAAGATAATCATGTGATCCATATCTTTTTCGCGCATATCAATAGTATCTTCCGGTTTAAGTTTTATTGACCTATCTGCGTGTACACTTACCTTCATCTGTCTTTGCGGCTGTAGTTTCCTCGATGAATCCGTCACTGTGACAAATTCTCCGCCAGCTGAAGATTGCTCCGCTTGAGTAAGCAACTGTGCAAGATTGCCTTTATCCACATCGGAGATAACATTCTCAAGAACACGCGCCTGAACAGGCATAGACCATAATGAATCTGTCAGCGCTCTTTCAAGATCAGCCCCTTTTAATCCTTGATTAAGGGCTTGAAGAACTGGTCTGCCCTCCTCAGGCAGCCGTCCAGCTCTATCAAGAGAGCTTAAGACATCCCTAGCAAGACCATAGTCTTGCAAAGATCCTGCTCCCGACTCCGTTCCGGAAGCAGAAACACTATTTAAAAACGATAACGCTCCTTTAACAGAAGTCTCAGCAAAAGCAAAATTATTATTGTTAATATGTTTTTTTGCTTCAAAAAAGCGTCTATCCACTTCAGTTTGTCTATCTTGAACAAATTGTGTGCCTTCCCCTCTCGGACCCGTCTTTAACACGACCGTCCACGGGGCATAAGAAACACTTCCAAATGTGCCGGAGACGTCAAGGAGTTTTCTAACCTCATTCCGATTCGTCTCGTTCGCCGCAACGCCTAATTTCCCCAGCTCTTCATCTATTCTTCTATCTAAGTCAGCCCATTGCTCTATTTGCGGCGAGTATCGATCAAAATCTGTAAGCCCCACCGTCGCTTTTGCGGCTGCTTGATACATGGCAGAGAGATTTGGCCTTAGGACCACATCATCCTTTTTGATTTCTGTTGTTCCTAATAATCCGTCCGCATCTTCAATGCTGAACGCAAGGCTAATCTGCCCATCATAACTATTCCAAGGGTTTGTCACCCTCCATAGAGCATTTACGGAACGCAAAGCGGCGCTGTTTAAAGACGGTTCGTCGACAGCCTCTTTCATAATGCCTCGTTCTCCTGCCCTCAATGCCAGGTCGTCGATGACATTGTCCATATTCATAACCATGATATTCGTTACGACAGGCGCCCTTTGCAATCCATATAAATAATCCGTCCGGGCTGTTCGGCTTTGCCCATAATTATTGGCTTCCTGAACAAGAGTCTTCCACGGTTGAGCGATTGTATTAATCTTATGTCCCCCGAATTCGGCCATAACCTTTTGCTCAACCTCTTCCGGCGTATTGGATGTTTTCTGAATATCATTAACCCTGGCCAGCATGGAAGCGTATTTTTCTTTCATCGGATCATACAATTCTTTTGCAGCATCACGGTAAGCTTCCTGTCCCAGGGAACTTTCCATCGTTTCCAATTGATGATTGAGCGCTTTTGACAAAAATTCAGCTCTTTTCCCTTCTTTCACATCTGATAATTTCAATTTATCCTTGTATTTTGGATTGGTTCTCCTCGCCTTAAACTTTTCCGAAAAGCCTCCTTTCCCCTCATTCATATATAGTGCTATATCCGAATCAGTTAAGAAATCCAGCTCAGCGACAAGCCCGTTGTCCTGAAGCATATTGCGGACTTCGCCCCGGTAATACGAGTTATGACTATCGGCCGCCAACGTTAAAAGGAGCTCCACTCTGCCTGAACTTCTGAACCTGTCTTCAATAAGGCCTGCGACCTTGCCATGAACCTTGTCTGCAGCTATTAATAAGGCCAACGTTTCTTTATTGACTTTTGATTCATCCCATTTGAAAGGCTCTTTTTCATATTGATCAACCCCCTTGTGATGCTGATAAGCGATCCAGGTATCTTCCGTAAACGAACCGCGGGCCATCCTTTCCGGTCTGAATCTATCAAACAACGGATTAATGATCCAGTCTTGAACGTCCTGATAATCCTGATGGGTCACCTGATCCCGTCCAATTATCTGTTTCGTGAGCTCATGGATGCGTGCGACATTCGCTTTCTGAATTTCATTCATTGATTGCGGAGAATACTTGCCCACGGAGAACGCGAATTGCTTGATCGCTTGATGAAATCCCGTATCGAAAGCGCTGTTGTGCATGAGCTTCGTGGGATCGGCAGGCCGATCAATTGTTACCCCTCTAAACCTTGTTTGACTGTATTCATCCGCACTCGCTTGATCCCTTTGTCCGGAGAAAGGTTCCGGCTTAAGTACAACACGGGCTTCCACTTCCTTCCCATTCTCCCCGATGGCTTTGATCGTTCCCCCATCAAGAATGAGCTCTCCGTCTTTTGAAAGGGACGGACGCGCATCATGATCCGCCCAATCATACTTTGACTGATAAAATGAATCTGCTTGTTTTAATTGGTCCAGATTGCCATCTTCACCAAATTTTGCCAAAACGTTCAATGTATGCGACTCATAATGCTGAAAGGAATCCGCTTTTATATACTTTCCCTCTTTATCCGTCTTGGCAACATATAACTCTTCCACTTCGATTTCCGGCCACACCTGCTGGTCAACGACATACATTTGTGTTCGATCCAATTCTACGGCATCACGCATATACTGTTCATACCCCGCAACGTCTCCCCCCATATTCGCATTATAGGCCTTTTGTAAAAGCCGATTTAAGCTGTCTCTTTTCCATACATCAAAGGCAAGCTGTTTGAAATAAGCATGGTGGCGGCAGTCTCCCTGGCCGATCAAAAAGTCCGTTATGACATTTGTTCTTGAATCGCCGGTAATGTCCGCCCCGCTTATTTCTTTCGTGCCCGCCGCGTGCCGGTCGAAAACATCATGCCTAGCACCGTGCAAATCTTCCATGTGTTCTGTATCGAATTGGGCCCGTATCACTTTATCAATGCTGCGCTTGAATTTTTCCACATCGGTCGTTCCGCTTAGGCCCACTGTTTCCAAAATAGACCGAACTGTCGCCAGGTCAACGCGATTAATGGTATGGTCATTAAGCTTTGCCCCGACTCTGTAATTCCCGACCACGAAGCTTGAATTTATTCCTTTATAATGAAACGCAACTTTGATGAATGCCCTTGTAAGATCGTTCCTGTCGTCAATGATAGGAACCGCTGTTTCCTGAGCATCCAGCGTATGGATCGAATCTCTCTTGGTTTTCAAACGGGTAATAGCCTTGTCAAAAATCGTCACGTCTTCGTTTTTACCCGCTCGTGCGTCCCGCAGTTTTTTCATATTGCCTAATGTCGAATCAATCTCCCATTCATGCCGGCCGACTTGATCAACTCTGTTAAGAGCGTTCTCTATCCTTTTAATCCCTTCACCGGTTTCATATTGCCGTGCCATAAGCGCCGCCTCAAGCATCGTTGCCACCGCCCAATAATCATTGGAACGAAGCCCGCCGGCCATTTCAGCCGTAAAATAAACCATCTTACTCATCCGCTCACCCTGTTGATCCTGGCCCATTTCGATCAGGTTATATGCCGCGTTGATACCGGGGTAGTATTCAAAATCCTTTAAGAATCCGTCGCGATAATACTCGTAAGACTTATGTATGTCCCCTTTTAATTTATAGGCCTTCCCGAGAGCTGCATAAACCTCCCCATTTCCATGCCCTTCCTTGATAAGCTGTTCGCTGACGGCTATACTGCGGTCCGTTTCCCCGATCTTGTTAAGTGCCACCGCATAAAATTCCCGGTTAACCGTTGAACCTCTAAAATCCTGGTCAGGCACATTTTCATAAATATAAGCGGCTGATTCGAAATCCCCAAGATCTTTGAACGCGGCAAACAACAACGTGGCCTCTTGTGCGTTAACAATATTTAAATCGATCCGTGAAGCCACAGCCTTAAGATTGAATATCTTTTGGGCCTTAACGAATCCGTTCTCTTTTTCGCCGTTATTTTTCCTTTCTTCGATCCGGTTCTTTTGACTTTCCGTCAGTGTTATGGCAGACCGCACCATTTCCGTAAAATTTCTTTGTCTTACAGCCATCTCTGTCAGATTATCAACATCGGCTACATTAATGGATCGGACCGAAACAGCAGAGAAAATTCCTTTAAACGGATTTTTTACTGGCCTTTGGGAAGCAACTTGCCATTTCCTAAAAGCAGATTGAGCAGCTGGCATCTCCCTGCCAAGGTCAAACCCGGCGTGTTCAGAATTGTAAGGCCACGCTCTTAGAAACGTCTTCTCGCGCATATCAAGCAATGTGATTCCTTTTCCAAGTGACCCCATCTTTCTTACCAACATCGGCGAGGAAACGGCCGGGCGCTCGACCGCAACCGGCGAGCTGGTGGTTCGGCTAACCTCACCGCCAGTCCTGAGCGAGTCCGCTGGGGAAGAAACCGCACGGGAAACTTCTCGGATCATCGGGGACGACATAGCCGCCGGCGGGTCCATTTTTGAAATTGGCGGGCCGGTAGTCATGGGATTTATCCGGCTATCATAGAGACGATCTGCTTGCGTCGGGCTGGACACTGTTCCTGCCGGCCTTAAACTATCTCTTGTTTGCGATGCCGGCGGCAGGCCTATCGGCGACGAACCCGCAAGCGCGCGCTCTTGCTGTGTCTGGTAGTCCGTTTCAAAACTGTCCCCACTCACTGTCCTCGTTATACTTGACGAAGCCTCTGGAACCCCTAGTTCATTCATAAGCCTTTTCGCAACTTCTCTGGCTGCCGGGCTGCTGGCCCTTAAAGCATATTGGCCCGCTTTAACTTCGGGAGTTGAAATGGGCTCGATTGGTGTTCCCATTACCGTTTCTTCGCGCATGGTCTGCATCTTGCGGGTGAGTTCCGTCATATCGATGTTGTTCTGCGCCGCATAATCCGAAAGGCTCAATGTTCTGTACCCGGCTTCTGCCTTATGCGCATCAAGCACCATAGAAGCCTGGAATTCGCTTGGCGTTTGGACGGATCCTCTGACTTCTGTCGCGCCGGCCCTGTCCATCTGAATTTTTAAATTCTCCCCGTCCGCTGCCCCGTTAAGCGCCAATAACTCATGGTGAATGACCTCGGCGACAGGCGTCTCCGGGAAACGGGGATTGTTTTGCGCGATTTCTTTAAATACATAAACAGCTTCTTTCCCGTCATTTGTCTTCTCGGCAAAGCCGCCCAAAGTTTGGTCGTTTAATTCAAACAGCAACCGGGTCTTCTGCAAGGCCGTTAAATCAAAAGAGGCCATTTGATCTGCAATATGTTTGTCTATGGCCGCCGGCGCCATCTCATAAACAAACATTTGCGCGTCAGTATTATCTTTATCCTTAATGCGGGCCAGCCGGTCCCTTTCCGGTTTTGTCTCTTCGCCCAACCCGGCGAGTTTCTTCTCTAATATGTCTATGTCCCCTTGGACGGCCTCAATGCCCTTCGGGGTTTCCGTATTAATAATTTCTCTCTGTAGTGTTTTAAGTTCATTGACGCCGCTGAACAGGCTTCTGAATTCCTGCGTTGTCATCTCGTTTGTGCCGATCTTAATTTTTCTGCCTGTCGCTGTCTCGATTTGACGCGCTAACTCATAATCAACGCTAAATCTGGTTTTAACCGATTCTCCGGCCCGGTTAAAGTCTTCACTTTCGATAGTGAGGTGCTCCCCGATCTTGCGTCCGGTTTTAACCGTTTGCACTTCGGGCGCCTCGGGCATGGCGATCCCGGGACGGAACTGGAAGACCATGCTTTGCTGCGGATCATCCCGGTTCATGAGAATAACATCATTCCCGTTTCTGAACACCGGATCCCCGGCCTTATATTCTTTGAACGGAGCGGCCAGACTGTCGCCGTTGACCAGGGCCTGCTCGACGGTGCCGTCCGCTAACGGCACTGCGAGGACATCCGTGTAGCTCGTGACGCCGGCAGGTATCGTTGTTCTTAAGCTCTCAATAAATATCGGCCTGCCAGTGAGGTTGTTAAGGGTCGTTACTCGGTTTACAGGATTGTAGATCCTTTCCACATTCTCACTTATTCGCCCAGGGAGAGGAATGCGCTGAGCCTGGTCTTTTATGTTTGTTTCGACCAGCGCGATCGGCTTTGCCTTCGCGACATTGAATGATGAAGTGCCTATTGTTTGGTTGCTGCCGAGGATCATGAGCGGCGAGGAAAGCGGTCGCGCGGCGGCAACGTCGGGCCTTGCCATAGATTGCCCCACCGCAACACCAGGTGTTGCCGCTGGAAGATCTTTGAAGTCAATAACTTCGAAGCCTGTCTTTTGCGCATATGTATCGCGCGCAACCTGGGCGGAAAACTGGGTCGGAGTCACGGGCTGGACCATAACAGTCCTTCGCGCCAATTGCGTAGCAATCACTTCCGTGTCGCTTAATTCCGCTTGGGCCAAAGCTTCGTGTTCAAGCGCGGCGACAATGGGATTTTCATGCAACCCATACCGCGTCTGCGCGGCCTGTTCATAAACAACAATGACCTTACGGCCATCTTCCATCTCCGGCATCGCGTAGGCCGCCGGGACTTCATTGCGCGTCAAGGCCTTGGCCATATCATAGCGGACGCTATCTTGCCCATAGGCATCAGCCAAGAACGTCTCAAATTCCTGCTTGATCGTCGATAACGGCGCCGTCACCTTGTAAATCTTGGCATCTTTGATCGACGGTTCTATTTTGGCGGCCTCATGAATAGCCGCTTGGAATGAATCTTGGATGTCCGCTTCATTAAGAGAAGGGTCATACCGGTATTCCTGCGCAGCATGCTCGCGTCTTTGCTCGGTGACAAAGACATTTTGGAATCTTCCAATTGTCTCAGGTAATTCAATCCTAGCGCTGACTTTGTTTTGATGATCATTATCGAGAATCACCGGCTCTTGGGCATTCGTTTCAACGCCGATATCGGAGGAAGCAACAAAGAGCCGAACTCTTATGGACGGATTGTCCAACTGGACCGCCGTGCGTTGCGGCGATTCCCTAGATAGATCAAACACATCGGCCAATTCAAAATTCGCAAACTGTTGATCATTCACTTTCACGGCCTGAGTTTTCGGCATGGCCGGCATCTGGGTGCCGCCTCTTAAAGCTAACTTGATTTCACCCGTCGAGCGGTCCTGAACTGCAGAAGTGTTATTGTCATAGGAAACGACTTTGTCGCCGGGCTCAAGGCGCGTGCCATTGATGACCGTCGGCGCGGCAATCGTCTGTTCCCGAACCAAGATTTGATCAACGCTGCCATCGGCCTTAGGGATGGCGATGGTTTGCGGCCGGTCGTAAATGAGTTGATCCCCCGGACGGAACGTCAAATCGGAACCTGGAATGCGGATGTCCGAGGCCCCTCTATTGATGAACTGAGCTGTTTCTGCCTTCACCTCACCGGCCAGAGCTTCGGGATTAGTCATCATAGCTTTATCTTTAAGACTGGACGGCTGATTGTTGCTGCCGAGAATCAGGACCGGCGAAGAAATAATGTTGGGTGTAATGGGCGCTGCTGGCGTGATTATGTTTGGAGTTAAATCTGGGAGTTGTGGCTGAACAATTGGCGCAGAAAGAACAGGCGCAATCGGGGCAATTTGACCCTGCGCCATAACCGGCGGGGCTTGAGCTTCTTTGATATCCATCTCAGGCACTTTAATTTGTGCGTTCTCATGAGACAACCCAAGCACTTCGATTTCGCGTTGATTCTGGTTAACTCTTGAAAAAGCTTCTGTCGGTGTCATCTCAGCGGCGGTCTTCCCTTGAAGCCCGCGGCCGATACGGTTCGCTTGCGCTAATTCCTTGATCTCATGCTGCACATCAACATTGTCTGCAACATTCGGATTGGCATCCCAAGATTCCTGGTCAACATAAACTTTATTGTCTTCGCCAAAACCCTTACCGAAACCATCTGCTTCCAAACCATCAACAATATAAATCTCATAAGCGTTTGTTCCCTGGCCAAAAGTACCTACTTGCTTCGCCCTGTTCCTGGCCGGATCCAAGTCGGCGCGCTGCCTGAATTGCCCGTCGTGCGCACCAGCATGGCCGCCCGGAGTTCCCGTTGATCCCAAAATACTTGGTCCTGATGTTGTCCGCGGAAATCTTACTGTCCCGTAATAAGCCATATCCTCGATTTCTCTCGGCGTAACAGCGTCGACCATGCGCTCATTCGCCATTTCTCCAATCCTTAATCCTTTGTCGTTCATTCCCGTTTCTTGCGCAACGCGGTGCAAGACAATGTGCGTAAGTTCATGGTTTAAGATTGCGTCAATGTCTGACGAATAATCTCCATTGGTCAATAATGTCCGTATATTGAGTCTCACACTAAAAGGATCTCCGCTCCCTGTTCCAGGCAAAGATTCAGCCGGCCCGCCGTGCTCGGTCGCTTCCGGATTTGTTAAATGAACTAGGATATCGCTGAAATTGAATATTGTGTTATAGTCAAGTCCTTCTAGCTTTCGTTTATCGATACCTAAACTCTCTAATTTGTTGAGTGTCTTTATGGTTTTCTTCAATATCTTTTTCTTCCGACTTTCACTATTAATCATTTCTTGAGCTTTTGCTTCTCCCTTTGCCCTGAATGTCAGGTCCATGTGAGTATCCGGCAGAACCAGCATTTCCTCTGATATCCGCTTTATCCCTTTGGCTCTTGCGTTAGGCGCAGTGAACCCTCCCCTTTTGCCTTCCTGGGAAGATCTCTTCCAGATGAATCTCATCATATCAAGGGCCCCTTCAGATCTTTCTACTATATCCTGCCTTCCTGCGGCGCCAGCAGCCTGTTGAAGTTCTTGTTCCTGTCTATATTCATCAATCGCTTCCTGATAAGCGCTGTTTTCCAATTGCCTGGTAAGCCTGCCAACTCCACCAACACCATTCACTGAAGGGCCAAGTGATGAGCCTAGGATTCCCGAGAGAGTATAAGCAGCATCACTCATATTATAGCGATCGCTTCGTTCAATATTGTTTAACCAAAGCCCTATATTTCCCCCTCCTGCCCCTGCGATTCTGCTCGCTTCAATGATATTTTTCCCCCTAATTTCCTCCATAATTAAAGACGCTCTATCAAGCAAGGCTAGGCCTCGAAGGCCTTGTGTTGGCGTGATCTCATTATACGAAATGACAACCTTGCCATCGATTATGCCACTTACTTCAACCTTTGAATCAAATCCAGAAACAGAAAAGCTATTTAATGACCTGATTTTTGATGCTAGGTGCTGTCCAAGCGCCTCTTTATCCCCGCTAAAACCGGACAGGTCAACTTTCTTGACGATCCTCCCCGTTTCGCTGTCATGGCTGACTTTAGCCTTATCCCTGCGTACAGACATAATGTCTTGCCATCCCTGGTCTTCCGGCGTGAGCCCCATACTTAAAGATACCTGAGCAATTTCCGACTTTGATTCCTTTTGGTCGAAATATGCTTGAACAGCAAGTTTTCTTGTCGTCGGCCCCGGAAGCACTCTTTGCAGGAGAGATGTTTTCGGCCGCTCACCGGACAAAACTTTCCCGAGTTGGCCTTCCTGATATCCGATAATCCTTTCCAAATAATTAACTTCCTGGCCAAGTTTCTTTACATGCTGGCTCTGCATTACTTTTAATTCTTCGTCGGTCGCTTTAACTATATATTCATCGACCTGTTCAGAGCTCATTCCTGATTCAATCAAAAATGCTCTCAAATGTTGTTCTTTATAATTCTTTAAATCGGCTTTCTTAATCAGATCTATTTGCCGGCTGATCTCATTGCGCCGATTCACACCGTTTGAATATTCCCTGCTTATAATCTCTCGTCTGACAACTCCTCTCCGGAAAGGATTCACTAAATATTGCATGGGGCTCGAAACACCTGATTCCGCAAGGCTAAGACGGTATCCTAACTTCGCCTCCAGCCTTTCGCCTTCTTCCTGGGTCCATTCCAGCTCGGGGATAATATAAGAGCTATACGTCCTGTAATAATCGCTCATAAGCGAATGACTGTTAAAATCTGTCGCCACAAGTTGCTGCGCTGTCTTTGAAACGCCAGAATACTGCCCGATCAGAGGAGATTGATATGTGCGTAAGGAAGAAACGACAAAGTCCGAAGTTGCCGGTAGGCTTTGTGCCTGCGGACTAACAAGTCTACTGAAAGCTTCATGTACCTGGTCCATTAAACCTTCTGTTGTCCCGATTCTCTGGTAAATGTGGGGTAAAAGGACGCTTGTTTGGACAATCGGCATGTTCTCGCCAGGAAGAGAGATTGTCCCATTGGAGTCGCGTTCGGCCAATATTCTGGCCATCGTTTCAGGATCAAATCTTTGAGATAAAGTGAACGCCGCCGCCTCTTTTGTCGTCTCCATTGCCGCGTCACCCTCTGAACTTAATGTATCCATGAGCTGAAGATCAGTAGCGCCATTTGCCACATTGCTTAAATGCTTTGTATAAACCTCCATCGGCTGAGCCCAGGAAGATTGGTTTTCAACTTCAAAAATATAGTTGCCGGCATCCATGTAGGCCGGCTTCCCGGCAACATTTAAAACTTCCAATGTCAGTTCCGCGCCTTTGGGGAGCGTTTGAATTAATCTGAATCCTTCTTGCTGGTCGGCTAAATTGCCAGAAGCAAGTAACGCATTAATTTCATCGACGGAAGGCAGTTGAACAGATGGATTCATTCCCGCGCCCCTGGAATATTCCAGTTTTGCGGCTCTAATAGCATCACTTGTCATCCCTTCTAAGACAGCCGCGCCAATGCGTGACGCGCTAAACTTTCCAACAGACTCAAAACTTTCCTGGAACGTCTCAAATCCAAACTGCTGCCGCGCGAATTCAGGGGAATCCACATCAGAATAAATCTTCATGCCTGATTTCTGGAATAACGGGTCTATGAAGAGGCGTTGAGCAACAACTTCCCGGACATATTCTTCCATCGCCAGTCCTTGGGTCATATCAACCGCTTTAAGCAGATTGTTGGCATACCTTGCGCCAAGCGTCCTGGGAGATAAGTAACGCATACGGAACAACCGGTCGCCAATTCCTTTTCCTGCTCCTCCCTCTCCTGCAAAAGCTTGAAACTGTCCCATAATCGGTACTCTTCCTAACCCCTCAGCCAACAACGGACGGGCAAAGGACAGTATTGGACCAAAATAAAGAGCCGTTTTAAAGCCTTCCCAGGCACTGTTCGCCCGTATCCTGTTACGAAAACCGCTTACGACGCCAAAATCTGTGACAGCTGTGATGCTTTCTCTTTCTATTTTAGCCTGTTCTGGAGTTATTTCGCCTGATGCTTCCCGCTTTCCTATGTCATTTAATGTTGATGCCGCCAACATTTTTCCCTGCAAATACCAGAAAGCCTGGCTTCCACTCATTTGTCCTTTTAACCGATTATAGTGCTCGTCATAGGTCTTTCGCATTCCATCTATTTCAGTTTGTTCCAACATCTGGTTAAAATCGTCCTTTCCTAATCCGATCTGAAGCAAATTCATCCACGGCCCTTCTTTATGGAACACCATTGACTGAATATCAGTCATAAATGCCATGCCTATCGTTAGTGCAGGGATCACCGGAAGAGCTGTTTCCGCAATTTTGTAACTGAACAAACCAAATTTTCCAGTTTCAAGCATGTGGTATTTCTGGCCCATATCTTTATAAAAAGGCCTCATTCCAGGTATCATGATACCTCCAGCAATTAATGCTAAAGCCATGCCTGTGCGAAACTCCGGTTTAGTATTCTCACCTAGAATAGCATTCCAAGCATAAGGAAAAGCAAATGTTGCCGGCCAATAAATGCCGCTTTTTGAAGCAAAATTCGCAGCCTTAGCGCCATATTGTAAAGTTGTATTGGCCCCTCTTGCCAATTTCGGCATTAATCCTACTTTTAAACCACCGCTCTCTAATCGACCTGCTTTTAACAAACGGCCAACACCACTTTTTGCCACATTAGCCATCATTCCTTCTTTTTCAAAAAGGGCGGATTTCTTTGACGCTTTCCACACATTCCTATATCCGGCTATGCCTGTAAGTAAATTAGCCACTGCTAAAGTCTGAACAACGCTCTTTACCTTCGCTGCTTTTTCCTCATCTAATCCTAATCCTTTGTACCATGAGTCAGGCGCAAAAACAGCCAACCCTACTCCCCCTGCGCTTAAAATATTTCCATACAGTTTTCCCTGTCTCAGCCCCTTACCTTCTTCTATAAATGCCTTCAATCCTTTTCCGCTTGTATCCTTTCCTCTCAGCCCCCAGAACATTACTGTTGCCGTTGCGGCCCCTATGGCTTTCTGCCAAGCTATTTTGTTTTGAATAGCTTCCGCTCTTGTGTCTCCAAACAATGAATCAGGCAATGCGCTGACTGAAACGGCTGCAGTAAGTCCCGTGGCCAAAGGCGACGCCTGTCTGATTCCATACCAATTGATTCCTCCAGATTTAGTTGTAAAATTTAAGCGCAGCATCTTACCAGCACTTGAAAGATACGGGGTGCCATCAAATTTACTTTTCAACACTTCTCGTGTGGTTAACCCAAATTTGTTGGCTACTCTTTCCCAAAAGAGCATATGTCCGCCACCTATATCTGCCCCGGAGAGATTGCGCGGGGCTTTGGCTGCCATTCCCGCAAGCGCCCCCGGTAATACAACATGCGCGCCAAAAGATTTCCAATCTCCAAATGTTCCAGTCCCTCCGAACATCGATGTTGCGGCAGAACCGCTTATCCCTGAAATGATCCCCGCCGTTGGCCCATAGACAAGCGCTTGTTTCCCTTGAGAAAGTTTTCCAATCTTTGCGCCTAATCCTGTTGCTTTAGCAAGACCACCACTAGCTAAAGCTAAAGCCACCCCTGTACCGAATGCTGTGAACCCTCTTCCCCATCCGTAATCCTCGCCGTGTAATAACGAGCTTAAATAATCGGCCCCAACAGACAATCCGCCCATCCCCAAGGAAAGACCAGATGCTTTTACCCAAGCAGGTCCCGGCATAAACGCCGAATTTTTTAATGCTGATATCCCGCTTCCAAGGCCTCCATAAACAAAAGAATCCCTTATAATCGAATCCATATTGGTTGCCGTACTGTTTACCGCTTGAGCGAATGGTACATTTTGGAAGAAATTTGGGATAACAATACTCAGTCCTGTCATAGTTGCCGCGGTCATCGGGGTGGCTTTTGCTGCTGCGGCTAGACCCCTCAAAGGTTTAGCAATATATCCAACTCTGCCGACGGACAGCGCATTAAGATTTTTTCCGAAAGCTGGAGCGCCTTTCATTGTGCCCAGTAAACTTCCACCAGCATAAACCACAGCCGCCCAATCAATAGACCCATCCGGATTCTTTGGCAAATCTTCTGATCCCTTGAAGTTTAGAATGTATTTAGCCGTATCGACAAGACCTTCTCCTGCTTCCTGTGGATTGCCAAGTATTTCAAGAGCCATAGCCCCTGTCGCCCATTGCAGATACGCCTTTGCTGTCGAGATGCCCCCCAAAGCAGCTATCCCAAAAGCATTTCCGTTCAGAGAATCAATCAACGCTGCTTTCTCATCCGATCTTTGTTTGTCAATTCTCGCTGCCAGCCCTCCCTCTGTTATGCCCAACATATCTAGCTTTCTATCGACTGTTCGGATAACCTGCCTTCCCCCAAGATCTTCGAGCATACCCAACAGAATCAAACCAGAACTATTTCTGTTCCCTGAATCAGGTTCCAAAGCTAAATCCAGAGCCGTAATGCCCGTTGATGCTCCAACCGTATATCCCGCAGCTTTTAGGCTCAGAGGAGCCAATCTTGGCAGTATCGAACTTCCGACGGCCTCTAGACCTACCGCAGTTCCTCTCGCTAAGGGAGCCGCAACAACAGCAAGATCAAGAAGCCCCCCTACTAGAGCTGCGCGCTGTTCGCCCCTCGAAAATTGTATTTCTGTCGAAGATGCCTCAAAAGAAGAATCAACTCCTTCGCTCAATATTTGGTGCATCCCTTGATTACCCAGCTGAAGTGTTTTTGGCCCATACTCAAATCCGTTTACTGCCACCCCAAAACCCGCAGCGGATAACTGAAGAACGCCTAAAGGCTCTTCTGTTAGCTGTACTAATATTCCTGATAGCTTTGGTGATGTAAAAACCCCTGTTTCTTTTTCAAACTTTTGGCGGCGGGACTCATCATGTCTTGCCGATTGGTATTCCGCGCTTATCCAATCGATAGGGTTGAGCACTGCATTCTTAAGTCTTTGCCATGTCGATGGGGCAGCTCTCCATGAAGCATTTTCCCCTCCGGATATATCCCCAAATACAACTTCTTTTTTGAATTGTTTAACAAGTCTTTGGTTTATTGGCGCAATGTCTTTGGCATATTGCTCTTCAGAAATAATACGTCCGACATCATCTCTATAAATCAAGGCGCCTTCTGCATTGCGATACATCCTGTTGCCTTCTGCCATATAGATAAGCTTGTATTCTCTCGATCCTAAGAGAATTGATTGCTGGGGAACTTGCCCGGGTGATACGACCGTCTTATCCCGTAGGCCATCTTCATTCTCTTGACCTATGATTGTTGTGCTTTGTCCTGGATTGAGAACCCTTAGATTGTTTTCGTTTGTGGTATCCATATAGAGACTGACGGGTTTTCCCTCGACGGTCGCCTCTATCAGACCGTCATTGCCATAGTCATAATTCAAGGCAATTTGTCCGTTTTGTTCCTTCCCCTGGACTGCAATTTCAGTATCGCCAAAAATTCTTTTCCCATCGCTTCCGAAAATCACGGGATGCATAATGCCCGTATCGCCATCGCCGATAAGAATATTGACCACTTGATTTTCCCCGTTTTTCTGGCCAAAAATATAGGGCACCACTTTTCTGGCTACTCTTTTCTCCTGTCCCATCTCATCTTTCTCAACGGAGACAGTTTGTTGGGTGACCATGCCATCACCCCAATTTTTCGTTACAGTTTCTATGGGGACTTTTTCTCCATACCATTGGGTAATAAGGGATTGAAGCAGGCCTTCGTCAACTGAAACTGCAACGCCTTCCGTACTTAGTCCTGTAATAGCAATGTTGAGAAGATCCGGATTGGCATGAACAGCCTCAGCATATTGCGCATATTCTTTCCCCGCTAAAGCCGCAAGTCGCATTAACTCAACTCTTAAAGCGCTTTTTGTTTCACGGCCAAACTGGTCCTTTGAAAGCTCAACATCGGGCAGCTTCCCCTCTTTGGCTTTTTGCATAAGGGCCAAGACCGTCTCCGCAGCCTTGATTTTTTCCTGAGTTATAGAACGCATCCCATAACCCTCTGGCTTAACTTTTGTTGAATTGACGAAATTCGCCGTCGGGCCGAGGAAGATGTTCAAGTCTTGGTCAACATCGCCAAGGACAAGATTGTAGGATTCTCCCGCGCTGTCAGCGTGAACCAGGCTCGCTTTTTCGCCGTTAAGGACCATGTCTTCATAGCGGAACCTTTGTTGACCGAAAAGAATGCCTGCCTTCCCGCTTGAATCACCTTTGGCATCAATATCCGGCTGTGACATTTCCCCGCGGAAGGTAAGCGCCCATCCTTCGCTGGTATTCATTGTGCCGACGATTCTTGCCAACACCATCCGATTTTGCCCGTCGGGGCCGGGCGTGTACATTTTGCCTTTAACCGTATCCGCATAGATCCGGTCCCAGCCAAACGTGAAGGGCCCTCCTTTTTCCTTTTGCCGGCTTGACTGCATTCCCGCCGCTTCGTAATCAATAACTCCCTTTCGGGCCCCCTCAGGCAATGGCTTATTCGTGAATCTCGGCGCCAGGCCAACGCCCTTTTCCTTCGTTTCCCCTCTCCAGTCGGCGCTGCCCCAATCAATGATCCCGTTGCCGAGGATAGCGATAGTGACCGGATCCGTCCCCTCATAATATGTCTTGTCCCTGTCCTGGTGGAACAGCCTGCCGGTCGGGTTGCCGTTCTCATCAACCTCATCCGTGCGCCTTCCGGTCGACAACCATCTTCTTTCCTTTTCGGACTTTTCTTGACCATTCTGGTCTTTAGAAGAAAAGTCGCCGGGTTTGACAAAGAACTTATTCCCTGCCTCAAAGGCGTTGAATTTAGGACCGCCGGTCGTCAATTGCATATTCAGCACCTGATTCTTCTTCTCCGGGTCCAGCGTCAACTTGACAATCTTATTGCTTCTGTCCAATTTCTCCAGATCTACATCGCTCGCCACAGCGGAAGGTTCTTTTTCTTTTCCCTCGTTGTTCTGGCTCAGAGAAGTTTGCCCTTTTGGTTTTTGGCTGACAGCCTTTAACAAATCATTGAGAGCAAAGACGCCTTGAGACCCTTCATTTCCCTTTGAAAAGGCTTGTAAAATAAGGCGTCCATCATCAACAGTAATATTGTCAAAATCCACTTCTATTTTTTCCGGCTCGTTTTGCTCAGTCTGATTATCCCGCGCGAACGCGGTTAATTTATTAGGAACTCCCTTTGTAAGGACAAAACTATCCGGCGCTATATTTTTTTCCGTAACAAACTCCCCATTCTGAATGCCATACGCCGCATTATTATTGACCGTTGCATAACTCTTATACCTTGGATCCCCTTCGCCGCCTTCCTTAACCATCCTGTCCCCTTCTCCCCTCAGGCCAAAGGACGCCTGTATAAAAGAAGAGATGTCCACCAAACCGTTTTCATCATAGGTCCTGCCAATCCCCTGGATGTCGCCGCCTGCCAAGTCGATGCTGAAATCAAGAACGCCGTTGTTGAGGCCGAACGTGATATCGTTTTTGGTCAAAGGACTCACCGACCCGTCAAAGGTGAAATTCCCCAACCTGCGGTTTAGCATAGTGATAAATCTTGTCCCTCTTTCCCCGGGCCCTGGGGTCAATTGACCATCCTCATTTTTCTTGGCTCCCAATTCAGAGAAATCAACATCGTCGATCGTCCCTTTGTTCTGGCCGACATTGCCTTCCATGGAAAAGAAAGTTTCCCCCCGGCCAAGGATCCATCCGGAAGAACCTGTCACTGCATTGATAAGTCCGTTGACGACAGGGGAAATCCTTGCTTCACCGGGTGAAACAATCGTTTCATTATCGGATTTCAATGGGCTTGCGCCATATTTCATGGTTTCCGCCATTTTCCTGCCGGTATCATCAGCTGCTTTTGATTCCACCTCTTTCTTCCTGTTAATAATGATCATCTCCGAATTCTGAGGAACAAAATTCCCATCATTCGCTGTTCCGAACTCGCCTGTAGTTGGATTTAAATAACTTCCTTTGTGTAATTTCATATCACGGGTTGTATCATTGAGCGTGCCCTTGGATATGGCGTTAATCATCGCCCAGTTCAAATAGGCATTAGTTTCCTCCTCTTCCGGCGTCGGCATGGCCATCAAAAAGTCGCCTGCTGTTTGATGCACTCTGCTGTAGGTCGCCTCGGAAGAAACAACCATGTCTTCTTCGCCGGTTTTCTCATCTTTGACTCTATCAAATTTGATTTTTCCTGCTAAGTGCGGCATTTTGGCCAGAAGATATTGCTCCAGCCTTTCTTCGCTAATCCCATTCTCATCGATAAAATCCTTTACAACTTTTTTCCCCGTTTTTGTTTTTACGTTTAAGAATGAAATCGGGAACCATGGTAATCCTTTGATGCGCCATACATTGGTCGATTCATCCAGATAAAAGCGGTCAACTGTGTCATCCTGCCCGTAAGCCGCTTTCAGGTCGCCTTCAATCAGGACTCTTTGATCATAGCCTCCTGACTCCAATTCCTGATAATACAATTTCTCATTCTGCTGCTCCATTGCCAGCAATGTTGCCGTGGCTTGCTTTCTGTAGAGCCCCTGATGGAAATACTCCGGCTTGCCGTCGCTTCCTCTTAAAATGCCGAGGCCGTAATTCTTGACGGCCGTGCCGACCGCCAGTTTGCCACCCGGGCCAATGAACGAACCCTGCGTCGGGAGAAGGGCCCCTTTGTCGTTTTCACCCAATTCTCCGGTATAAAAATAGCTTCCCATTCCGAACTTCGTTTCAAATCCATGCTGTTCAAGCTGGTCGAAATTGTTGGCCAGTTTCAGTAAACGCATATCAGGATCAAGCCCAAGGACGGCATCATCCGGACGGCCGAACATGGCGATGCTAAACTCTTCTCCCATTGGAGATCCGCCTTCCTTCCCGATCCGGTAAAGCGTCTGATTGGTAACGCCGCGGGCCAGCGCCTCGGGCGACTCATCACGGACAAGATACCCGTCTAATTGAAACCCTGTTAATTTCTCGTCCTCATCCAATCCAAGATTAATATACGTTTTTCCATCTCCGCCCTTCATCTTCAGGGCCAGCATATCAACAAATGCTTTCGATGTCGGCGTCTCAACAACAGGTTCATTGAGATTTATCCCCTGCAAGGCCAACTGAACTTGCGCATTCAGCGCTTCTGCGTCGGTTGTAGGGAGTGTTTTAATGGCAAGGGCTACCTTTATAAGGGCGTTATCGCCCGTTTCTAAACTATCGGGATATAAATGAACCAGCAGGTTGCCCAATCCGTTGTAGCTGTGCTCATACCACGGCAGGGGACTGCTGGTGGGCTTGGCTTCACCCTCTTGATCCATACCACCCTCGGGCAAAGCCCCTTCCCAATCTTTCCAATCAAAATCAAAGGTCGCCTTTTTCCCGTTCGAAATCTGATACGCGCCGATCGCCGCTTCAATAGCAATCATTTGCCCCCGCGTCAGTTTCTTTGTGTCGCCATTAATGCTGGCAAATTGCTCTTCATAAAAAGCAATATCCTTCTCGTTGACCGGGTTGCCGCTGGCCTTCAGCCGCCCTAAAAGCACCTTAAAGTCAAACTTCCGCCCATGGGCGCCGCTTACCGACGAGGGTAAATCCTGTATCTCTCTTACGATTTGCTTGACGCTTTCGATAACCATCAATTTCTTCAAATCATCAAGGGCCCCGGGAGTATGCAATCCAACCAAATTGCTGTGGCTGTAAACCGCGCGTTCCGCCTGCAGGACGCCGCCTTCGCTGGCCACGTTAAATGTGTCTTTCATGCCCGTAAACTCCTGCCACCCGCTTATGGCGGCAAGCGGCGCGTCGGAGATGATCTGCTGAATAAACCCTCCCCGGCCCTTGTCAGCATCGAGCTGCTGCATCAGATAATTCCTTTTCCCTTCGGCATTCGCGGGTAACGTGAAGAGTGTTTCTGATTTTAATTGTGTGGCGCCTTTTGGCGTTTGGGACTTGCTGAGGATGCCCATCGTTAGCGTGCCGCCGTCTTCCGGCCTCTTATCGTAAAGGTCTAGGTCAAAGGTTGCATCGGGTGACCCTCCTTCCCGTCCCGCAAGATAAAATTCTAGCCCCGCTTTCAGTTCTTTCCCTAATTTGGATCTGGGTGAAAATTGGAAGGTTTCGTCGATAAACTTCTCAATACTGTAAACGCTTTTGTCCGCGTGGTGCTCTTCGTATAACGCGGCGAGTTGTCCAATGTCTTCCCGGGTCAGCGTCCCGTTATTGCGGAAATGCTGCACTTCCGATAACCGGCTGACTTCTTCCGCCGCCAAGGCGGTTTGCGTCCCGTCTCCGGCCAAAGATACCCGCTGCATACGCTGGTCCTGCTCGCCCGACTCATCCCTCACACCGCTTGACTCGGCAAAGGCGACATGAACTCTTTTTCCTTGCTTAATAATCGGAACACCGTTATTGTCCAATCCGGCGACATAAGATTCCCTGCCCTCCTCTGCCTCAGTGAAAATTTTCGTTTTCTCCTCGTCGGTCAACCATGGGGATGTTGGCATCTCTTCCCCTCTTATAAAAGCAGCCATATTCTCATACATGGACTTGTCCCAATCTTCTCGTTTCTGCTTCTCTGCCTTGGCAACGGCCTCCGGGCCGCTCGGGCTTTCGACCCAATCCTGCGTCGCTCCCAGCACCCGCGTGGCGACGTCATCCTTGTAGCCCAGGACTCCATTCCAATAAGCAGCCCTTTGTTCCTCAAGAGAAAGAAGCGGATTTTCCTCCTTGGCCTTCGCCAGCATGGCCAGGCCGTTATCATAATGCAGTCTCCCATCGGGGGCTGTGCGCTCCGTCTGATTCACAACAACCTTATTCTGCAGCCGCCCTTGGACATCCGTTGTCTTCTCTAACCCAGCGCTAAGCGCGATTTCTTTCCTTTGATTCCGGAACGTCCCAAAATTAACTGTGGTTTCAACGCCGGCGACAGGCTGAAACACCCCGCCAAGGACGAGGATGGCGTCGCTATTCATCAAGCCTTCTTCAAGCGATATCTCTCCGCCCTTGCCAACCGTCCTAACAACCCTTCGGCCGTCCTTATCCGTATAAACAATCGCGCCTTTGTCCAACCCCAGTTTTTCTCTTTCTTTCAAGAACAGCCCGCTGAAATTAAAATCCCTTTGCGTGCCGCCGTCGCCTTCGAAATAAAAATCCCCCCGGCGGCCGTGGCCCAGCAGGCGGCCGAGGAGGATGTCGGTTTTCCCCTCGCCGGCGTAATGTTCCCGGCCCCGCATGCCGACATAGTAATAGCTGGCCTTGTCAAAATTTAACGTGCCGTCGGGATTCGGATTAACATTCAACGCGATTTTCGACAGATAACGCTCGTTGAGGCCTATCTTTTTCAAGGCGCCGCCGGCGCCGGCCGTGGAGGCCAGATACTCCGACCCGACCAAGAACGGAGACTCTTCGGAAATCATGTGGAATCCAAGCTTGCTGGTCAGGGCGTCCAGGAAGTAGTTCATTAAATTTTCCCCGGGGTCCATCATCCGGGCCAGGTTCAGGGTCTTCTGGTTCTCGATATTCTTTTCCAGGTCCTCCGGCGATAGTCGGGTTTTCCTTCTCTCCACCATTTCATACACCTCTTTGATGGTCTTGGGAGCGACCCTGCTCATCCTGTTGGCCCGGCGCATGCCCTCTTCGGTCTGTTCATTCGTCTTCGCCAGCCAGAGGGTCCGTGTCGGTGTCCAGCCGTTCATTTCGCTGATGGCATCATTCCATTTCATAAAGCCGAGCAAGGCGGCGGCAGCGGCTTCTTCAGGAAGGTATCCGTACGCGAAGCTCCCCGGCCGCTCATATTCGGTCAATATCCCGTCAAGCGTCCCGATGTCCGCGAGCATGCCCAACATCGGCTCGGCGATATATTCATCAAGCGCCGTAAGAAGAAGCGATTTATTCATGGTTAATTCGGCTTCAAATTGTTCCAGCTTTCCTTGCGCTTCGTATATCTTTCTTGCTTCCTTCAGTTCCTCTGGATTCAATTTGCTCAGATCCGCTACCAATCCATCGTTATTTCCTTTTTCTAACGGTTCTGCCGGCCTAAACACATTTGACAACAGCGTTGCCCCCGTGCTGTAAAGGGCGCCCGAGAGGGACCATATGCCTCTCAGTTTCAGGAGGGTCATCCTGTCGGTCTGGCGGTCGCCGGCCCGCGGCCCCTTGACGCGGCCTTCTTCGATGGCGTCCATCGCGTAGGCCAGGGCCATGGAAATAAATCCTTTCATCGCAATACTCTTCCAGGCGTTCGTTTCACCATCCATAAGGGCCTGCACTTGCGAAAGGGCTTCATTTCTCCGGCCTCTTGTGAAAGCAGCTTTCAAATCTCCTTCAGGATCAGCCTCTTCTATTCCCGAAGCTTCAGCCATGGCAGCCAAATAAAGCTGCTTTGTTTCGTCTGTTTCCGCTTCTCCCGATTCCTCTGTTTTAACTTTAAGATCCGCCATGGCGAGATTCCCTGCCTTCGTTGTTTCATCCAAAAAGACGCCAGCCATCTTGTCTGCGTATAACTCTTTTGCCGTGGCGATTTGAAAAGTACCAAGCTTATCTCCCTTCTTAACAGTCAGTTGACCATCAGCGATATCAACGTCAGCCTTGTCGTCTTTGTCAGCGAAGGCAATCTCATGCAGATTCTCTAATTTAGTCAGGGTTGCCTCATACGTTTCGTCGTGCACTTCTTTAGCCTTTTGTTCCCAAATCGCTTTTTGTAGCGCGTCACCCGCTTTGCCAAGAGCGTCTTTAACCGAGATGTCATCTGAAACTCCCGCTTGCGTCCTTATCGCGGCATCATAAGCTTTTTTCCCTTCTTCTGCCGCAACCGCCTTGTGTTTGGCCTCCAGCGCGCTGTCCTGGGTAAATGACATAAGAAAAACCTCAGTAAACATGCCGATCGCCTGCGACAACATAGAATCGCCGGCGAAGGCGCCTTTGCCGCCATCGGCCCAATCGAGCAAGGCGCGCAGGCCAAGGGCGGCGAATTTGAATCCTAGGCCTTTTAACGCATTTTTGTTGAACACCAGATTCATGTTATTCACAAATCCCGTTTTCATCCCGCTAAGCATGCCTTTAAACCATCCCTGGCCTTCGCTGCCGGCTCCGCTAATAGCCCCTCCGATCGCGCCGGCTCCTCCCAAGACCGCGCCTTGGCCGGCGAATGAAGAACCAATGCTGATGATCCCGTCACGGATCACCTGGTTCATCCCTTCAGGCAATATTTCATCAAGCCCCTCAGCAACTTTGTATTCGATGTATGTGCTTCCCGCTCCGATCGCGAGGCCTTTGGCCACACCGATCAGGGCAGCTTGCCAGACTGAAGTTTTCATCGATTCGGCCACCCCATTATATGCTGCCGCACCCACCATTGCTTCCGCCGAACCTGCCATGGTATTTGCCATCGATCCAGCCTGATTTTCTAAAGACGCGGCCGCCGCATTTTGAGCCAACGCTTTTTCAGCCGCCGCGAGCCCCATCGTTGCCCCGGTTGAAATAGCTGTGCTCAAGATCATCCCCTGCATTTCGCTGCAGCCCCATTTCATCATGCAGACCTGCGCCATTGACCCGGCGAACTGGCTGACTCCCAGGGAAAAGACAAAACTGCTGTTACCGCCCATAAAGCCGCCAATAGCCCCTAACGCTCCGCCCAGAGTAGTTAAATACGCGGCTCCAAATGCCGCGCCCACCTGTATGGCCGCGCCTATGCCTAATGACCATCCACTAATCAGCCCGGGCAGTTCGTCGGACCTGTCAACATATTTGTTCCCCCAGATAAAGGGAGTCAGGGAATCCGGCAGATATTCAAAGGCGGCGTTTTCCTGTTCTTCGAGGTCAGGGGCAAGGACGAATCCGGTCAGCTGGGCGGTGAATTCCGGGATGGATAGGACCTGGGCGCGGCCGATGTCGGAATAATAGACGCGGGAATTGTCAACGGAATTGACGGTCACAAAGTGCTCGGATTCGAAATTGGCGATGAACGGCGTCTTGAGTTTCAGCACATCCTCCGGCGCGAGCTTGGCGGCCTTGAGGCCCAGCCCGTAGGCCTCGACGATCTTGTGGATGGCAAAAAGCGAAGTCTTCAGTTTCTCCTCCCCCGGCTGGACAATATCGTTAAGGAGGTCGACCATTAAAGAGGAAACCGACAGCTCTTCCAGCGGGGCGTCGACATCGTAGCTGGCCAGGATGTCCTTAAGGGCGTAGACCCCGCAGTTTAAGGGATGAATCTCCGGCTGCCGGAGCCACTCGGTGATCCTGCGGATGCGGTTATTGGTGAAGACGGTTTCAGAGTCAATGAGTAGGGGCACCCCTTGCGGGTGCCCTTGTCCCTTTTGGGCAGGCGTAAAGCCTGCCCCTACGTGATCGTGATCCGCGGCCAATTGCAATTGAACCCGCGCGTTTTCTTTGTACGCGATTTGGTTTAAAAGATTACTGACGCTGGCCGCGATGCGGGCGGAGACGGCCTCATCCGGAGAGGCGTCGGGGCTGACGGAAACAACGTCTTGGCCCTTGCGGCCCCATAACGTCATCGGGTTATAATTGAATGCCCAGCTGGCCTGTTCCGGAAGGAAGACCAAAACGACGGCTAAAGCGACCGTGCGGACCCAGCCGCTGAAACGGCTCCTGAAAACGCCACCGTCTTGCCTTTGGGCAGGCGTAAAGCCTGCCCCTACGTTGTTGATATTTTGCATCCGCATGACATCGGACGCAGAGATATCCGCCGCCTTGGCAAAGGTCTTATCGCCCTTGTGGGAAGGGGACTCATAAGGGACCATCCAAGAGCCGGGTAACTCAAAATTGTCGGGTCTATCGCTCATGCTTCCAGGCCTTTTGTTTATTTAGCATACTGCCAAAAATTTCAATCTGTCCGATTTGCATCCTTTTAAGTTCGAAAAACACGGGTTCCCTCAGACCAGGATTCCCTCCCCCTTGATGGGGGAGGTTAGGTGGGGGTGACATCATCGGAGCTCCCCCTTCCCTTACCCCTCCCCAAAGGGGAGGGGAATTCTTTGCATAATTCAATCCTTTTTCCCGACGACGATACTCTAATCGGCTTCTTGTCCCTGACAACATTTCCTCCAAGAAACTTAAGCCGAAATTATCAATCCCGACGATGGCAAATCTCCCCGCTGCGGTTTTTGCCTGTTGCCGCACACAGCGCGCGGCATTGCTTATAGTATTTATAAACAACACGATACTAATAGAAATATTATTCGCGAATTTTTGTAAATTCACGGCCATGGTTACCGGTCAATGCTCTTCTGGGTTAAAAAATTAAAGGCTGCCGTTGGTTTTGGCAGCCTTGTCTTGATGGCGGATCTGAATAAGTTTTTGGTTGCGATTCTCATGGGGTCCCTTTATCGTATCTCAACCAACTTTCATTTAACTTTCTAATGACATTAGAAGTATACCATATTGCGCGTCGAGTTCAAGCAAACTGTTCATTTTTCTGCGAAGCAATCCCCTTCTTGCGCAATGAGTTACGTTATTCTGTAAATATATTTGATTTTTTATTGCTAATTCCTGCGCCTTTCCCGTCGACGACAAACAGGGGCCAAAAGAAGCAGAAAATAGAAAGCGTTTCCTATTTTTTCACTAAAATCCTCGTCGGAATTAATGCCTCAAAAACAACTCTTCAATTTCACTTGAATTTTCACCTATTTTGCCCGGAAAAATACAAATCAAACCTGTTTTAACAGCGCTTTCAATGATCATCGGTTTCCCCTTGCGGGAAAATTCCGGTAAATTTCCATAACCGGCTAATCTGTCAATATTTTTAACGCCAGAAAAAATCAACCCAGCCAGACCACCGAGGCATTGGTTGAATCCTGCCATTCTGCCCATGAGCCAAAGGGTTCTCGTTCAGGCCAAATGGAAGGATCCCAGGATTGTTATGATCCTTTCATTCCACAAACTGAATCTTGAAACCATTTCGGCTCATTGCCAAGATTACACATAAATGAATGTCCAGTCTGGACAATATTGTCCAGTCTGACAGTCAGACTGGACATTCTGTCATAATTCTTGATTCTCACATAGTATCTATTGAAACTCTAGACCGGTCACTGCTGATTTTTTCTTAGATTCTTTCTATATTGAGGCTTAACAAAGTTTATACAAATTTGTATTGACAGTATAAATCTGTATAAAGCTCTTGTCTTGCCGTTAATTCACCAGTATAAATGCGTCATTGCAAAATACAGAAATTTGAATAAATTCTTGTAGTACAGTACAGAAATTTGTGGTATATTTTATGTAATTTTATGTAATAACCCACTTCGGGAGTGGGATTCGGGATTCCAGTCCCAGTTCCCACTCCCAAAGTGGGTGAATGGGTGAAATCTCATTAATTTAAACATATTTCTTGACTTATTAAAACATGAATGCTATTTTAAGTCACTATCCCAAAATCCCCGTTGAATCCCCTGCCTTTAAATAGGTTTTTCTGATGCCAAGAAGAGATAGCTTACATACAGATCAAATTTATCATGTGTTCAACCGTAGCATTGCCGGCTATGTTATTTTCAGTAACTCGCATGAATATTCCCATATGGTACAAACCCTTCGCCATTATCAAAGCTCCTTAACTCCCGGAAAGTTTTCCGATCATATTCACGCAAATACCCTCTGTCTTTCCAACAAAGCAAGGCAGCAGCCATCAATAAAACCAGTCAACCTGATCGCCTACTGTCTTATGCCGACCCATTTTCATCTTATTGTCAAGCAGGCAGCAGACAACGGGATCACACGGTTTATGGCAAATGTCCAGAACAGTTATGCCAGATATTTTAATATTAAACACACAAGGAAGGGACCACTTTGGGAGGGAAGGTTTAAGAACGTTTTAGTGAAAACGGATGAACAGCTCCTGCACTTGACCAGATATATTCACCTAAATCCTGTGACAGCAAATCTTGTCTCTTCTCCGGAAGATTGGGTATTTTCCTCATACGCAGAGTATACCAAATAAAAGACCGGCTTCTCCTGACGCCTTATGCCGGACCGATGACCTTTCCGATATTATGCCTGGAGATTATCGTTCATTTGTCATTGACCATATTTCATACCAAAAGGAATTGGCCCTGGTCAAAGGCCTGGTCATCGAATAGCAACCAATCACACCCCGGGAGTGTGATAAAAAATCACACTCCCGGGGTGTGATTGAGTAAGCACTCCCGAAGTGGGTAGGGAAGGGGTTACCTCGCGACTTGTTTGAACGGATTGTTCTCCATGAAATCGATCAGGATAGGGCCGGCGACAAGGATGCCGACAACGGGAAAGATGAACGCAAGAAGAGGGACCAGCATTTTCATCGGGGCCTTCAGGGCCATCTGCTCGCCGCGGCGGTAGCGCGAGATCCGCATATCCTCCGAAAGGATGTTCAAGGCCTCGGTCACGGAAGTCCCCATTTTGTCCGCCTGGATCAGCGTCCGCGAAAAGGTGGACAGGTCCGGCAGCTCATAACGGCCCGCCAGGTCCTTGATGGCATCGCGGCGGGTCTTCCCGACATTGATCTCCTGCAGGATCGTATTGAGCTCATCAATCATCACGGAGGGCGCGGATTTCTCAACCACCCATTTTAGGGAAAGCATGAAGTCAAGCCCCGCGTTCACGCAAAGCCCCAGGAGGTCTATCGCGTCCGGAAGCTCCTTGACGATGGTATTCTTGATCTTCTTGATCCTCGCCTTCAGCCAGAACTCGGGGACCATGTAGCCTCCGACAAACCCCATCGCGATCCAGCCGAATATATATTCGGGGCTCACGGACGGGTAAGTCAACACGAGGATGACCAAGACCCCTATTTCCTTGACCAGGAAGAACTCTTCCGGCGTTAAATTGACGCGCGCGACCGACAGATCCTTGATGAGCCGCGCACGGACGGGCCCTTTGCAGAGGGGCCTATTGATCACGGACGCCGCAAAGAGGAGAGAAAATATCTTCCTTTTCTTTTTCTTCGCGAGGGGGGACATCCCCAGGGCCTCCAGCGTCGGGCGCCTTTCCCATTCCATGGGCATAAACCCGAGGACAAAACTGAAAGCGCAGAAATAAGCGCAGAGGAAAAGTAAGGTAATCATTGTAACTCCAAATTATAATCGTAGATCGTATATCGCAACACATCGGGCTTTGGAGCTTTTTTTAACGAAACACGATATACGGCATTGATCCCTCGCTTCTCATTGTTGAACCATTGAAGCTCGGGATTAATTCGGGCATTGACTTACGTTCACTTCGTACCCGATTGTCTTACAATTGGGTACGTAATGTTTTCCTCTAAATCAAAATTAAGGAAAAACATACGTTCCGTAAGTCAAGCCCTCATTAAAAGTCCTTAAACGAGCTGATCTTCCAAATCAAGAACGCCCCGATCGTCTCGGAAATCACCGCGTAAATCAAAAGCGTCCTGCCGAGCTCGGAGACCAGCATATTATCAAAAACCCTCCGGTTCGACGAATAAAGCAGAAACGCGAAGGCGACCGGCAGGATGCTCATGACGACCCCCTGGATCTTCCCCTGGATCGTCAAGGTGTCCAGGTTCTGCTGTATCTTCTTGCTCTCGCGGATATTGTTGACGATACGGTTGAAAATAACGGGCAGGTTCCCGCCGGTCTCCCGCGCCAGGAGGATCGCCGTGATCATCTGCTGCAGGGCCGGCGAGGCCATGCGGGTATAAAGGTGGTTCAGCGCCTCTTCCAGGGAAACCCCCATCTTGTTCTCCCCAAGGACAATGCCGAATTCCTTGTTGATCGGATCGGGCATCTCGTCAACAACCGCCTCAAGCGCCTGCACCAGGCTTAAGCCCCCCCGAAACGAACTCGACATGATCATCAGCGCATCGATCAACTGGTTGTTGAACTGCTCTTTGGTCCTCTTGGTAAGAGCCTGGACGTAGATGCCGGGGAAGACCAACCCGACGACGACCCCGAAAATGACCCCGAACAGGCGCAGGCCTTCCGGGAAAACCAGATAAAAACCGCCGGCGAGGACCAATGGCGCGACGATAAACAGGCGGCTGATTTTGTTCGCTTCCCGGCGCGACATCAGCTGCTCCATCTTGTTGGACAGCCGCTGCTGCTGTCTCCCGCTTTCGATCAGCGCCCGGCTGTAGACCATCGGCGCGACCACATACCCGATCAGGGCCACGGTGACAAAACACAAGAATAAAGCCAAGACCATCATTTTTGATTTCCCTTATGGAACGTCAAGGGGACTTGATGCGGCAGCATGTTCTCCCCCATTAAGATTTTTCCATGCCGTTACTACTTCAGTATACCTTGAAACCGCCTGTTGTGCAGAAAAAATAGAATTTTTTCGGACGCCAGAACGCCTTAATCACAATACGGGCTGGAACAAGTGCCTGTTAAGCAACCCGCGCACGCGCCGCTTTCCCTGGTCGAGCGCAGACACTCGTCTTCGCATTCTTTCTCAAAACACGTCCGGTTGTACCATATCGGATTCGGCCAATCATCGAAAAACTTGCTCGCCGCGCATTCGATGGTCTTCTTTGGATCGTAAATCCTGCCTTCGCCCAACCCGTCCCCGATGCTTTTCCACCTTCCGGTGAATCCCCTCACGATGTATTTTTGAAAGACGATAAAGACCGCCAGGATAAATATAATGAGCGCCGCAAATTCCATTACCGATTGCCCAAAGTTTTTTCGGTTCCGCCGTAACATTAATTTTTTCCTTCCCATCATGTAGGGGCGTATTGCAATACGCCCCTACTCACGTAACATTTAAAATTCCTTGCACGGGACGAATTCAATGCCCATACCCTGATTAAGCCCTTCGTGCCAATAATATCGCGCGCATGTCTCGTTGACCACCCCTGCCGCCAGAAGCTCATGCGCCAGGTTCCAGCATGAGCCATTGGGCTCGTCTTCCGGATCGTCCCACGGAACATACTTATTCATTATGAACGCGCCGCCGTAAGCCGTTGTGCCCGTATTCGTCCCGGGTATTTCCAAGATCATGCTTTGCGCGCATAACGCGTCGAGATCATCGGGATTGTGGACCGGATCAATGGGCCTTAACGGATGGCCGCTTTTAAAAGACCATATCGGCGTGCCGTTCGGGAATGTTAAAAGCGGTTTGTATGTGGACATCGAGCCCGGCCCGCAATCGGAACATGCCGCCGGACAAGGGGAAAGCCCCGCGCAAGACTTTGACGACTTGTCTTCGTCCCAGCGGGTCGTCCGGAATTTCACGCTCCCCTCCGTATTGAACAACTCGTAGCACCGCCTTGTCCCCCAATTCTTGGTGTAGGTCTCGATCCTCGGCCATCTGGGATCGGGGCCCTCCTGGTCAGCTGAACAACTCTCATCGCACATGCCCGGAACACGCGCCTCAGTCTTAACAATATGCCATTTACCGCGTTTCGTAATCCCTCCGGGGAGAATCTCGTCCTCATCTCTCCACCCGTAAACAGCCTGGTACGGCAGCCCATCTTCACCCGACTTATAGTTAATCCTGGCCCTAATCAGTTTCCCTGTAGGGCCGTCATATGTTGCCGTCGAGGCGGGGCCACAATCACCAGAACATGCCGCCGGACAGAGAAACAGGTCCGCGCAAGGGATGTCTTCCCCAAGCTCCAGAAATTCTTCGAGTTTATAAATGATCCCCGTATCAGCCGTGCCGTTGCCGTCTAAATCCCTGCCAAAAACATCCAGGATGTTGTTGGCCTCTATCAACCGGTTTTTCAGGAAATCCCGGCGCAATTCGAACTTTGCCACTTGATTTTGCGCCTCAAGGGAACTTTGCAGCGTTGAGTAAAGCCACCCGTCCGGCGGATCGACCTGAGGGTCAAGAGCCAGCACGTAGCCCGGCGTATAACTCATGTCGCAACTCCCTACCCCATCCCATCCTGTCCCTCCGGCAATCAAAATATTTTCAACAATCCGGTCATAAAAATCAATCAATGGAGGGTCTTGAATAGTATTAACAGGATGCTTATCTAATCCACAATCAGGGATGCCCCCCGTTGTAATACTCCAATCGTAAGGCAAGGTTAGGGACTCCTGGCAATCTTCCGTACCATTCTTATTGACATCTGCAGCCCCGCTACAATCTGTAAAACACGAAATCATAATAGGCAGCGCCGTTTCCTCATCGATCCGGCCCCGAATAAATTTCACACGATTTTTGTTATGAACCAGAGCATCGGACCACATGTTCCCTCCAGGCATTCCCCAGCCCGGGTCAAGACAATCATTCAGCATATCTGGAGCAACCCCGGGGTAAAAATAATCTTCCGCGGTATTGTGGATATGTACAGGCAGCCTGACTCCCACTCTACAAGTCTTTGGATTACAATTTGTGAGGCAATCGTTTAAGGCTGTTAAATCCAGCCAATCCCTGAACCCGTCCCCGTAAATCACAGGGGCTTGGAAGCCCCAAAGGGGAACAAGCGAAACGCTCCCCGGCGGCACATCTGGATTTAACTTATTAGGCCGGTAGAGATGGTCCGATGCATACGGCACCATGGACCGCGGCAATCTGAAACAATATTCCAGAGTGCAGTTCGCCGCGCATTTTGCATACCTGTAATCGTTACCCTGCTTGATCGAAGGAGGATTAACCGCAGAATGTATGTTTTTAACGACAGCGTCATACCATAGGTTGTCCCCCGGACTTCCTCCCCAGTCAACGCAATCAAACGGCGTCACTGCCGGGTCAGGGAATTCGTAAGGCGTAAGCCCGTCTAAATGAAATTCAGGGAGGGTCACGCCCACCTCACAATTAGCAGCATCGCAGTTGTCACGGCAGTATTTAAACTTCTCTGCCGCCACATGGTCATATCCGTTGGTATTGTAATTCAGGCAGCCGACAACATCTTCCATATCCCCTTGAAATCCGTTATAATTGCTGTCAAAAACTTCCTCTTCCCCTTCTGAATCGGGGACCTCCGGACATGCAAGGGAGCCGTCTGGAAGGCACCATACGTCAGTGCACGCATCACCGCCCCATCCTTCGTCGATATCAGTCACCCAATTATGATTGAAGACCCACCCTAAAATCCTGTCCCTCATTTCGGTAATTTCTTTAAGCCATATCCACAATATCCCCTCAGGAATCGGCGTCCCGTCCGGCATCTGGAGGTTCCCGCATATGAAACAAGGGACGCTCGCGTCAGGCGCGGGGGCTGCCGGAGCCAGAGGCTCTATCCAGAGCGCCGCCTCCGGATACCAGTTTGGAAAGTCCTCGTAAAGCGATTCCATATCAGCCGCCTTAGCCAGCAGGATCTTGGCCCATTCAAAGAAATCAGGCAGCGAATAAATAATCTTGTCAATAACATCGCTGTAAAATTTTGTCGGGTCACCGTCGCTGCAGTGGCAATCAACATCCGTGCATTTAGGGCATTCCAGAAAATAAGGCGCCTCTTCCTTGCAGAAGCGGTCCGCTCCCCGTTTCCAAAAGCCTTCGGAAGCGGCAACGGGATACAGAGTGTCCTCGGCGCAGATATTATCGGCGGCAACAATATTCTCCGGAAGGGTCACCCTGTCCACCCCCGTCGGAGGAAACGGCTGTATAACAGCGGGGGCGAAATAGCGCAGGTCCCTGTCATTGAAAGCCCCGTCGACAACATGGGACGTGTTGTAAATCAGCCATGTGGTATCCGTATTGGGCAAAGTGAGCTGCGGGATTTCCGGCGGATGCGGATGGGGAGCCAACCCTTCACAAAGAGGGCAGTTTCCGCTTGGATCGTTTATATCGCACCAATGGCATTCCCTGTCGGTTTTATCGAGCGGCTGCCCGTCCCTTGGAAGAGGCGTTCCGTTCTCAACCGCATTCTGAACCGGCAACAAGTCCACTCCCCAGTCCGCCATTTTCCAGAAGAACGGGAATATGCCTTTTAAGGGGTCTGTTTGAACCGGGTTCGGCGGGGCATAATAACCCGTCGCGTCTTCCATGCGGAAACCCTCGTCTGAAACAGGATTAGACAACGCGTGCGAGTTTTGCGGCGGCCGCGGCGGCACCGGCTCTGAGTTAGGATCGAACAAGTCTTTCCAATATTTTGGATGTTCGTCATCAACCCCAACCAGCTCGCGAAAGGACAAAAATGCGTTGTAGGGATTCTCGAAATACAAGTCAAAAAGAAAAGGATAGCTTGGATGATACTTATACGGGCTCGCCGGGATGCACTGCTGTTCCCAATACGCATCATCTGTATAATGTTCACATCTCTCCGACCGCAATCCTTCATACGTTTCCCCATCAAGGGAAGTGTACGAATAAGGCGTGCAGCACGGATGGCATTCCGCCCTGCCGCGGCAATTATCGCCCGGCATAGGGTCATGAAGCCCCCAACCGTCAGTCCCCTCATAAAGAAGCTCCCTTAACGCGTTGATGAATTGAGAGATGTCCTCCGCCCCCGATTTCTTAATTTGCTGAAGCCTCCACGCGTAATACATGGAAAACCGGCTGACCTCATCAGCATAAGGCGAATTTTCGACAGCGTCTTTAGTTGGCAGGACCCATACCCTGTCCTGGTCCTGGTCGTTGACATCCGGGACCAAAACAGGGTCTGTCACAGCTTTGCCCAAAGCGTTCTGAATCGCCCCTTCCGTGAACTGGTTCCTTTGCGACAATAATTCGCTTACAATTGAGTTCCAGGCATTCGAAATCCCCGGCTGAATAACTGTGGCTTGTAAAACAATCGAAGCTGCCGCAAACACAAGGCCTAACACAATATTAGTTACCGATTTAAGCAAATGAATAAAAATCCACGAAGCTGTGCCTCCGGTATAAATCGAGGCAATAACCATGGCAATAATTACTATAACTGCTACGATTGCGGCCATAACCCCTGTCCACGCGCATTTTTTCTTCTCTCCTTGAAGGCTTGATTCCGAAAGCATTTGTCCGTAGCTGGCCATGTCCGACGCCAGCAAGCTCGCGCTGGTATTGGACGCCATCGTCACAAGAATCCTGGATTGGGTAAACCACCCTAAATTAAGGGAAACGGCGTAGAAAATAAGCGCCACGGCAATGACCAAAATCAAGACGATCGCCACTTGGCCGGCGGAAGAGCCTAATGCTCTTTTCAGCTTTGTCCTGAACAGGTTATTCAAAAGTTTTATCATCGGTTCTCCACACGCACGTAAGATGTAAGACGTGAAACGTAAGACGTCCAGTTTGAAACACCGTTTTAAACAATCGGAAATTTCAAAATTCCAAATCCAAAATTACCAAACCTTTATAAAAGTATTAGTCACAATCCTCTTTGCTTTCATCTCTGGTCTCGGTCATTGAACATGTAGTCATTGGAATCTATTGTTTTTTGGTGTTTATTATTTAAAATTTTAATTCTGTTTTTCAATTCAACCACGTCTCACGTCTCACGTCTTACTTCTTACGTCTTACGTTCACATTGTTTTCCTCACTTCTCCCCCCAAATCGCGTTCAACTTAACGGGCGTATAATAATACGGGTCAATCTGCTTCGCGGGGCCTTCGCCGATGATCTGGTAGTCCCTGTCAATATTTTGATAAAGAACGTTGTCATGAGCCCTGCTCCGGCCGACATATTCGCGCCCGGTCCAAGTCAAGACTTTCGTGATTCCGTAGAGCATAAGCAGTATAATGACCATGCAAAAAGTGAATTCAAGCAGGACCTGGGCTTTGTCGGTGAATGGTGAATGGTGAATAGTTAATGGTAAATCGTTGTTTGTTTTTATCGAATCGTGGGGCATTGATCGGAAATTGTTAAATGCATTTGTCCCGTTTTCTGCTTTTTCCTTTTCTTTTCTTTTTAATCCTTTGAGCATTTCGTTACTCCCGCTTGTATCCCCAATTTCCATTCACCATTCACTATCAGCCATTCACCGTTAACCCTTCTCTAATTATTAATGTCAAAATTAACATACGGATCAGACCCTGTCTCCGTAACCCATTTGCGCCCGTGAAGGTCCTGGATCCGGCTTCTTATGAAAATGGTATCGGTAGTCGTATCCATGCATGTCAGGTTGATGTTCGCGCCGTTGAAACAAGCCCCGGTCACATTCTCGCAGGCCTCAACGGGGTTGGGTTCGCTGTTGTTTAAAATCCCGTAAAATTCGCGGAATTCTGCGCCAGAACGTTTGGTGCCGTCAGGAAGGCAATACCCTCCAGTATTACGGCTTAACCGGAACACCCTTTCGATAAGGTCGACCTGGTCTTTCTTGGAGGCCGTCCGGATAAATTGCCGCGTGTCTGCCGCGAACAATTGCCCTTCGTCAATCTCGAAATATGTCCCGCCATCAGGCACATTGCCCCGGACAAACGTGTAAACCTTTAAGTCTCTCGTGAACCCGAACGGTTCAATCCCTTTTAACTTGTCGCTGTCATCGTAGGTCATATCAATGTCACCTAACTGCGGGTCCATGACGCCAATGCGGATAATGACTCCGTTGTCGTCAACAATGTTCGGCTGCACGTTATTCTCTTCGACGTTCGCCATGATGTATTCGAGCTTAAGGTCATAATCGGCGTCCAGGCTGATATTTTTCGCCTCCGCTTCCCCTCCGGGAAGAACAATCCCTTCACCCGCAGCGACCCTTGTCGTGTGGGTGGTCCACATGTTGAGGATAGGGCTTTGCATTAAACTCGCCTCATCATAATTCAACGGCGGCACAATGGTCTCGTCCACAGGCGCGACAAGAAACCACTGCCACGAAAATCCCGGCCGTTCACCCACAGGGACTGTGACCGAGCCCGGAAGGCCGTCCAGCCCATCCGGGTCTGTCGCATTGGCCCGGTCCAAATTAAACCTCTCGTCAACTGATAAATTGCACGGCACCCCCGGCCCTGTTGGACAAGTCGCCGGACATGGCCTCGAACCGCCATCACACCAATCCGGAATAAGCGGATGGTTTTCAACAACCGTGTACAGTTTGGCGCACCCGATCATCTGGGTCTGCGTTGTAATATCTTGATAGGTTTGTGTCGATACCGGCGAGCAGTCTAAACAGATGGGGTCAGGGCATTCGTAAGGAGGGTCTACATCGGGCAAGACAGCGCTGGTATCGGCGCAGGAATTGGTCTGTGTTGTGACCGTGGTGCTCTCAAGGCAATCGGGCTCCCAATAATCAGCCCCGGCCGGGATCCCCTCAACAGGGATCCCGTCTATGGGTGCTTCGGGCTGTCCCCGACAATAACATGGAGTTCCAACATTACAAATTGGACAATCGGCAGGGCAAGGTGGCACGTCTTCGCAGTTCGCCGCTAAATTCACATATTTAAAACCCGCCGTGCTGAAAACAAAATGCTTTCCGTTCACGAACAGATCGAACAAAGGCAAATCGTCGGTATCTCCGAAATCAACGGGCATAAACAAATGCCGGCTGTGCGTCCCGGAACCCTGGGTCATAAAAGGGATCCGGTCAATCGCGCCGTATTTCGAAGAGGCTGCCGTCAGCCGGTCCTCGACGATCAAGACCGACGCCGAATTCCGTCCGGCCATTTTCTCTTCTTCTGTCGTCAAATGGGATAACGTCAGGGCCATCCGGGTGGCCCTCAAAAGAGCGCCGTGCTGCTGGGATTGGCTGACGACCGTCTTGATGATAGACCCCATGACAAAAATCAATATCGAACCGAAGACGGCAAGTTCAACAGCCGTTTGCGCTGTTTTGTTTTTAAGGATGTCCATGTCCCCTGTCAATGATCGGGCGGTTCTCCCGTTAATACGACCCGACCGCAGTATATCCCGTCTTTTGTTCTGTTGAAGCCGATTCATCCGTCCGCCGGGTCCAGTACCCTCCCTGCGTGTTCATGACGATGATCGTCGTGTTCGTGCTGGAAGTCAGGGTCTGCCGGAGATTCGTGTCCGCGGTCCTTGGGTCGTATTGGTCGCCCATCTCATCGATGTGGGACTTCCACCGCCCCTGGATCCCGCGCTTCGCGTAATTCTGGATCCCGATAAACGCCCCTATGCAAAGAATCAGCAGGACCGTATATTCGACCGCTGTCTGCCCAGTTTTATTGCCGCGAAATATCATTTTGCCGCTCCTGTTGTTTTTTTGCGTCCTGTTTTAGGACGGGATTACCGGCCTTTTAATCCCCTTCCATAAACCCTAAATTCGTAACCGTATTGGAGGCGTATGCGGCGATGTCATCGTATATATAGTTTGTAATGCCCATAAGCTCCGTCGTTGTTTGATCCGCCGTAGTACGCGATGTCGAATATTGCGCCTCCAGATGGCCGCCCTCATCGAACTTTTGCTCAGCGTTGGCCTGGGCGCCTATTTGGTCGCTCACGGATTTGACCATCCCCTGGATGCCCCTTTTGATCATCGTGTTCATGGCGATTAAGACCGTGACAATGACGCCGATAATGATCGTGTATTCCAGGAAGACCTGCGCTTTCGCGTTCCCTTTTAATGCCCGCCGTAACATAGCCCCCTCTTTTCTCACTGCCCCCTTCCATCTTACCGCTTCTTCCCTGAAACCGCCCATCAACGGCCTAACGAGTCGGTGTTGTCAAATTATAATCACGCGGCGGCGCTGTTTCGCTGTTCACCGACACGCTCAATATTTCATTAAAAATCTTCTGGAATATCCCCGACGAGCCTGACGGCAAGAGCCTTGTTTCAAACTCTATAGCCCTTGCGACATTCGATAGCGTGTTGGTGTAATACGGCTCGTATTCCCTGTACAAATCCCCGTTGAACGACCCCGCACTGCGCGCCCTGACTTCGGTGACCATGTAGTCCCGGGCATCGTGGATCCTGGCCTGAAGGGCCCTTTTAAAATACATCGTCATGGCCATCAGAACGGCCATCACCAAAAAAATAACGACGACATATTCCCCCATCACAGCCTGCGCATTCCTGTTTTTAAGAGCCCTGAGCATGCGTGTTTACCCTAATATAAATTTTTCTTTCATTATACACTTTTTGGCAATGAATAACATCCTTGATTTCATATTTATATGTGAAAAGCCCAAAACTTATGAAAAATGGCCGAATAGAAGACGCAAATCCTTCCAAAAAAACATGGCTTACCTGAAGGACATACTTCCCCAAGTAAGCCATGTTTTTTATATTAACGACCTGCCTGCGGTTATCCGCCCCAGTATTCCTGCTCGATGTTCATAATATCAGAGTTCATTAAGTCTCTGGTGACTTCATTGCCCAATAATGTGGATTTGGTTTCACCGCTGAAGAATGTCTCTCGAGACTGGCTTGAGGTCGTCATAATCTTGACCACGTTGGTATTCCCCGGAGAGAATTGCGTCCCGATATCATCGGTAGCGCTTTTCAGCCGGCCTTGAACACCACGCTTGATATACACCTGGATGGACAGAAGCGCGCCTATGATGATGATAATCAGGACTGCATACTCCAAGGTGCTTTGCCCTTTTTGTCTTTTTCTATTTAAATACTTGAACATTGATTTATCCTCCTAAGTTTAACCTCCTTACAAGAAGAAGATTATTCCTGCAAAAATTAGATGCCGTTAACAAGGGCGTTGTACATTGTTGTGTTATAAGTAGATACCTGATAACCATCCTGTGTCCGGGTCCTTGTTGAATCCGTTTCTTGCCGGGTCGTATTGCTGTCTAATCTCTGTGTATCACTTTCATTACGAAAAACTTCATAATTCGTTTCCAGGTAATAAGGCTCGTACTGGACCGTTGACCCTAGGATTTCTGTTTCACTCTTCAGGTATTGCCCAGCGTCGCGAACCCTTGCCTGCAATGCTCTTTGAGCATAGGTCTGCATGGCAATAATACCGGCCACAACAAGCGATATGAGAATCGCATATTCGGCGGTATTTTGCGCTTTCTTATTTTTCATCAATTTTCTAAACATTGATATTTCCTCCTGATTTTAATCATTAGGCTTAATTACGGAGACAACGGTCTGGACTCAGCAAGCCGGTTTGCCATGTTCTCCATACCATCGGTACCGCTCATTAAAGCGGCGTTATATGCGGTTTTAAACGTCCCCGGCAAGAAGATAATCAGCGCTCCGATGATCGCCGCAACAAGGATGATGTACTCAACCGTGCTTTGACCTTTCTTCTTCTGAGGCCTTAACATGATATTCCTTTTAAGCATTGTATTCCCTCCTTAAGATTTTTATGCTCAAAGTACCTTCAAAACTTCTTTGCCAGACACGCTCTCTGGTTAAATGGCCAAGATTGCTCCTGGGACAAATAACTTCCGCGCTGACAAAATCGTGCTGAAGGTACTTAATGACTGCTGAATTCTTCTTGAATCATTTGCTGGGTTGACTGAACCGAACGGTACACGTAGGTGCTCATGGCAATAATGGCTGCCGAAACGATCGCCGCGACCATGGCATATTCGATTAGACTTTGACCTTTATGATTCCATTTACCTGTTAGCCTCATCGCGGCCACCTTACGTGCCTCACAAATAATCCTGCCCTTTCCTTACCTTTCTTGGTAAGGCCAGAATTCCAAAGGGCTTTATTGCCGGCGCCTTTTCGGCCGCCGGCATCCCCGGCCTCTTAAACGAGCAAGCCAAGGATTAAAACGCCTTTCGGCGTATTTAGCCATTTAAAAGAACAACAACAAAAAAGCCTCCCAAAAAGACATGGAGGCTTAAAACTACTCATTGGCTCCTGCGAAATACGTATGCGCAGAATATGGTCTTGCTTCTCTAAATCTATATCCAAGAACGTTCACTGTTTTCCCCGTGGCTTTGGAGGAGACCATTTCCCAATTCTTTCAGGAATGGCCTCTTCTGATTAAAAAACGCGAACTTTGGAAATCTCAAAATTTACTAAAAACCAGCGTTTTCAAACGCAGGCAGTTACATCAAAAGTATATCATATGGAATCTGCCTGTCAAGTTCACAATCCTATAGTTTTTATACAATTTGTTTCAGGAATTTCCCCTAATCTTACGCCCAGACTAGGTTCTGGAGACAAAAAGAATCCTTTAGAATATGAAAGCATTTTCTTTGGTCTATCCTATTCGTTTAGAAATCTCTAATAAGGGAGCTAACTCCAATCTGGAAGATGGCTGCAAGATCTCAGATTTCAAGCCAGAGCCTTCGGTCCAAATAATCCCTAATATGCCGTTCGTTCACCCTTTTGACGGCATATTCAAGGTCATTACGATAGACAGAATTCCTATCAACATCCAATGAAACCCTCAAAGAATCTGCCGATCCCCAACAGGCGCCAGGTACACTATAAATACCTGTAATTAATTGAGTTATATCAATTTTACAGTAAGCCTTTGGAAAGAAATATCTTTGACAATACCTGTGCAGAGATTCAACAAAATCGACAAATATGTCAAACGTTGAATTTTCTTTCTTTTTATCTAAATTTTGGTCTTTTATGCCCGAATCCAGCATTAAAATAGGGTCTTCTTTAAGGGTTTCGCCCAAATATGGCCACTGTGAAAGATATGTATTGAGGATATCCTTTCCGCCCCCCTTTCGGTTATTGGTCAAAACGGCCCAACAAGGATTATTTTCCCCCTCTTTCCAGACCATGACGGCCTTAGCTTCTTTTATGTCCCTATAGATCTGTTTTCCCAAAAAGGCAGTTTCAGCTTCTGTGTAATAGAAAACCCTGTCGGTCTGAGCATGATAAAAAGTGGCTTTCCCGGATTGCTTCTGTTGCCCGGCCAATTCCCTGAATTCCTTTTGCTGCGGCCCGATTCCCATCAAAAAATTTCTTTTTTGAAACGGAATGGTTGAAAACCCGGCGATTTCTTCATCCTGCTCATCGATAACGCTTGCCCGAATGATCCTTTTTCCTGGAACATTCTCGAAAACAGCGGCCATATCATAAAACGCCCTGTCAAGCCTGTCCTCCCCCGGGGCCCTTTGGAAAACAGCGTTTTGGATATTGCTCACCAGGCAATTCGATAAACGCTCCATTGCCTTTTGGACCGGAGACGAGCTGTAAGAAAAACTCGGGATGCGGCCGCCGCTTTCGAAGGAGACCATGGAGGCGTCCATAGCCAGTTCGGATTTATCTTCCAGCAGCAATTTAAACCCTTTGACCTCTAAGAAGGCTTGTTCTTTGGTCTTATCATATTCCATAAAAAGATTTTCCGCCGACGGATCCGCTTTCATTGCTTTCTCCCATTGAAACAGCTCCTGCAGCTCCAGCAGGTCCTTTTCTTCACTGCCGTCAGAGGCGCAAAAATTGTTAAATACCCACAGGCCATGGCCCCTGTACGCCGCAAAATGGTCAATGGATTCGGCCCTCAGGAATTTAAAAAACAGGAACATGTCGCTGACAGCATCAAAATGCCGGGAAACAGGAGCGCGGATATATTTTTTGATCAGTTCCCCCGGCAAAGAATGCCTTGAGATGTCCCATTGCGCCGCTTTCAGGAAAATAAATCCGCAGCCTCCCGGAATCGGCATTCCATTCGTCTTTTTCTTCCGGCGTTCTGATTCAACAAAAGCCTTAAATCTTTCGGCATCAAATATTTCTTTTTTCGACGGCTTCTCTTTAACAATTTGTCTTTCCTTAATAGGCTCACCTTCCAATGGAAGGACTTTTTCCTTTATGGGCAAATCAGGGATCGATAGACCTCCCGCGCTTTCCTCTGCTATCGGCTGTTCTCTGTGCTCCCTTTTATCCAGATCATCTTCCCTTTTAACAGCCAAAGAGACGTCTTCCTTAATAAATCCTGTTTCTTCCAGGCTCTTGGAAATCTGCCTTTTTTTTCCTTCCGGAATAGAGAATTTTTCTGCTCGTACGACGCTTCCCGGCCTTCTTCCTATCAAACTGCTCATCCCGCTGTTTTTTAGCAGATTGTTTACGGATGATTTGGAAACTTGTATGTGGAATTGTTCACTCGTTAATGAAGCAAGCTGGCGGACCCCAATGGAGGGATTATTTTGCTTTAATGTGATTATAAATGAAGCTACATCTTTTTTGAGTTTATGAATAACGCCCATATCGCCTTATTCTCTCAATATACAGGTAGAATATCAAGAATCCCAGATTGGACATTAATATTAATTTCAGTATAGCACGGAAAGGTTCCAGGTCAATGTTAAAGTCTGGCAAAAATCCTTCTTTTGTAGGGACAGGTCTAGACCTGTCCCTACAGCCTGAAAATTTCGCTATCGTCTTCCTGGATTAGTTATTTTGTACCTGGATTTTGTCACCGATAGACGTCTCAGATTGGACAATAGCCCCTTCTGGGACTTCGATGACATAACTTGCCTTAAAGAAAATTGGGCTTAAACGGAATGGTTTGATGCTTTTAACAATGCCAACCACGCAATCCTTTTTGTCTACAAAAATGGCATCGATCGCAAAGCGCATGAAGAACATATGAATCGATTGGCAGCACGTAATGATAAGGGCTTCGTCCTTTGGGAGGCAAGGCCGGTTAAGAAGGCCGATCATGCGGGAGAAGAACGTATCGGCCAAGCGCCCGTTGCGGGCAATGAGCGTATTCTTGGTTGTATTGGTGATGGCTATCAATCGGATTTTCCTGCGGTCAAACTTTAAGCATCTTCCCGGATATCACTGCTCTTTTTCGGCTGGAACATTTCCTTGTTAATCGGAAGGCCTCTTGTGATAAAATCATCGTAGCAGCGCGGGATACGGCCCGTGGGCTGGAATTCCCCGAGGACCCGGCCGTCACTGTCGATCCCCGTTTGTTTAAAAACAAAGATGTCCGCGAGTTTCAACTGGTAGTCTTCGCTTAGGCCTTCCGTTTCCGTAATCCCGGTGATTTTTCTTGTCCCATCGGAAAAACGGTTTATGTGGACAATGATATTGATCGCCGATGAGACCATTTCGTTGATAGCCCGGACCGGGAGCTCGATGCCGCTTAAGAGGATCATCGAATGCATGCGGGTCAAAACATCCTTTGTCGAATTGGCGTGAAGCGTTGTCATGGACCCGTCGTGGCCCGTATTCATCGCCTGGAGCATGTCCAAGACTTCCGCGCCGCGGCATTCCCCGATGACAATGCGGTCAGGGCGCATGCGGAGGCTGTTGATAAATAGGTCCCGGATGGTCACCGCCCCTCTGCCTTCGATATTCGGCGGGCGGGACTCAAGGCGCCCCCAATGGCTCTTTTTCAGCTTTAACTCAGCCGCGTCTTCGATGGTAATGATGCGCTCTCCGTCAGGGATAAATTCGGAAATAACGTTTAAAAGCGTCGTCTTGCCCGCGCCCGTTCCTCCGGAAACAATGATGTTTTGGCGCCCAAGCACACAGGCATGCAGGAAATCGGACATGTCCTGCGTCAAACTATGGTGCTTATGGAGCAAATCCCCGGCCTGCAGCCTTTCTTTGCCGAATTTCCGTATGGTGATCATCGGGCCATTGAGCGACAAGGGCGGGATAATCGCGTTAATCCTCGACCCATCGGGAAGGCGCGCGTCCACCATGGGGGTTGATTCATCGATGCGCCGGCCTAACGGCGCGATGATCCTCTCAATGATGGACCGCATTTTTTCATCCGAAACAAACCTCTTGTTAGTGAGGATCAGTTTCCCGTTTTTCTCGATATAGAGCTCATCCTTGCTGTTGACCATAATATCGGTCACGTCCTGGTCGGCAAGATAATCCTCGAGCGCGCCGAGGCCCAAGGCCTCGTTGACGATATCGTTGACCAGCCGCCGGCGCTCTTCCGAAGAAGCGATTTTCCCTCCGGCTTCATCGGTCAGCAGATTGGTCACAACCTCTTCGGCGGATTTCTTCACATGGACAACGGCTTCCGGATTGCTTAAGAGTTCGGCGGCGATCCCGTCCAGGTTCAGCCGCTCAACAAGTTTTTCATGGATCCTTTTCTTCAAAAGGAGGATCTCGTCGTCTTCGCTCGAATACGCCTTTTCCTCCACGGCGCCGTGCTGCGTGATCCCGAACTTTTCCCAAAACTGTCCCGGCTTGTCCAGCCCTTCCGTGTTCCTTAATTTCTCGACCTCTGTCGCGGGAACGTATAAATCTTCCCGTCGGAGCACCGGGACCATCTTCAAAAAAGCTTCAGCCACCTTGCTCTTCGGGCTGTCGATAACGCAAGGGATCCCCCGGTTTAAGGCTATCCCGACCGTTTTGCCGTCCGAAGGGATATGGCTGAATATTTCGCAGGGCAAGGCCGAGCGCACTTCCTGCCAAGCGACGCTTCCCCGGCTTTCCGATCGGTTCAAGATAAGCTTTACCATTTTTAAAGGGAACTGCAGGCTCTGCAAAACGTCGAGAGACCTCTTGACCTGGTAGACGGCCAAGATATCCGGAGTTGACACCAGAAGGATCAGGTTGGAATAATCGAACACCGTAATCAATGTTTCGTTCAGCGACCTGCCCGCATCGACAAGGATGTAATCATACTCTGCCGCGGCTTTTTTAAAGAAAGGTTTTATGTTTTCCGGGGTGACCCGTCCGATTTGTTGGGTGCTTTTGACCACCGGAAGGAAATGCAGGCCGCTGGAATGGATGGCGGCGTATTCTTTGATATCCGCTTTACTGTCGGCTTCAAATCCCGCCAGAACATCGACAATCGCATTGCGGGGGGAGAGGTTGAGCATCCTGGCCATATCCTGTCCCGCCTGGAAATCAAAATCGAGGAGAAGGACCTTTCTCCTGGCGTGGGCTAAGGCCGTGGCCAAATTCACAGCGACAAATGTTTTTCCTACTCCGCCTTTGTTGCTGAAGACCGCGATTGTCTTGGAGCTCATAATAAAATTCTGTACCGGTTATAAAAGTTTGTATTATCTTATTCAGGAATGCCACTCGTTAACCCATATCTAGGCCGATGCCGCTTTTGCTCTGTGTGTTTCGTCGTTAATTGTTACGCAAACTATACACAATAGGTATTGTGACATTCAGTTCCTGCAGGTCCGTGTCGGGAGGGAACGCCTCAAAAGGTGCCAGTTTTTTCGTCGTATTCAAAGTGACTTCATCGAAAACATCATGCCCTGAAGATTCTTTGATTAAAGCAAAAGCGAGCGTGCCATCGTTTAAAATCAGCATTCCTATCTTTACCGTTCCTTCCCAGCCGTATTGCCGGGCTTCATTCGGGTACACAATCGCTTGAGATATCTTCTGCTGAACATTATGGACATATCCGGTCATTTCTTTAGGAATGCCCAAATAATAAGGTGCCACATCCTTAAAGGACGGGGCAGTTCTTGCCGCCAACGGAAGCACATTTTTTCCCTCAACAACAGGGGCCTTTTGGGATTCTGCCGATTCTTTCTGCCGCATGATAGACGGGGTTAACGCGATGACAAGCTCCTGGTCCTGTTGGGGGACAGGATTAACCCGGCTCCTGAACAGCAGCCCCAAAATAGGGATATCGCCGAGAAAAGGAACCTTGCTCAATGTCTTGCTTTCCAGATGTTTAATCAGGCCGGCAAGGACGATCGTTTGGCCGTTATCCAGATACAGATGCGTGCTCGCGGACCGCGTTGAAAAAGCGACTTCTTCGGAAATCGTTGTCGCGGTCGAAGCGTCTATTTCGCTCACTTCGAGATTCATAACAACATCCACTTTTTCCTTCTTGATCGTCGGAGTGATGGTCATGCTGATCCCGTATTCCTTGAACGACACGTTTTCCTGCGAGGAGCCCGATTCGGAAAACGTTGTTGTCCGGATGGGGATTTCACCGCCAACGAGGAACCTTGCTTCTTCTCCGCTTATGACCACAAGCTTCGGTTTCGAAAGGATGCGGCCTTTCCCTTCGGTGACCAGCGCATTAACGGCGGCCACCAGCTGCCCTGTCCTATAAAAATCCCCTATCTTAAAGAAATCGCTGATGCTGCCGTCGAAGTCTGGCACTTCTTCCTCATATTGCGGGGCAATGCCCGGAACGCTTCCTGTGGACCAATCAATCCCTAGGCTCTCGGAAAGAGTTGTGCTCAGTTCCGTAATCTGCATATCGATCTGGACAAGGTCCACTATGACTTCCTCTTCGACAAGATTGATAATATCATCGCTGAATCTCATGACGATTTCATCATAAAGCCTTCTTTTATCTTCCGGCACTTCCCCTGTAATAACAACTTTCCCCTCCTTTTCATTTGCTGTTATCTTCAGCCCCTGAATGCCAACATCCTTAAGAAGTCTTTTTGTCCTGTCCGCAACAAGGTCTAAGCTCCGGTTATAGACATAAACCATGAGCGTCCGTTTCCCGTGCTCATCCCAAATGAACAAGGCGGTTTCCCCGCTCCTTTGGGCAACCAACAGAATTTCCTCATCATTGGCGTCAGCAATGTCCGCTATCATCGGGTCTGTCACCGAAACCCTCGACAGCGAATAAACCTTCAAAGTGACAAGCTCTCCTTTGACCATATAGATCTCATCGGCATAAATGGAATCTAACGTGTCTGAATGCTCATCCATATCCGCCATAACAGGATTTGCCCCCAATGCCAGATAGAGAAATAGTCCTACTCCAAAACCGGCCGTTGTCTTAAATAATCTGCCCATTCGCATAACTTATAGCTCCCTGCCTCCCCGGAAGATCTGGATAAATGGTTTGGTTTCTTCTCCTACTTCTTCTTCGCCTCCCGGTGCGATCGTTGATTTTTTCACGGGGACCTTCAAATCTGTCCCCTGCTGCTCCAAAACAAATTCTGATAATGCGTCCCAAGAAGCAACTTGCTGTAACACCCGTTCTTCTGTCTCTGCCGGCGACCTCAACGACAGTTGAAGCTCCCCGTGCGCTTCGGCAAAAGTCAAAAGGCCTGCCTCCTCAGGGCTTACGGCCAATGTCACGTTTAACGTCTTTGCCTTTTGCTGCGTTTCGTACGGAGGGATCTCTCCCATCGGGTTATAGTTGGTCCCGACGGCCAATACCTGGATATTCTGGAACAAAACGGTTATGACTTTTTCTTCTCCCTTTGCTGTTTGTTTCTTCGCAGAAGATTGATCATTCCCGTCCGGAAGGTCCAGATGCCCGATGATGTCGACAAAATCTCCGGGATTCAAGAGGCCGCCGACCGCTGAAAGGGCATTGATGCTGATCGTGATGGCCCTTTTGCCCGGCGGAGTCCGTAAAGAAAATGCCATCTCCTGAATGGTTGGCTTCTCAGGAGTGGGGGCGGCGGTTTGCTGCACAATCGTTTTGGGTTGTTGCGCGACCCGTTTAGCAAGTTCCGCATGGTCTTTCGCCAATTTTTTCAAAGTTTGCTTGGTCTCATCCATTTCTTTGATCAAAGCGGCGCTTCTTCCCTGGTATTCCTTCGCGATAATCTTTGTCTGTTGATCAACCTTATCGCTGACCACCTTGCTCATCAGCATCGCTGCCACCAGCCCAAGCCCGACGGCCAAGAGGATTGTGGCGAACTGCCTTTTGTTTTCAATATTCATAATATTCCCTCCGTGGGGAGCGCGGCTTGCCGCCCGTCGCCCCCAATAGGCGATCTATCCTTTTCTATTGCGACAATAATGGTTCGTTGATTTCAATCTCCATATCTTTCTTCAATTGCTCTAAATGATCCAGGATCACCTGCTGTTGTTTCATTAATGTTTGCGATTCCATGATGTCTTTTTTGATTTCATCAAAGCCAAGCACGTTCCCGCCTTTTTTCTCTTCCAATTTGACAATGTAATATCCGGCAGGGCCCTTAAATACGCTGCTGACATCTCCTTCCTCCAACGGCAGTAAAGCGCTGCCCATCTGGGGGAAAGGTTCTTCCGTAATAAAGCCGAGGTCCCCGCCTTTTCCCGCTGTTTCGCTGGTAGAATATAGTTTGGCCGTCTCGGCGAAATCTGCGCCATTTAAGATTTCCGTTAAGATCCTCGTTGCCTCGTCTTTGGCATCGACGACAATCTCTCTGACATGCCACTCTGCCGGGCCAACCATTTCCGCCTGATTCTCGTCATAAAATGCCCGGGCTTCTTTCTCAGAGAACGCAACATTCTCGGTAAGCTGGCGGGCGACTTCACGGACGATGAGCGTCCGGCGGAATTCTTCGACCGCGGCCTGAATATCCTTTTCTCGAGACAATCCCGTTTTTTCCGCCCCTAACACAAGCACCTGTTGATTAATCAATTCATCAAGGACAAGTTTCTTCGCTTCCAGGTCTGTGATGTCATATTCCGGGACAACCTCTTTTAAAGCATCAAGCCTTTCTTGGAATTCCTCGAGTGTAATAGACCAGCCGCCCACGCGGGCCAGCGTGTTGGCCGTCATAGGAGAAGCCGGTGCCGGTATTGCCGGTGTCTTAACAGTTGCGATTTCTTTAGCTGTAACTGTTTGAGAAGCAGGGGGATTGGCAGGTTCCTGAAAATATTCCTTTATCGATTTGATCAAGTCGCATCCCGGAGCGGCCATCGCTAAAATTAAAATAAAACAAAAAATTCGTGTCCTTTGGTCCTTTAAAACCGGCATAAATTCCTCCCCGTTAGCAAAGCTTTAGTATAAATATATATATGAGTATAAACGCTTTCAAACGTGAAGACAAGCATATTTAAAGATTTTTGTATTTTTTCCAATTTTTCATGTAACCGTTCATCGTACTTCATTTAAAGGTTAAAGGAACTCTTTAACCTCATCCCTTTCAAAAAGAAGCTCGTTATACGTTGTCCCGATTTTCATTTTTGCAAAATCATTATGCTCCAAACCTTTCACAATTTCCCATTTCTTTCCATCCGAACGCAAAGGGTAACTGAACATGACCCCCTTTTCTATCCCGTAGCTTCCATCAGAGGAAACCGCCATTGAAAAGAATTCTCCTTTCCTGGTGGGGGTAATGACTTTCCGGACCGTATCAATGACGGCATTTGCGGCCGAAGCTGCCGAAGAAAGCCCTCGTGCCTGGATTATGGATGCGCCCCGTTTTTGGACCGTCTCGATAAAAGAGGTTTTAAGCCATCTATCATCTAAAATAACCTCTAATAGCGGTTTTCCGGAAATAGTCGCATGGTAAAAATCCGGATATTGTGTCGCCGAATGATTGCCCCAAATAGCCACATTCTTAACCTCTTTGGCCGCCACCCCGGCTTTTCGGGCTAATTGCGCGCAAGCCCTGTTTTGGTCCAAAATGGTCATGGCAAAAAAGCTCTCTCCCGGTATATTGGGCGCGCAAGTTTTTGCTATGTAAGCATTTGTATTGCAAGGGTTGCCAACAACCAAGACCTTACACGTCGGCTTGGCATAGGTCGAAATAGCCCTCCCTTGTACGGCAAATATTTTTCCATTGATTTTCAATAAATCTCCCCGTTCCATTCCCGCTTTTCGGGGAATGCTCCCAACCAGAAGAGCCCAATCAGCATCCTTGAAGGCCTCATTGGGATCCGCTGTCCTGAGAACGTCTCTGAGAAGAGGAAAGGCGCAATCTTCCAATTCCATGACAACCCCCTCTAAAGCGGGAATCGCCGGTTCAATCTCTAACAGGCTTAAGATGATATCTGTTTCCGGCCCAAAGGCCTCCCCGGAAGCCAGCCTGAACAATAAGGCATAACCTATATTCCCGGCAGCGCCTGTAACCGCAATCTTGATTGTTTTTCTTGCCATCTTCAAGGCCTATCTCGGCCGCATCTTCCTTCAGGCCATTATTTAATGAAAGATCATTTCAGCCGTATTTAAAACATAGGATGTCTCTTGATCTGCCACGTTCAAAAAAACCTGCTGAAAATACCCTCCCGGGCGGAAGAAAGCGATGAGTATGGCCGTGACAATCGCGACCAATAGGATGTATTCAATAAGGCTTTGACCTGCTTGAGAAACAACTCTCTCTTTTTCTTTCATGTTCATCGGTTATCCTCGTAATTTTATTATTCAAAAATAGCGTTTAACGTTTCCCTTAATTCCTAAAGCCCAATACCGAACGTTTTTCTTTTATTAAGCCCTTGTCAAGCTCGGCAAAAAGGATCTCTTCCTGATCAGCGGAAGCGCGGGCCAATATTTCCCCCCATGGATCAACAACCATACTGTTGCCGTAAGCCGTCACCCCTTTCCCGTCCATGCCGATTTGGTTCGGCGCCAGGACGTAGCACATGTTCTCGACGGCCCGGGCCCTCAGGAGGACTTCCCAATGCGCCCGGCCGGTTATTTTGGCGAATGCTGAGGGAACGCACAGGATATCCGCATTCCCCTCCCTATATTTCCTGTAAAATTCCGGAAACCTTAAATCGAAACAGATCGATAATCCTATCTTCCAAGGGCCGAGGGACGCCATCGCATGTTTTTGCCCCGCGGCAAAATACTGGGATTCCTTAATATTCGCCGCCCCGATCTTCGCGTCAAAGAGATGTGATTTCCTGTATTTGGCAATGATATCGCCTCGAGCATCGATCAAAGCAGAGGTGTTATAAACCTTTCTCTGCCCGGCGGATTTCTCGCATATCGACCCGGCTAAAATGGCGATTCTGTTTTTTCTCGCTGCCTCCATCAAAGGGGCCGTTGACGGCCCCGGGATGTTCTCGGCGATATCCTTAAATCCTTTTCGGGGATCGGCCTTTCCGCGAAAATTAAACATTTCCGGCAATAAAATGAATTCTGCCCCGCGTGCCACAGCGCATTGAACAAGACAGAGAGCCTTTTTGATATTTTTGCCCTTATCGCTTCCGGATTTAAGCTGAACAATAGCTGCCTTCATCTATTTTCCCGCGCTTGAACCAGATTTTTGTTTTGCCATTAATTTTTTCAAGGCTTCCTCATAAGAAGAGTGGCACCGCGTGTAGAACTCTTTTTGTTGAAGATCTTTCCGCCATTGCGAAAGCCGTTTATACGGGGCCGGGTCAATCCCGGCAGCTTCGGCCGGGTCCATCGCGGCCAAAAGCCCGATGTCCGCCAGAGAAAATTGTTTTCCAGCCACAAAGGCGTTTTTGAACAATTGATTATCAATAACAGGCAAGAAGCGGCGGAGGAATTTTAGCCCCTCCTCCAGCGAATTTTCATCGACGGCAGCGCCCGCAAAAGACGCGAAGACCCTGTTATAAACCACCTTCCCCATCGATCCTCCGACATGGATAGTGATAAAATCCATCCATTGGTCGATGAGCGCCCTTTGCTTGAGATCAGCGGGATACAAGGGAGACCCTTTTTTAGAGGCCAAATATTTGATGATCGCGTCGCTTTCAAACAAGATAAAACCGTCATCATCAATGACAGGGATTTTACCGGCGGGATGCAGCCTCAAGTATTCTTCCGTGCGGTTCGCCCCTTTTCTTATGCTGATGCGGATATATTCATATTCTATCCCCAAAGCATGGGCGGCCATCCTCACTTTATTCGCGGGGCCAGACAGGTCCGCGCCGTATATTTTCAGCATGTCTATTCCTCCGACACTATTTCTCGTCCGCAAAATAAAAGCTTTTTATTTTAAATCCTCCATATAGAAAAAGCAACGTGTTTATAAAAGAGGGACCGGGTGAGGGAACGTCCCTTTCTTCAGACAGGAAACGACGGACTCAACGGTGAGAGCCGCTTTCCGGGCCAAGGCCTCTTTTGTATTAAAGGCATTATGCGGCGTAAGGACGGCCTTATCGCTTTGGGCGAGTTCTAAAACCAATTTGCCCTGCGGCGTTTCGTCAGATTTCCCAGCCCGCAAAGAGTCCGCTAAAAAACCCTCTTGCGCATAAACATCCAGCCCTATCCCAGAGATCTTTCCCTCATCCAAAAGCCTTTTCAGGTCCTCGAGAGGGGCAATCTCTCCCCGGGCGATATTGATAAAGATTGCTCCTGTCCGGGCTTTATTAAGTGCCTCATAATTGAGCATCCCGTTTGTCTTCTCTGTCAGGGAAAGCGCGCAGAAAATAATATCCGCCCACTCGATCCCCTCGTTGAGCGGCACATACGCAAATTTCTTTAAGGTTTGCGCAATGTCGACGCCTTTGGCCTCCATACCCAACCCCCGGCCAATATCCACGATTTCCCGTCCGATATTGCCAACGCCAACCACAAGGGCCCTCTTGCCCTTACATTCCGTTCCTGTTAATCCGTCGCGCGAAAAAGCAACAAAATTCTTCTCCTGTTTTTTAAGGTTCCTCATCAAGGCCATCATCATTAATGCCGCCTGCTCGGCAACGGCGCGGGCGCAGTAATTCCCTAAGAATCCGTAGCTTATGCCCGCCTTGGATTCCCGTCGGTACACGGCCAGGTGATCATACCCCTGGGTACGCGCTAATATGCCTTTCACGCGTCGGCCCCAATCCAAAGGGATCCTGGATTGCGTCCGTATGCTGACAACCGTCGCGGGCGGCGCCGTATCACCCGCCTCCTGAATGGTCTTGGGCGTAAATCCGGCCCTTATGTCCCGGGGAAGCATGCGCTTTATTTCCCTTTCTTCTTCCTCAAACATTTCATAAAACATCACATCGATCATATTGTCTCTCTTATCTATATTTCAATCGGGATGATAAACCGCGGAAAGCCTGTTTTCAGAAAAGAATGGTGCCGTGGAAGACGGCGGAGTTGAGGGTATCCGCCGACAAAAGCGCTTATCCTTCTTTAGCCAATTTCTTATAGACCTCGATGTCAATCGTCCCTTTATCCAAAAGCTCTTTCAAGTTGTCCTTAAGCTTATACATCCCCTGGGCGCGGCCGGTCTGTAAAACGTTCTCCATGAGCTTATAATTCCCTTCCCGGATCAAATTTTTCATGGCCGTGTTGCACAGGAGGACTTCCGTTGCGATAGTATTCCCTCCGTTTATGTTGTCCGGAACAAGGATCTGGAATATGACCCCGAGAAGGCATGAGGATAATTGCTGGCGGATATTCTGGGCATGCTCCGGCGGGAACAAATTAACACTGCGTTCTATCGCCGTGACCGCGCCCGGGGCGTGAACCGTCGTGATAACCAAATGCCCGGTTTCAGCCGCCTTCATGGCTGCCATTAAACATTCTGCGTCCAAGATCTCTCCGACGCAGATAACATCCGGGTCCTGGTGCAAGGCGTGCCGCAACGCCTCCGCGTATGACTTGGTGTCGCTCCCAAGTTCCCTTTGCTTAACAATGCTTTTCTTGCTCACGACCGTTTGCTCAATGGGATCCTCTATCGTAATAATCACTTTCTCAAACATTTGATTCATATAATTGACCATGGCCATCATGGTTGTGGTCTTTCCTGACCCGGTCGTCCCGGCAATCAGGATCAGCCCGGATTTTTCTCCGCAGAGCATCGTCATGATTTCTTCCGGCAGGTTTAATTCCGAAAAATCTTCGATCCCTGGGGGGACATTCCTTAAAACAGCCTCGACATATCCTTTTTGAGAATGCATGTTCACGCGGAACCTGGAGGTTACATCCGGAGAAAAGGCAAAATCCATTTCTTTATGTTTCTCAAAATATTCTATCTGTTCCCGGTTTAATAGCGGATACAGCATCGCTTCCACTTGCCCGGGCTCGATGGATGCGCCCGCCATCATTAAAATCCGTCCGTCTTTCCGTACCAACGGCGGCCGGCCAACGGTCAGATGCAGGTCCGAAGCCCCTCCCTCAACCGTGCTTTTTAATAGAACATAGAGGTCCATCTTCCCTAAAGCGGAAGAAATAGCTTCCCTATGGGCCGCGTCTATATCAAAAAATACGCCGCCGATGAGGTATTCATCTTTCTGAGGCAAGATCTCGATTCTGACGACTTTTAAACTGCAGGAAATGGGCGCCTTAAAGTTAGGAAGGAAAATATCAATGAGAAGATTCGTCCCAATCGGATAGATCGTCTCAGAAAAAAAAGCCATGCCTTCGCCGCTTAAGTCCCTGCTGATGATCTCTTTCCCCTTGCCAGGGTGCCGGCCGGTCGATTCTCCCCAACACACAATCGGGACCTGGATCTGCCGTCTTGAAGCTTGCCTTTTTTCTTTCGAGGCCATTTTGATAAACTCCTTATTCCTATTCAATCCCCTGTATTTCTAAAAGATTATACTATTAACTCACGCCGCCATCAATCACTGATTCTTTTTGAATTTAGCAACAAAAAATCCTTCCATATTGAGACCAGGCAAAACACGCAGTCCCCATTTCACTTGAGAATGAAAGGGCCTTTCTTTCCATTCCGTTATCGCCGGATAAGTCCTCACGTCTGAAATGTGGATTTTTTCCGCTTCCAGCCAACCCCCTGTTTTTTTCAGCAGCCAATCCACAACCCCTTCGTTTTCTTCCGGGGCAAACGTACAGGTTGAATAAACCAAAATCCCTCCCGGCTTCAGCAGGCGGCCTGCCGCCAGAAGCAATCCCTTTTGTTTATGGGCCATCTCATTGATTTTCCGGGGGCTCCAATAGGCGAATGTCTCCGGGTCATTTGCATCGAACCTGCCTTCAGAAGAACATGGCGCATCGACAAGGATCCTGTCGAATAGCCGGCCTCGCGGACGGAAACGGCGCGCGTCCATTAAGGAGAATGATATATTCTTCGCTCCCATTAACAACGCGACGTTTTTAAGTTTATAATACCGGCTCCTGATCGCTTCAATGCAAACCAATTGGCCTTGATTCTCCATCCGCGCCGCTATGTGGGTGGCCTTGCTCCCCGGAGCCGCGCACATATCTAACACGCTCTCCCCCGGCTGCGGGTCCAGCGTAAGAACAGGAAGCATGCTTGAAAGCCCTTGGCGGTAGATAATCCCCTTGCTCTCTAGATCCATCCTCCTGAATTCATCAACCGAAAGCCCTTCAAGAACGAGAGCTTCATCCATCCATGAAACTTCTTTAATAGAGATATTTCTCTCTTTTAAATTGCTCAAAACATCTTCCTTTGTCGCCTTTAAGGTGTTGATCCGCGCGCTCAGCGGCCTCGGGAAAGAAAAACTTTCCAATACGCGGCTATATTCTGTTGCGGGGACAATGTCTTTTAGCCTCTCTAAAAAGAGGGCGGGAAGAGTTGGGTGCATTGTTTATGAAGCTTTGCCTTCGGCCCTTATGATTTCAAAATGCTTCTTTGCTCCTGCATGAGTAAAAAGCCAAGAAGAAATAAGAAAAAAGGCGGAATACAACAAGGCGTAATAAAATTTGTCGGCCTGAATCAGCTTGACCCCTGACACATAGGAAGAAATTTTTGACGCCGGGTTGGCATCAGGCACAAAATACATCAATAAGATATTTTTCCCGTCAAGAATATCCCGCAACGGAACCACCAGGCACTGATGATATGTCACGATCAGCGTCTTTAAGATAATGTCCGTCGCCAATGTGACCGCGCCAAAAGGCCTTTGGAATGGATATCCTCTTAACAAAGCCAGACCGGTCAACAAGAAAAGGACCGCGCACCATAATTCCAGAGCGGCGATGGCCCAAAATTGCATGACAAACATCCTGGGCAAGTGTTTAGCAAGAGAAAAGGCCCTGGGATGTTTTCCTTCCGAGAAAAATTCGGGGTATCTTTTTTGGATCCGCTCCGTCAATTCCTCCTGGATTTTCTGACAGGATACTTTCGAGGGGCCTCGCTTCTTTGGCAAAACAGATTCCCCCCGCGCAAAGATAATCAAAAGCCAACAAAAACCGATGACAAAAAACAGCAAACCATAGATATTTACGATTCTGAATTTCATCTGCATGTTCCCTCTTTTACATTTCCCCTGAAAAAGGCCGAATAAATTTTCTATTATTATCTGATATTCATTTCTTATGTGTTATAGTAAATCGTCTTCAATTAATTAACAAGATTTTTCCTTCAAAGTTTCAACAACCAGAAAACGGTCGTTCACCAGACTTATCTAATCTTTTCCCCCCCCTATCTTTCAGTCATATAAAAACCGTTTCTTGGGTGTGAAAGGCCTTCTGTCTCAACACAAAACTTGCTTTTCTTTCCAAAAGAGCAATGCCAGAATAAAACATAAAATTGTTGACATGTGCTCATATTTCTTGGAAAATGGATGGCATGGACTACATAAATAGGCAAATCGAATCGTCAATCTTCTCGGCGTTGAGCCGTAATAAAAGCGTTTTACTCCTGGGCGCACGCCAAACAGGAAAGACGACGATCATCAGCCGACTAAAAAGTGACCTGTTTATCTCTTTGGTACGGCCTGAGTTACGATTGCGCTACGAAAAGGACCCTTCTCTGTTGACCTCTGAGGTTGAAGCCCTTAATCCTGGCCCGCCATCCTCGCGCTCTCTTATCATAATTGACGAAATCCAAAAAGTCCCCGTTCTTTTGGATGCTGTCCAAGATTTGATTGACCGGAAGATTGCAAATTTTATTTTAACAGGCTCCTCTGCCAGAAAACTAAAAAGGGGATCTAATGTCAATCTTCTTCCCGGCAGAGTTGTCTCATTAAACCTGGCACCCTTTTCTTTATCCGAATACCCCACAAAAAGTATCCAGCAATTATTGTTGTACGGCTCTCTGCCCGGCATCGTCCTTCTCAATGAAAACAAAACCAAGGATGCCGATCTGGATTCTTATGTGACAACATACTTGGAAGAGGAAGTCCGGGCTGAAGCCATCGTTCGAAGTCTGGGGTCTTTCGCCAAATTCCTGGAATATGCGGCTTCGGAATCGGGCAATATTATGAACTTCCGGAAATTATCGCAGGAAATCGGAGCCGCCCACACCACCATCGCTTCATATTTTCAGATCCTTGAGGATTGCCTTATTATTGAGCGCATTGATCCCATATCGAAAAGCTTAACGAGGAAAAAACTTACGAAGTCCAGCAAATATCTTTTCTTTGATCTTGGCGTGCGCCGGTTGGCCGCAAAGGAAGGGACGTCTTTGCCCCGGGAAACAATGGGAAAACTCTTTGAACAGTTTGTCGGGTTAGAGCTGCTCAAATCCATTCGCCTATCGAGCAAGACGGCACAGTTGAAATTTTGGAGAGACCCTAACGGGCCCGAAGTGGATTGGGTTGTTGAGACACAAGCCTCCTATGTCCCCTTTGAAGTTAAGTGGAGCGAGGCCCCTTCCATCAAGGACGCAAAAGGGTTGCAGATTTTCCTTGAGGAGTATAAAGAAGCTGAGGCGGGCTATATTGTCTGCCGCAGCCCGCGCAGATTTAAGCTGGCCGACAATGTCACAGCCGTCCCCTGGCAAGAATTGCCAAGACTATTAGTTTAGCTCCTTACTAGAAGTTATCTCATAAATAGTTAAACAAACAGTTGACCACCCGAATAAGAATGGGAAAATTTACTTAGGAGGTGGTCAACAAT
>JAFGFL010000057.1 GCA_016931055.1 Candidatus Omnitrophota bacterium | reverse complement strand
GCGCTGTTTTATGAGGAGACAGGGAAGAACCTGGCTGAAAAGTTCCATGAGAAGAGGCTTAAGTTCCTGGGTGAGTTGGGCTCCGGCGTCGCGCATCAGATGAACAACCGGTTTAACGTAATGTCGATTGCGGCGGGCGTCGGCCTTGAAATGATTCGGGGGAAAAACCCGGAGACGCTGCAGAAAGAAGAATACTCTTCAACGATGAACTATATTGAAAGCGTTTTAGAGAAAATTGAGACCTCTGCGTTAAAGGGCAAGGACATCGCGGACGCGATCAAGACGTATTCCAAGGCGTCTGTAGTCCCCAACGCGGTCACTCTTGACCGATGCGTGTCCAGCAGCCTGAATCTTCTGTCGTGCAAGTTTAAAATTGAGGCGCTCAACCTGAAAAAAGAATATGCGCCCGATACTTATGTGTGGGCCAATTTGTCTACACTGCAGGAAATCATTTCCAACGCCATCGACAACAGCCACGACGCGATGACAACAAAGGGAAAAATGGCCAAGATGCAGAAACCGGACACAAAGGAATATGTCCCCGAACTTATTATTCGGGCCAACCCCGTCAACGGCAAACTAATGATCGAGATTGTGGATAATGGCGTTGGTATGACGCAGGAACAACTTGAGAAGATTTTTGTGCCGTTTTTCACCACCAAAGGGGCAAGCAAAGGAACCGGGATGGGGATGAACATGATGAAGCAATTACTGGAAAAGAATAACGGGACCGTGTCCATCAGTTCGGAATATGGCCGCGGAACAACGGTAACATTAGGCCTGCCTCTGGCGACGGAAGAACAAATCCTGACTTCCCAAGAGGAAGCGGAGGAATTATGAAACGCGGCGGGGCCAAAATCAACTAATGCCTCGTACCCCTTCGATTTCCATCGGGGTACGTAATGTTTCCTCAAAATCAATATGGAGGAAAAACATACGCCTCACTGGAAGAGATTAACGGGATTTTGGAAAGAAAAAGTTAACCGCAGAACATTCCAATTGTGCCGCAGGCGGCACATGGCGTAGATTTAGCATTTGATAAAAATGGCATCCTGACTTTTATAGAACCATTGATTAAATAGGAAAAAGAAAGGGTGCCAGGATTAAAAAAAAAAGGACAACTTGAAGTAGGGTGTTGGACTCCTGGTTTCTGTTTAGTATGCATTCTTAATTCAAAAATTCTTAATGATCATATTTAGCGCGTGTGATATGATCGGAATAAGAGATAAAGGATTTTATAAAATTTTTAATCCCCAATAATAAGCAGAGAATGCTCTTACCCCCATGAGCATCAGCATTTCAAGGTTTAATATTACCCTTGCCTCCGGATATAAAAGTTTATCACAACAAATTCGGGTTTTAAGCGAAGATTGGGTTGCCAGGGAAGGATATTGTCCTTCTTGTGGTAGGCCGCTCACTAGAGCGCAAAGGAATAGACCAGTCTTAGATTTTTCCTGTCTACATTGCTTGGAAGATTTTGAGCTCAAAAGCAAGAAAGATCGAATGGCGACGAAGCTAGTTGATGGCGCATATAGAACAATGCTGGAACGCCTTAACAGTGACTCCAACCCCAGCCTTTTTCTTCTTAATTATCAACCTCTGACCTTGGAAGTCATGAATTTTGTCGTTATCCCAAAACATTTCTTTATTGACGATATGATCGAAAGGCGTAGGCCCCTTTCCGCAGGCGCGCGACGCGCCGGCTGGACCGGATGCAACATCCTTTTGAATCGGGTTCCTCAAGCGGGCAGAATTTTTATCGTCCGCGATAACATGGCGACCCCGCACCAAGAAGTCTTGGGGGCGTGGAAGCAGACGCTTTTTTTGAGGGGAGAGAGCCTGCAGATGAAGGGGTGGATCCTTTCGATCTTAAAATGCATTGATAGTATTCAGAAACCCGAATTTCGATTGGATGAAATGTACGCTTTTGAAAACGATTTAAAACAAGAGTACCCTAACAACAGGCATATCAAGGATAAAATCAGGCAGCAAATGCAATATCTGCGGAATTACGGTTACTTGGAATTTTTGGGGCGGGGGAAATACCGGAAAATCAGCAGAGAGATGGCAAACACTGTTATTTAATGAATGAATTTTATTAATTTAATCATTGAGCGCTGATGGGGGTGCTGTAATATGTATTCATTCCATTGCTAATTTTTGGTGTTGAATAAAAAGCCCAGAATTTGAGGTCTGGGCGGGATGCTTAAGAATTTGATAATCATAAAACCGTGACAGGAGTCATGGTTTTTTGTTGAATCAGAATTTTAGTAGTTTTGAAACGTCTATTTTAAAAGCTTTAGCGATCTTCTCAACCGTGTCCAGTTTCGCCGCAGGCGCATTCTTGCTCTCCAATAACTGAACGTGTTTATAGTCCACCCCGGCTAATTCGGCCAGTTTTTCCTGAGTGTAGCCGAATTTCTGTCTTAATTCCCTTAAACGATTCGCGAATTTTTGATTGATAGTCGTATTCATGGGGTTTTATTATCCTCTTTTTATTGGATCTTGACACCGTAAAGATACGGTGTTATCCTGATCGGGCTTGACTGTTAAAGCATATCAGGAGATTAAGGTTGGGCTCGATAGTTAAAGAAGAATTTGATGTGCAAACGACGACGGTCTGGTCCTTTCCCGACAGGGGGAAATGGGCGACGCATAACGCCAAATACCGGGGCAATTGGGCCCCGCAAATAGCCCGGAACATCATACTTCTTTATTCGTCGGAAAATGATACGGTCTTGGATCCGATGGTCGGCAGCGGCACGACCATGATTGAGGCAAAGTTGTTAAAGCGCAAAGGGATTGCCTTTGATATCCATCCGGAAGTCGTGGCTTTGGCTAAGAAAGGCTGTGATTTTAGAAATGAGAACGGGAAGCATGAACCGAAGATTTCGCAAGGCGACGCGAGAGAGTTGAAGAGCGTGGAAGATGGTTCCGTAGACCTCATCGCGACGCATCCGCCGTACCTCAATATCATCAAATACGGTTCGAAGGTCATAGACGGCGACCTGTCCCAGATAAACGGCCTTGAAAAATTCTGCGACCAAATAGAGAAAGCGGCCCAAGAATGTTTCCGGGTGCTTAAGCCGAACAAATACTGTGCTATCCTTATTGGCGATACCCGCCGGCGAAGGCACTTTGTGCCTCTGGCTTATAACGTCATGCAAAGGTTTCTCAAAGTTGGCTTTATCCTCAAAGAAGATATCATTAAGCTGCAGCATAACTGCTCCACAACCCGATATTGGAACGCCCAAAAGCGGGACTTCCAACTCATCATGCACGAGCATTTGTTTGTTTTCCGCAAGCCGGCCAAGGATGAGAATTTGAGTGATTACAAAAATAGCATGATTTGAATACTTCCACTAAAGAGTGTCTCCCCAAGGGGGCTGTCGCTCCCATTTTGCCAGACAAATCTTTCCATGAACAAGAGGCTCGTTCGCCAACAGAAAGATTTTTCTTTTGGGGTCTTGACAGGGGGCATGTTATATGGTAATAATAAATACCAAATGTTAATAAAAGTTACCAACCAGGGGGGCCGCCGTGCTGCTGGACAGACCGCTCGATGATATTTTTGGACAGTCTTCAAAGGTGAAGATACTCCGGTTCCTTGTTCAAATCCAGGCCCAGTTGAACGGGCGGGAGATCGCGAAGAACGTCGGATTGTCCCATGTGAAGGTTCACACGGCCTTAAAAGACCTGACGAGGCATGGCATCGTGAATATGCGCTCATCAGGCAATTCTTTGGTCTACTGGCTTAATGAGGACCATTTTCTGGTCAAGGAGATCATTCGCCCTGCCTTTGAACAAGAGAACGGCGTCTTTGAACATATCGCTAGGATTATCGTCAGGGCCGCTAAATCGGCGCGTCTTTTAAGCGTTATCCTCTTCGGCAGCTTTGCCAAAGGAGGCGCTTCGGCGGATAGCGACATTGATATGGCCATCGTCTATTCTACCGCAAAAAATAAGCCGCTGGTTCTTCAAGAATTGTCTGAGGCGGAAAAGGAGATAACAGGGCTCTTTGGAAATCACTTGGCGGGCGTATTGTTAGGAATAGATGAATTCCAGAAGAAATTCAAAAAAGGGGATCATTTTGTTAAGGAGATTGTCCGCACCGGCAAAGTCATTTATGGCAAAAGCGCGGCGGAGTTAATCACGATAAATGGCAAAAAAGATTAGAACGACGCATATACAAAAAGCCGACTATGTCAATTACTTGAAAAAGGCAGAGGAATTTCTTTCGAGTGCGTACGACAGCCTGGCTAAGGGGAAATGGAATGCGGCTGGCTTAAATGCAATACATGCGGGGATATCGGCCGCGGACGCCGTGCTGGTTGCCTTGCATGGGGTAAGAAGCGTAAGCCCTAAGCATGATGATATCCTCAGGCTTTTTTCTGGCTTAGTGAAGCATAAGGCGGTTGATGAGAATATTGGCCATCTACGGCATCTTATTTCAATGAAGAATACCGTGGAATACGATCAGAGATTGGTAACACAATCTGAGGCGATTAGTTTGTCGAAACACTGCGAACAGTTTGTCGCATGGGGAAAATCCGTAATATCTTAGCTTGAGAAAAAAGGAGGCAACTGCGATGGCGGGAAAAGGAGTCAGAGTGAATTAAATGATCCTTTATTTTTCCTCTCCAAAATCCCGAAAATCTCATCCAATGAGGCCGGGCATTTGTCGATTTTATCTTTATCGATATCGTCCAGGCTCTCCCGCAAATTCCACAGGTGGGCAAGGGGAGTTGTAAGTTTGGCGCGGATACTTTCTTCGATCGTTTCCGTGCTTAGCTTAAGTTTCCCCAAAAAGGCTTGCATATCCGCGATATGGCGCAGGACCTTAAAGAAGATATCATCAAGCTGCGGCACAACTGTTCCACCACCCGCTACTGGAATGCCCAAAAGCGGGACTTCCAACTCATCATGCACGAGCATTTGTTTGTTTTCCGCAAACCGGAGCAAGATGAGGATGTGAGGGATTATAAGGACAGCATGATAAACAATTTCTATCCGAAGCTGGCTTCTTTGGAAACTCCCGATTAGCTCAAGACTATTTCTCGAACTTTCATTATCTTATCCATTTGGATAGGCTTGCTCAAAAGGCATATGATGCTAGCTGACGTTATAACGTCTTGACGTTATAGTGCTATAATGCTATACTTGAATTAAAAGGAGAGCAAACTATGATTAAATTCAGTAAACGCGCGACAATTTATCTTGACCCTGACCTGCACAAGATTCTTAAGTTCAAAGCTGCCGAGACATCGCGTTCGGTTTCTGATTTGGTCAATGATGCGGTAAGGCACGAACTGACTGAAGACCACGAGGACCTCGAGGCTTTTAAGGAGCGGGCTAGCGAACAAACGATTTCCTATGAAGATTTGCTTAAGGAATTAAAGGCTGATGGGAAAATATAAGATTGAGATCAAACGCTCTGCCGTTAAAGAGATTCAGCAGATCCCGCCGAAAGATTTAAAGAAAATCCTCAACAAAATCGAGAGTTTATCCGGCAACCCCAGGCCGTTCGGGTGCCGAAAACTTTCTGCCGAAGAAAAATATCGAATTCGGTACGGTTCTTACCGGATTCTCTACATGATTGAAGACAATGTTTTGATTGTTTATGTCGTGAAGGTTGGCCAAAGGAAGGACGTTTACCGCTAGTTTCTGGTATGTCGGGGACTGGTTTCCCTGCCACGAAATAAGGAATTGACATTTTCGAATTTCATGGAAAACAAATAACGTTGCACCCTTTCTGTGATCTCGGAAACAAGCCTTTGGTGTAATATTCCCCATTAGTCAAAGGCATTTATTGGGGGGAATTTTGCCGGAAATTTATCGGCAATTTATTGGCATTTTATCGGCAATTTGGGTATAATGGGGGCGAGTGATTAACCTGTCTTTAAGGAACCTTGCATGATTTGGAAACCAGTTTACCAGCTCAATCCCTCCATTGCCCGCGCCTTAATGGAAATCGAGGCGGCCAAGGCTGTGGTTGAAAAGACTCCGTTATCTCCCGCTGTTGAAGCCGAACTTCGGCACAAAGCCCGCATCCGTTCTACCCACTATTCCACCCGCATTGAGGGCAACCGCCTGACTCTGAGAGAAGCACAGCAAGTGATTGAAGAGAAGCGGGTCAATTTTCATGGCCGGCAACGCGATGTCGACGAGATCCGCCATTATTGGGAAGCCCTTTTGAAAGTTGAGGATTGGGCGGCGAAGAAGTCAGAGATAAGCGAGGAACTGATCTGCCGGCTTCATGAGATTGTTGAGAGAGGGAAAAGATCAAAGCCCAGCGGATATCGGGATGGGCAGAATGCTATTCGTGATTCTGCCTCCGGAGGGATCGTTTATTTACCGCCTGAAGCCAAGGATGTCGCTGCGCTCATGGCCGCGATGGTTCGCTGGGCCAAACAGGCCCAAAAGGAAGGCCTCCCGCCGCCTATTATCGCGACACTTGTGCATTACCAATTTGTCACAATCCATCCCTATTACGATGGCAACGGACGGACCGCCCGTTTGCTTGCGACTTTTATCCTTCAGCGTGATGGCTATGGCTTGAATGGGTTCTTTTCCTTGGAAGAACATCATGGCCGTGACCTTGAGGGATATTATCGGGCGCTGGCTGTCCATCAACATCACAATTATTATCAAGGCCGCGTTGAAGCGGACCTGACCTCATGGGTTGAGTATTTTATTAAGTTACTTTCTAAGGTTTTTCAGCAGGCCCGTGATGAGGTGGTGCGTATAGAGGGCGAAGAGGGGGCCGTCGAGCCGGAAGAGTTACGCCGCCTTGACCACCGAGCCAGAAGCGTTATCGCTTTATTTGCAAAGAAAGACCGTATAACCGTCAAACATATTGCCGGGCAGCTTGGGTTGTCTGACAGGATGGCGCGGGTTCTCGTGTCAGGATGGGTCAAAGACGGTTGGCTGGAAGTTTTGGATCAGTCAAATCGCTCGCGGTCATATGGTCTAGCGAAAAAATATGCCAAATTTGTCGGGTTAAAATAAGAGGAGAACAAACCATGGCGAAGAGGATTTTGGTGATTGATGATGAGGCGCTGGTTACCGAGAGCCTGAAGAAACTTCTGAAGAAAAGCGGCTACGATGCTGAGGTTGCCAAGAACGGCGCGGAAGCCATGCAGAAGATTGAAAAAAGCGATTTCGACCTTATTGTGTCCGATATCCGGATGCCGGACATTAATGGAATTGAGATTATTAAACGCATCCGCCAGCATCTGCAGCAGAACAAGAAAAAAGCCGTTCCTGAAATTCTTATTACCGGTTATGCCAGTAAGGAACATATGGACGAGGCCAAAGCCCTGAATGTGGCCGACTATATTTACAAACCTTTTAACATTAGGGATTTCCTGGATATTATCCGGAAAAACTTGTCCTCATGAACAAGCCAAATAATAATTCCTTTACCGCCGCCAGGCAAAAAGAAGCGAGAATCGAATTGGTGGTCACTCAGGGAGACATCACGCCTTACGGGAGCGCTTCGTTTATCCATTATGTGCGATGGTACGGCATCGCGCGGGACGCCTTGCTGCAATGGCGGGATTTAGGTTTTGCGGACGATTTGCGCAGCTTTGTGGAGATTGAAGTTTCATTCTGCAACGTCCAGTATAAGCGACAGGCGATGCTCCAGGATGAAATCGTTATAAAGACAAACAGTTCCAATATCGGGAAGGAGCAGTTCACGCTGCTTTTTACTCTCATAAAAAAGGATGATGCTTCCTTAATCAGCCTGGGCAAGCAGAATATCAGTTTCCGGAATTCTAAGACAAGGGAAATTCTGGATATTCCAAAGCCTTTGATTGAGAATGTCTTAAAACCAATAGAAGTCGAAGAGAAAGACATGTTGTTCAATTTTTAGTCTGGAGAAATTTTAGCCATGCCAACGTTTAACACAGAGTTTGAAATCTATTTTGAGGACATTTCTCCTTCCGGCATTGTCCACCTTGAAAAAATCGCGGAATGGATGTCCATGGGGCGGGAACGGTTTTTTAGAACTACATGCCCGAAACACATGAGGTTTATGGATAACAAAATTAATATGTTCACTGTCCTTATGTCAATTTCGATAATAGGAAATGCTTCTTGGGCAGATCGAATTAGAGCTGAAATCGGTTTTACAAAGATAAAAAAAGTATCGTTTGAAATAAGTTTTCATTTTAGCAACAAGAACACTAATCAAACAATCGCTAAAGGTGTTCAAAAGGTCGCTTTTGTAAAACCTGGCGATGGAAATTTTGTACCGATCCCTGATGATATAAAGGAAGCAATTTTGGCTCATCCAAAACCATGATAAATCATTTTCAGACGTTTTATAAATTTTTAGGCAACATTGCAATTAAATCTATTATTGGAATTTCTCTAATAGGGCTCCCCCTCTTCGCTTTAATTCTGAAGATCAATTACGCTGAAGTCGCGTACGGATGGATTTTCTTTGTTTTCATATGTTTTGTTGTGGTAGAAAGAGTATGGGAAACTTTTTATTCTTCAGGAGATCAGAAAAAACATAAATTACACGGAGATTGGACGCTCCCTCTTGTATCAATTGCGTATATACTCATGCTCCTGGGAATGATTTGGGAGTTCTTTGTCATTAATAGAGGCATAAATATTTTTGTTATGCTCATTGGAATATTTATATATGGGATGTCCTTTTTGTTAAGGATTTCTGGAATGTTGACTCTAAGAGAACAGTGGTCAGTGCATGCTGTCGGGGCAAAAAAGGTCAAGAATGTTTTTCTTGTGAAATCGGGGCCTTATAAATATTTGCGCCATCCAATCTATTTAGGTGTCATTTTGGAGGTTTTAGGGTTGCCGCTAATCTGGAATGCATATTTTGTTTTTATATTTACGTGTACAGTTAGTGTTCCATTGCAGTTAATGAGAGCATATTTTGAGGAAAAGGCGACAGTTAGAAAATTGGGGAAAGAGTATATTGACTATAAGAAAACAGTTCCCGCATTGATACCCTTTAGGCTATTGATCCGTAATAATAAATGAACTATTTATCATTTTCTGGAATAATTATTTTTGCAACTTCAATCGCTTCCTCGATCTTTGTTTTTTATTCTAAGCCACGAACTACATTAAAGCTTACTTGGGGATTATTTTGTTTGTCCGTTTCACTTTGGGGATTTGGCTTATTTAAGGCATTCATAACTGTTGATTATAACAATGCATTGTTTTGGGCCCGATTTCTAAATTTATCTGCTCTTACCATACCATTATTTTTTGTGCACTTTGTTTTTCTATTTAGTAACAAGATCCAGCCTAAAAAAAAAGAACTCAGCATATACTACATCATTGTATGCGTGATTCTTTTTCTTGCCATATTCGCGCCAAGAGAATTTATTCCAAGCTTATCTCCTAAAAGCGGTTTTCCATTTTACCCTAATCCGGGTTTGCTATATTATGTTTTCTCATTAATTTTTGTATTCCTTTCCGGTTATGGAAGTTATTTGCTTTTTTTAGAATCAAAAAGAGAAAATACCATACGATCATATCAAGCCAAATATATTTTATTTGGAGTGACAATAGGTTTTCTGGGTGGAGGATCAACATTTTTAGAAGTTTTTGATTTAAATATATACCCATTTGGAACCAGCTTGGTAACCATTTATGTCGTTCTAACTACATATGCAATTATAAGATATCGATTAATGGACATCAAACTGGTCATCACCCGTTTTGGCATCTTCGTTTTTGTCTACTCAGTTGTTTTAGGAATTCCGTTTGGTTTGGTGATAGGGTTGAGAGAATGGTTGATGGGATTTTTCGGGCAGGGATGGTTTTGGGCTCCGATGGTTTCCTTACTTGTTTTGGCGACTGCGGGCCCGTTTATTTATTTATTCATCCAGCGCAGGGCCGAAGAGGTGCTCCTGCAGGAGCAGCGGCAATATCAGAAAACACTGCGGCAGGCGTCGACGGGAATGGCGCGGGTCAAGGAAATCGACAAACTGCTTAACCTGATGGTGCATATCGTTTCGCGCACGGTCCGCCTTGAATATTGCGCCATTTATCTTTTGGACGGCACCAGGGGGAATTATGTGCTGAAAGCATCAAGAGGGAGCGAAAGCCTGCGAAGCGAGCTTCTGAAGGAGCTTGAGGCCGAGTCCGTCCTGATTAAACGGTTAAAGGAAAAACAGGAAATCATTGTCTGCGAGGAAATCCGGCAGAAGGCGGTGGATATTTCGGATGCGCATGCCGGGGAAATGGTTTCAACCATCCGGCTTCTCGGGGCGGAATTGGTCGTCCCTAGTCTGGACGGCGAGAATCTCATTGCCGTGCTTGTCTTGGGCAAAAAGAAGTCTGGGGAAATTTACAGTCCTGACGATTTATTGGTATTTTCTATATTGGCCAATCAATCGGCCCTGGGGATT
>JAFGFL010000056.1 GCA_016931055.1 Candidatus Omnitrophota bacterium | reverse complement strand
TTGGGCAAGTGGTGGAATGGCATACACGCAGGACTTAAAATCCTGTGGCCGAAAGGCCGTGTGGGTTCGACTCCCACCTTGCCCATTCTACAAAGCGGGTTCGTTAAGGATTTTGCGGAACACAATCGAGGTATATAAAATTTAGGAAATCGTGGGCTCATAGCTCAGCTGGTTAGAGTACTTCCTTGACATGGAAGGGGTCAGAGGTTCGAGTCCTCTTGGGCCCACCACGATTAAATAAGATGGACTACAAAACCGACTTAGACAAATTAAGACACAGCTGTTCGCATATCATGGCTGAAGCGGTGAAAAAGCTTTGGCCTGATGTGAAAGTGGCAATCGGTCCCGCCATTGATACCGGCTTTTATTATGATTTTCAGAAAGAAGAGCCGTTTACAGACCAGGACTTGAAAAAAATCGAAAAAGAGATGCGCAGGATTACCGCGCGCAAGCCAAAATTTAAGCAGAGTTTTATGCCGCGCGAAGAAGCTCTTAAGCTCTTTGAAAAGCATGGAGAGGTTTTTAAAGTTGAACTGATCAGCGGCCTACCCGACAAAGAAGTTTCCCTTTATCAAACAGGGGACGGGTTTGTCGATCTCTGTAAGGGGCCCCATGTGGACAACGCCGGAGAGATCAAGGCCTTCAAGTTGTTATCGGTCGCGGGCGCGTATTGGCGAGGTGATGAGCATAAGCCGCAGCTGCAGAGGATTTACGGGACATGTTTCTTTAACGAGGAGGAACTGAAGGCTTATTTAACACAGCTGGAAGAAGCCCAACGGCGCGACCATCGCATGCTCGGCAAGCAACTGGATCTTTTCAGCACCAACGCGGAAATCGGCGGGGGGCTTGTCTTGTGGCATCCCAAGGGCGCGCTCATTCGGCATCTCGCGGAAGAATTTTGCAAAAAGGAACATTTGGCCGCCGGCTATGAGTTTGTGATTTCCCCTCATATCGGACGCGCGCAATTATGGGAAACGAGCGGCCATTTGCAGTGGTATCAGGAGAACATGTATTCGCCGATGGATATCGAGGGGCAGGATTATTACATCAAGCCCATGAATTGTCCTTTTCATATCATGATTTACAAAAACACCCTGCGCAGCTATCGGGATCTTCCTTTGCGGTATGCAGAGTGGGGAACGGTTTATCGTTATGAGCGTGGCGGAGTTTTGCACGGCCTTTTGAGGGTGAGGGGATTCACCCAAGACGACGCGCATATTTTTTGCCGGCCGGATCAAATGCCTCAAGAGATTGACCGGGTTTTGAATTTTTGTTTGTTCATCTTGCGGAGTTTTGGATTTCAAGAATTCCAGGCGTATTTGGCAACACGGGATCCGCAAAAATCGGCAGGCGATCCGGGGAAATGGGAACCTGCGACGGAAGCCTTGCGCGCGGCGCTCACGCGGGCGAATATTCCCTATGCAATGGATGAAGGCGGCGCGGCCTTTTACGGCCCGAAGATCGATCTGAAAATCAAAGACGCGATCGGCCGCGAGTGGCAACTCAGCACGATCCAGTTCGATTTTAATTTGCCGGAACGGTTTAATTTGTCTTATGCGGGTGAGGACGGAGGCGAGCATCGTCCGTACATGATCCATCGGGCATTGATGGGATCCATGGAACGGTTTTTCGGTGTTTTAATCGAGCATTTCGCCGGGGCGTTTCCCCTATGGCTTGCACCGACACAAGTTTTGATTATCCCTTTGCGGGAAGAGCATCAAACATATGCCGGGAATATAAAAGAAGATTTACAGAAAAAAGGTATCCGCGTTATAATCGATCAGAGAAACGAAAGCCTTAACAAAAAGATCCGCGAAGGGACGATCAAGAAAATCCCGTATTTGCTTGTTGTCGGCGAGAAAGAGGTTCAGAACAATACGGTGGCCGTCAGGAAATACGGGGAAGGGGACAAGGGAACCTGCGCGGAGGGGGAATTCATTGACCGGATTGTCCAAGAAGTCCAATTGAAAAAACATTAAACCAGGAGGTGCTGCTATTCCAAAATTTATCCGCATTAACGAACGCATCAAGGCTCCAGAAGTTCGAGTGATCGGTCCGGAATCAGAGCAATTAGGAGTGGTTACCATCCATCGGGCATTGGATCTGGCCCAGGAACATGAGCTGGACTTGGTTGAAATTGCCCCGACGGCAAAACCTCCGGTTTGCCGGATTATGGATTACAGCAAATATAAATATGATCAGGAAAAAAAAGAACGCCGGGTCAAGAGAAGCCAGCATGTCGCGCATCTGAAGCAGTTGCGGCTTAAGCCGAATATCGGCGAAGGAGATTACCAGATTAAGCTCAGGCAAGCCGTCGGGTTTTTGGATAAAAAGGATAAGGTCAAGATCAACATGTTCTTCCGCGGGAGGGAATTGTCGCACAAGGAGCTCGGCAGGAACGTTTTGGACCGGATGGTCAAAGACGCTGTCGGGCACGGGACGCCTGAAGCCCCTCCGTCGATGGAAGGGCGCGTTATGTTTGTCGTGCTTAATCCGGTAGGGAGTAAGGCATAAAGATTTTTTGTGAACGGCAGGGAAGAAAAACGTTCTTAGAAGGAAGCTTCTTTTTGCGTCAATAGGAAATGATCCAGAGAACAAACCCATGACAAATATAGTCGGCATACTTTGATTTGGGGGTTTTTAGATATTTATTGAGAAAGGAAGGACAATGCCAAAACTAAAGACGAATAAAGCCGCGGCTAAACGCTTCAAGTTTACAAAAAAAGGGAAGTTGAAAAAGCGTAGCGCCAGAAGGGGGCATATCTTAGGGAAAATGTCAAGAAAAGCGAAACGCAAATTGCGCAAAGGGTCTTATGTTTCTACCGCTGACGCAAAGAAGATAAGGAGGCTATTGCCTTATGGTTAGAGTACGAAGCGCGATTTCCACTCGGAAAAGAAAAAAAGGCGTTGTCAAAAGCGCCAAAGGGCAGTTCGGGCATCGAAGCCGGCGCTACCAGCAGGCCAAGCGATCGATCATTAAAGGGATGGCGTATGCCTTTCGGGACCGTAAGGCGAAAAAGCGGGAATTTAGGGCCCTTTGGATCCTGCGGATCAATGCCGCATGCCAGGAAGAAGGAGTTACCTACAGCCGTTTTATAAACGGACTTAAAAAGGCCAAGGTTGACATCAACCGTAAAGCCTTGTCTGAAATGGCGATCAGCTCTCCGGCGGCATTTAAAAAGCTTGTGAAACTGTCGAAAGAATCTCCGTCAGAGGAATCCAAGAAAAAGAAGAAAACCGCCAGCGATTCAACGGAATAAGAACGGATTTTCATAGAGAATTATGACGCATGGGGATTCCGCCTGGCAAAAGACGATATAAGTGCGGAAACGCGCTTTTCATAACATAGGGCCCTCTCTTTCGAAGGAACACAATAAGATTTATCTCATTGAGAAAAGCGAAAAGATTGGATAGCGTTATGACGTTTGATTACGAGACCGAAAAACAAAACAGCCGACAAAAAATTGCTGAAGCGGCGGACATAAAACAAATTGAGGCTGTCCGTTTGGAATATTTAGGCAGAAAAGGCAAGCTCGCCGCCATGTATGCCAACCTGACCACCTTGCCGATAGAACAAAGGCCCGAAGAGGGGAAGAAGATCAATGAGTTCCGCGATATCATAACGCAACTGATAGAAGAGAAAAAGAAGGACATTGTCTCCAAAGAGCGGCGAGGCTCTTTAAAACAACTGGACGTCACAATCCCCGGAGTTGCGCATCCCATCGGGCATAAACATATATTGACCCAAACCATCGAGGAGATATGCTCTATCTTCGAACAACTTGGGTTTGCCGTGGAAGAAGGCCCCGAAATTGAGACGGAGTTCAATAATTTTACGGCGCTGAATATCCCTGCGGACCATCCCTCCCGCGACGGGTTTGACACGTTTTATTTGAAACAGCAGGACCCTTCCGACAAGAACGTAAATCTGCTTTTGCGGAGCCACACGTCGCCCGCGCAGATCCGGATCATGGAAAAACATAAACCGCCGTTGGCCGTTGTCGTGCCGGGAAAAGTTTACCGCCCTGACGCGGTTGACGCGAGCCATTGCTTTATGTTCCATCAGATCGAGGGATTGCTGGTAGACGCGGATGTCAAATTCTCCGACCTGAAAGGGCTCCTGACGGTTTTCCTGAAACGGTTGTTCGGGGAAAAGATCAAGATGCGGTTCCGCCCTCATTTTTTCCCGTTTACGGAACCATCAGCGGAAGTCGATATTTCCTGTTACATCTGCGAGGGGGAGGGATGCTCGGTTTGCAGCCGCAAAGGATGGCTTGAGATCATGGGCTGCGGAATGGTCCACCCGGAGGTTTTCAAAGCGGTCGGTTACCCAAAAGGCAAATATACCGGCTTGGCGTTTGGCCTTGGCGTTGAACGGATGACGATGTTAAAACACGGGATCCGCGACATCCGTTTGTTTTTCGAAAACGATATCAGGTTTTTGGAACAATTTTAATTGGCGAATAGTAAATAGATAATAGTTATTGGTAACAGCACGGCAAGGCATTTCCTATTGGCTATTTACTATTAACCATTCACCATTAACAGTTATGAAAATCAGTTTAAACTGGCTGAAAGATTACGTGGCCCCCGGGATTTCTCCTGAGGAGCTCGCGCATAGGCTCACCATGGCGGGACTCGAAGTCGAGAAAATCGATTCCGCGGGAGGAGATACGGTCTTTGAGCTGGAGATCACTCCGAACCGGCCTGACTGCCTGAACATGCTTGGGATTGCGCGTGAAACGGCGGCCATTCTCAAAAAAGCGCGCACGTTGCCCAAGATAAAGAAACGCGCCGGGCCTAAGAAGAAATGTTCTATCGAAATCGACGACCCGCAGGCTTGCTCGAGGTATATCGGAACGTTAATTGAGGAAGTATGCATTAAAAGGGCCCAAGAAAAAATGGCAGGATATTTAACGGCTTTAGGGATGCGGCCGATTAATAATGTGGTTGATATCACCAATTTCTGTTTACTTGAGACGGGGCAGCCTCTGCATGCCTTTGATTATGATAAGCTGATTGGAAGGAAAATTATTGTCCGTCGGGCGCGGAAGGGCGAGAAGATCGTCACGATTGATGACGTAGAAAGGGAATTAGACCCATCGATCTTGGTGATTGCTGATGAGAAGCGCCCGGTAGCCATTGCGGGGATCATGGGAGGGAAAGATACAGAGGTAACAAACTCAACGAAGCGCATCCTTTTGGAAAGCGCATGCTTTGATCCTGTTCTGATCCGGCGCGCATCAAGGAAATTGGGGTTAAGCAGCGATTCCTCCTATCGTTTTGAACGGGGTGTTGATTTTTGCATGGTGGAAGGCGGGGCGGCTCGCGCGGTCGATCTCATTCTTGAAAGCGCGCAGGGGAAAATAACCAAACGTTCCGATGTCATCACAGGTAAGAAGAAAATGGCGACGGCACGGATCGTCCTATCATTGGACGCGATCAACGCGCGCATAGGGTCCGCTTTAACAGCCGCTCAATGTAACGACATTCTCAGAAGATTGGATTTTGGCGTTTCGAGAAGTAAAACAGGCACATTTGCGATTACGGCACCTTCCTTTCGCGAAGATGTCAAAGGAGCGGAAGATATTGTCGAGGAAATTTCGAGGATGATCGGGTACGATCATTTACCGTCAAGTTTTCCGCGGATAAAGGCGACGGCTATTTATCCCGATCACGTAGGATCGGCCCGCCGAAAAACACGGGAGCTGCTCCTTGCCCAAGGGTTCAGCGAAGCGATCACGTATACGATGATTAACCGTAAGAGCCTTGAGGATTCCAGCCAAGGCAACATTCCCGGGGTCCCTATCTTAAATCCGTTAACGCAGGATCAGGAGATGATGCGGCCGTCGATGCTGCCCAGCCTGTTGTCGATTGTTCTTTCTAATGTGAACCGCGGGCAGAAAAATATGCGGTTTTTTGAAACGGGGAAGATCTATACGGACAAAGCAGAAGAGGAGGCCCTGGGCATTATTATGACGGGGCTAAGGGAAGATGATTGGCGGCAGGTCAAAAAGGAGGGGGCTGATTATTATGATTTAAAGGGAGCCCTGGAACAAACCTTCAAACGGCTTGGCATCGAACAAGCAAAGGTTCGCTTCATGGCCAGCCAAGAAAACTATCTTTCTTCCGGGCAAAGTGCGGCGATATTTTTTGACGGCAAAAAAATTGGCGATGTCGGAAAGGTGAATGAAGAGGTCTTGGACCAGTGGGACATCAAACAAAAGAACGTTTTGTTTGCCCAAGTCGCCATGCAGGATTTATATGACCAACGGGAATCGGCTACTAAATATGCGCCGGTTTCGGAGTTTCCTGCAATCAGCCGGGATATCAGTCTGGCCGTAGGCCTTGGGGTCACGGCTTATGATGTTGAACAGGTTATCCGCAACACGGTTAAGCACGAAAAACAAGTTGCCCTGACGGGATTAAAATTTGTCGAAAAGTATGAGGGAGAAAAAATCTCAAAAGAGCAGAGGGGGCTGATCTTTTCTCTGATTTATCAGTCACGCTTGGCGCGGACATTGCGTGATGAAGAAGCCGCCGAGGTCCATGAGAAAGTTTGCGGAGCCTTGATCAAGGAATTGGGAGTTGTTCGAAGATAAAAAGCAAAAGATTTTTGATAACACAATTAAACGAAATCGGTGGTATAATAGGGACAAATCCCTGCGGTGTGCGTTAGAAGCCATTAATAAAGAACCAATTAATGAATATGGGACGCTAAACTTCCATGATGTCTAAGGGCATTTTGGGGAGGTTCCCACTTAGAGAATAGGTTCACTTATTCCTCGGCACGACGGCACAGCGGGGATTTTTTATTTTCCGCGTTATGGCTCCAAAAAAGAAAGAACGTCTTTCTAATCGAATCTATCTCATTGGGATAAATGGATTTGTAATAAAAAAACGCTCTTCTAGGTAATGTCAAATAAATTGTGTAAATTGGTCAAGGGTTTTAGCCTTCCAGTTTGTGTTTAAGCGATAAAAGACAGCATAGATAATG
>JAFGFL010000055.1 GCA_016931055.1 Candidatus Omnitrophota bacterium | reverse complement strand
TTGTTTTGTGATGGTTATGAGTTGATCGCTCACACCATTATAGGATGTGTTAGGCTTTTTTTAATCTTAATTTAGACATACATGATAGTAAATAGTAAATAGTAAATAGTAAATAGTAAAAATGGAGGGTTGATAGCAGCCTGGTTATTTTGGTTGCCGATTGGCCTGGCACCATTAATCATTAACTATTTACCATTAACGTTTTCATTATGACCAAAACAGTCGACTATCAAAAAACGCTGAACCTGCCGAAAACCGAATTCGGGATGCGTGCCAGCCTGACCCAAAAGGAACCCGCCCTCTTAAAGAAGTGGGACGAGGAAGACCTCTATGCCAAACTGAGGAAGCAGGCTGAGGGCAAACCATCGTTCATCCTGCACGACGGGCCGCCATACGCGAACGGCGATATCCATATCGGCCATGCCTTAAACAAAATCCTCAAAGACATTACCGTTAAGTTCAGGACCATGCAAGGGTTTGACAGCCTTTACGTTCCGGGTTGGGATTGCCACGGGCTTCCGATTGAACACAAACTTATGAAGGAATTAAAACTGAGCAAATCGGATGTAGATTGTGTTGATTTCCGGAAAAAGGCACATCAGTACGCGATGAAGTATGTCGGTATCCAACGGGAACAGTTCAAGCGCTTGGGAGTTTTCGGGGATTGGGGAAATCCCTATCTGACATTGGACCCTGAATACGAGTATTGGATCTTAAGGTCGTTGGGAGAATTAAACAAAAAAGGGTATATTTATCGGGGCTTGAAGCCGGTCAACTGGTGTTTCCGCTGCGAGACGGCTCTGGCCGAGGCGGAGGTGGAATATGAGGACCATACCTCGCCGTCGGTTTATGTCAAATTCGAGGTTGGGAACAAAAATCTTCTTAAAGTCAAAGAAATTGAAAATAAAAAAGTGTCGCTGTTGATCTGGACAACGACGCCTTGGACCCTGATGGCCAATGTTGCCGTTGCCGTCCATGCAGCATTCCAATATGCGCTGGTTGATCTTGGGGCCGAGGCCTTGATCGTTGAGAGTTCTCTGCTGGAACATATTTTAAGCAAGGCAGGCATCGAAAGGTTCGCTGTTTTAAAGAAATTCTCCGGCGAAGATTTGACCGGCCTGCGCTATCGTCATCCGTTCGGTTTAAAGAATGATTGCCGTGTTGTGATTGCGGATTACGTGACCAGGGAAGACGGGACAGGATTGGTCCACACGGCGCCCGGCCACGGGCAGGAAGACTTTGAGACGGGATTAAGGCATAACTTGGATGTTCTTATGCCCGTGGACAGCCGGGGCATCTATACGGAGGCCGCGAGCAAATACAGAGGAGAACATGTCTTAAAGGCGAACGACAAGATTGTTGAAGACTTGCGCCGCGAAGGGGTCTTGTTCGCGTCGGAAAATGTCACCCATTCTTATCCCCATTGCTGGCGGTGCAAGTCCCCGATCATCTTCCGGGCGACCGAACAATGGTTCCTTAAGATTGATCATCAGGGTTTAAGGGGCAGGCTGAAAGACGCAATCCAAAACAAGGTGCAGTGGATCCCTCCGACGGGTGAAGAACGCATTTCGGGCATGGTGGCGACCCGTCCCGACTGGTGCCTGTCGCGTCAGCGTCACTGGGGGGTCCCGATCCCTGCACTGGAATGCAAGGGGTGCGGCGGCCAGCATAAATTGTTCTCTGAAGTCATTGATCAATTTGCCGAAATAGTTAAAAAGGAAGGGACCGATGTATGGTTCCAGAAAGATGTAAAGGATTTAATCCCAAAAGGCTTCACGTGCCCCGACTGTGGAAAAACGGAATTTCAGAAGACAAAAGATATCCTGGATGTCTGGTTTGATTCGGGGGTCAGCCATCAAGCCGTTGTAAAAATCAGGCTTCGGGATCAATTGCCGATCGAGCTTTATTTAGAGGGATCAGACCAGCACCGCGGATGGTTCCAATCTTCATTGATCCCGGCTATTGCCATTGAGGATAAACCGCCGTTTAAGGCTGTATTGACGCATGGGTTCGTTGTGGATGGGGAAGGGCGCAAGATGTCCAAGTCCCTGGGCAATGTGATCTCTCCTCAGGATATCATCAAAAACAGCGGGGCCGATATCTTAAGGTCCTGGGTAGCTTCCAGTCTCTTCAATGAGGATATCCGGATCTCCAAAGAGACATTAGACCGCCTGAGCGATGCTTATCGCAAGGTCCGAAATACAATGAGGTTCCTTCTGGGCAACCTCAACGGCTTTGATCCGGAACAAAATAGGCTCTCTTTTGAAGATCTTCTGGACATCGACCGCTGGACTTTGCACCGTTTAAAAGCGGTTGTTGATCAAGCCAAAGACAATTTTGATAAATATGAATTTGCTAAAGTATATAAGTGTATTTATTCCTTCTGTAATGAGGATTTGTCCAGTTTTTATCTTGACATCCTAAAAGATCGGCTGTATACTTTTGAATCCAATTCACGGGAAAGAAGGTCTGCGCAAACAGTTCTTTTTCATGTCCTCAATCATCTGGTGAGAATCATCGCTCCCATTTTCTGTTTTACGGCCGAAGAGGTCTTTATGGCCATGCCGAAAGGCGCGTCGATGCGCGGCATCCAAAGCGTTCATCTCTTGCCATGGCTGGACTGCCCGCAGGAGTGGGGGAAGGATACCATCAGAGAAAAATTTGATCTTTTGGTGTCGCTTCGCCCGCACGTTTTAAAGGCCCTGGAGGAAAAGCGCAGGACCGGAGAGATTGGAAGCTCTTTGGAAGCAAAGGTCATCTTTAACACGGCGAGCCCGCGGGATTTGCAGTACTTGAAACAAAACGCGGATGGGCTTCCAGCCGCCTTTATCGTTTCCCAGGTCGAGATCCATCAGGTTGATCAAGTTGGCCGGGGATTAAACGAGGAATTTGCCAAGACCGAAATCATGATCGAAAAAGCGGACGGCCGAAAATGCGGCCGGTGTTGGAATTATAAAACAGATGTAGGGCAGGATCAGGAACATCAAACACTGTGTCAACGCTGCACGGCAATTGTAAAGGAGCTTGGTTAATGCCTGAAAATAATCTAGACAAGAAAAAAATTGATTACTACAAGAAGCGTTTGATGAAGCTGAAAGAAAATTTTATGCGTGATATTACCAACATGTCCAAAGACCCCGGCGCGCAAAATGGTGATTCCGGGGATGTCTCGGGGCATGTTTTGCATATGGCCGACGTAGCGACGGACATGTATGACCGCGAATTTAATTTAGGCCTTGCTTCCAGCGAACGGGAAGTTTTGAACAGGATTGAACAGGCCCTCAAACGCATTGACGATAAAACCTTCGGCGCGTGTATTGAATGTAAGAAACCCATTCCCGCGGCGCGTCTTAAAGCCATTCCGTACACCGAAACCTGCCTCAGGTGCCAGGAGAAGATTGAAACCAAAAGATGAAGGATCTGACACGGTCGCAGTTCAACATTCTTTTTACCCTCATTACTACATTTTCCGTCGTTATTATTGACCGTGTCACAAAATTGTTCTTTTCTGAGCTGCTTGGTTATCGGGAATCCCTGCCCGTTATCCGCAATATCCTGCACATGACGCTGGTGCACAATACGGGCATCGCGTTCGGGTTTTTTAAGGACCAGGGAATTGTTTTTATTGTGATCCCGATTATCGCGATCTTCCTTTTGATCTTCAATATTTATTACTACCGGCAGAACAACGAAGCTTTAAGCCGTGTTTATATTCTGGCGTTTTCTCTTATATTGGGCGGCGCGATAGGAAATCTCATTGACCGCATTGTCTATGGCTATGTTATTGATTTCATAGACCTTCGCGTCTGGCCGGTGTTTAACGTCGCCGATAGTGCGATCACGATCGGCGCCATACTGATTGCTGTGAAATGTTTCCGGTTATCTGCAAAATAGGCCCCATCGATTTCCCCGCGTATCTTGTGACCGTTGCGATTATCGCAGGAACAGGTATTGCGGTTCTCTTCGTGATGGCTTGCCTGGGCCGCATTAAAAGGGAAGTGATCACAACGGTTCTTTTCTGGGTTTTATTTCTTGCTGTCGCGGCCATGATTCTTATTCTTACGCCTATTACGATTTATTCATACGGGTTAATGCTGGCGCTTGCGGTTGTGATATGCACGTCGATGCTGGTCAGCGAGGCCGGCCGAAAGGGCATCAAAGCCGATAACATTCTTGATCTTGTGTTTTGGACTGTGGTGGGCGGGATCGTCGGAGCGCGCATTTTTTATATCCTCCTGAATTATCAGGTTTTTATCGATCATCCGTATGAAATGATCATGATCCAGAAGGGCGGCCTGGCCTGGCAAGGAGGATTGATCTTTGGCGGCATGACGGGGGCATCGTTAGTCAAAAGAAGAAAATTGTTTCTTCCGAAGGTCTTGGATCTGTGCGCGCCGTATCTTGCTCTCGGCCAGTCGATCGGAAGGATCGGGTGTTTTTTAAACGGATGTTGTTACGGCAAAGAAGTTGCCGGAGGCGTTTACTTTCCTGTGCACGATGCCTATTTACATCCGACCCAACTTTATCTTACCGCCGGGCTGCTCATGATTTTTATCGTGCTTAAACGGTACCAGGAGTCTTCAACGATTCCCGGGCTTGTGTTTGCGTCGTATCTCATCTTGACATCGGTCTTGAGGTTCGGGGTGGAATTTTACCGAGCGGATCATGACATAATATTTTTCGGATTGAGCGTTTTTCAATTCGTCAGTGTAGGCATTTTATTATTTGCGTTTGGGTTTGCCTATGTCATGCTGATCAAGCATTCCAATCCGGAAGATTCGCTTTAAGATTGTGAGATGAAATGTAGGGACAGTTCTAGGCCTGTCCCTACAGGATGTTTATGGCAATACATATTCTAAAAGTCGATGAAGCGCATGATTATTTACGCTTAGATGTTTTTCTTACGCAGGTCCTTCCCGAGGCCCCTTCCCGGACGTTCGTCCAAAAACTCATTGAATTCGGCCATGTCCGCGTCAACGAGACCGTAGTTAAGGCGCATCATAAAGTTGCATTTGGGGATGATGTTTCTGTCGAGATCCCCAAGGATTTCAGAACGCCCCAATACGTCGAACCGGAGAACATCCCTTTAGATATTTTTTATGAAGATGATTATCTGATGGTGATCAATAAGCCTAAAGGCATGATCGTACATCCGGCTCAAGGCTGTTATTCCGGCACCTTGGTCAACGCCTTGCTTCATCATTCCGTTCAGTTGTCGCAGGTCAATACGGACATGCGCCCGGGGATCGTTCATCGGTTAGATAAAGAAACATCCGGACTATTGTTGATTGCGAAAGACAACATTACGCACACGAAGTTAGCCAAGCAATTTCAACGTCATGTGATCAAGAAGCGGTACATGGCTTTGGTCGAAGGCGAAATGGAATTTGATGAGGGAATGGTCGATGCCCCGATCGGGCGGCACCCGCGGTATAGGGAGAAAAAGTCTGTACAATACGATGATGATGCCAAAGAATCGGTGACGTATTATCGCGTTATCAAGCGGAAGAAGGGGGTTACGCTTGTTTCTCTGTTCCCGAAAACCGGACGGACGCATCAATTGCGCGTCCACATGGCCTATCTGAAGCATCCGATATTAGGCGACGATAAATACGGAAAGGCAAAAAGCTTTCCCAGGCTTGCCTTGCACGCGCAATCGATCGGTTTTATCCACCCGCAGACAAAAAAATATCTGGAATTTTCTTCGCGGCCACCGGAAGAATTTCTCTTAAAGATGGGCCCATAGAATGATTTTTTCTTATGGGCGGCGACAGCCTTTGCCGTCGCTTTTGAACGCCAAGAAATAACATAAGAAGCTTTACTTGTTTCTGATTTCCCATATAATATTTACGTTACTAGCAATCTTAAACATCTCATTCCAGGAAACCATGATGAATTCTTCCGGAAAAGTCTTGGCGATATTCGTCGTTATTATAGCCATCCTGCTTATTTCATTGACTGCCATTTCATTGTTTTTCTTCCAAAAGGAGACGGAACGCCGAAAGTTGGCCGAAGCCACATTGGAGGAATTTCAATCCGAAAGAACAAAATTGGAAGAACAGTTGAATGAAGCGAAGAAACAAAACTTTCTTCTTCAGGAAAAAAACAAAGAAGCTGACGGGCGGATTAATGATCTTTCTGATGAGTTGGAGCTGGAAAAAGGCCTGCGGGAAGAAATGAAGATTGAAACAGTGGCGTTAAAGAAACAAATTGAAGAAGCCAATGCGACAAAACAAGGGCTCGCAGGTGAGATTAAGGCTAAAGAAGAGGTGCAGGAAAGATTGACGGCGGATATTGAAGTCTCCAACCAAAAGATCAAGGAATTGGAAGCCCAATTAGAGGCTGAACGAGAGCGCACCAAAAAGTTGGGACAGCTTTATGAACAGAATCAGGAGAAAATGACGGAATTAGAAAAAGCGGCATCTGTCGCGCAGGAGGCCGCGAACAAAAATTCCTCTTATGGGGCCATTTCTCAGGAGCCAAAGGATTATGCGCTTGAAGGGAACTCGGACAACGGACGGCTAACAAGTCTTGGCGTTGAATTGGGAGAAATTGTTGTTGTTCCTGGAGAGACCATTGACGCCGAAGAAATCCCTGATATCCAGGAGGATGTTTTGACGGGAGAGCCAACGGTGGCATTCGACAGGTCTAAAGAAGGGCGCATCTTGAGCGTTGATATCGAGACGGAATTTGTGATTATCAGCCTCGGGGGAATGGATGGCATTGACGTTGGAGATATTTTGTCCGTCTATCGAAATGATAATTATTTAGGTGATATTAAAATTACACGGCTTCAACCCGAAATGTCTGCCGCGGATCTCGTCCCGCCGTTATCGGTCAAGAGTGTCAAGAAGAACGATCAAGTCAAAGCAAAATAATGATCCTGACCATTAAGCCCGCGATTTTTTTGAAAGGGAAAGTCCAGCTGCCGGCATCGAAATCCTATTCGATCCGCGCCTTTATGATCGCCGCGTGCGGCGGAAAATCCACGATCACCAATCCTTCCCGCAGCGATGATGCCAAAGTTGCGATACGCGTTATAAAGTCTTTGGGAGCTCAAGTTAAAGAGGTCAGACGGGGGCCATTGTCGTGTTGGAAAATTGTTGCCAATAAGAACAAGTCCCAATGCCCAAGAATCAATGTTGGAGAATCAGGAACGGTCTTGCGGTTTCTTCTCCCGTTACTTGCTTTGCGCGGCAAGAAAACAACTGTCATCGGAGAAGGGACCTTGCGCGGGCGCCCGAATTCATTCTTGTTGGAAACTTTGCGCGCGATGGGAATCGATATTAAGGGACAGGGAACAAACGAAAGTGTCCCGATTCATCTTAAAGGGGGCGGCATGCGCGGAGGGGATATTGCCATAGACGGGAGTTTAAGCTCTCAATTTGTTTCGTCTCTGTTAATCGCTTGTCCGCAACTTGCCCAGGATACCCGTTTGATGTTACGCGGCAAACGTTTAGTTTCCACCGATTATATCACCATGACCCGTCAGGTCCTTGAACGAAGCGGTATCGAAATCGTTAAAAAAGAAGAGCGGTGCTATCAGATCAAAGGGAAACAAACATTTAAAGGCTTGAAAGATTTTATTGTCCCTTGCGATTATGGCCTGGCGGCATTTCTTATGGCTGCCGCTGCTCTGATTGGTTCTGAAGTTACACTGAGCGGGAATCTCAGAGGCGAGTTGGTTCAAGCTGATAGCCATATCATTCCTTTTCTCGATCGGATGGGTGTTAACATTCAAAAAATTCCCGGGGCCATACAGATTAAGGGACCGTTTGAGTTGAACGGCGGCAATTTCTCTTTGAAAAATTGCCCTGATTTGGTCCCGATCATGATCGTTCTAGCCCTTTTCGCGCGGGGACAAACACGGTTATTCAATATCGGCCATGTGCGGAGTAAAGAATCTGACCGTATTACTGATTTACGAAAAGAGCTCATCAAAGTGGGGGCGAAGATAGAAGAAAAAAAAGACGAACTTATTGTCCATCCTCATGACAAGTACAAGAGAGGCCGATTATTAGATCCTCACAAAGACCACCGACTGGCCATGGCATTTTGTGTTTTAGGATTAAAACTTGGTGTGCGTGTTAAGGATATAGAATGCACCCATAAGTCTTATCCGGACTTTGTCAGGGATTTTAAGGCTATCGGTGCTATGTTTTGCATGAGTCAATAACATCTTCTTTATATTCTCATATTAACCCTAATATTTTTTCACCTGCCTTCTGATCAGGTTGTCAGAAATTGTTTGACAGGCATTTCCTTTTCATATATCATTATCCAAGTCTTTACTAGCTTTTATCTTCTAAATTTTCTCACGAATTTAACCCAAAGGGAACACGCATGTTACAAAAAATTTTTAAACTCTTCAGAAAATTTCTTAATTACATCCTCGGATTGTTTTCAAACGACATCGGCATTGACTTAGGGACCGCAACGACGCTGGTGTTTGTTAAGGGGGAAGGGGTTGTCCTTTGCGAGCCTTCTGTTGTTGCTATTGAAAAAGACACCAATCGGGTAGTTGCGGTTGGAGAGGAAGCCAAAAAGATGTTGGGACGCACTCCTGCAAATATTATTGCCATCAGGCCGATGAAGGACGGGGTCATTTCGGACTTTGAGATCACCGAGGCGATGTTAAAATACTTTATCCGCAAGGTTCATGGCCGGAAGAAGCTGTTAAGCCCGGCCATGGTGATCGCCATCCCTTCCGGCATTACGGCTGTTGAAAAGCGTGCGGTCCGGGATTCCGGCGAACGCGCCGGGGCAAGGTCTGTCGATCTTATTGAGGAACCGAAAGCTGCGGCTGTTGGAGTCGGATTGCCGGTTGAGGAGCCGGCTGGAAATATGATCATTGATATTGGCGGCGGAACGACAGAATTCGCCGTTATCTCCCTGGGCGGTATCGTTTATGCAAAATCAATCCGGATCGCCGGAGATGAGATGGATGAAGCGATCGTCGAATATTTACGCAAGACATATAACCTTATGATCGGAGAAAGGACCTCAGAGGAGATCAAGATCCGCATAGGGTCCGCGTATCCGCTTGAAGAAGAACTGAGCATGGATGTTCGCGGGCGCGACCTGATATCTGGTTTGCCAAAGACGATCTCAGTGACTTCTGTTGAAATCAGAGAGGCATTACACGATCCCATCCAGGCCATTGTGGATGCTTCAAAAACAACATTAGAACAAACGCCGCCGGAATTATCAGCCGACCTGATCGATCGCGGCATTGTGATGGCCGGAGGCGGTTCGTTATTGCGCGGATTGGATAAACGCATTGCTGAAGAAACTGGTCTGCCGGTACATATTGCCAATGATCCCTTGACGGCCGTTGTCCTTGGAACAGGCCAGATGTTGAATATGCCCCCCCGCTTGCGACGGAGGATCGTTGTCCCTACACGACTTGATTTCTAATAGGGACGGGCGCAAGTTTTGGGACCATGTCTGCATAAAAAATTTGAGAATGATCATAATGAATCCCGTACGGTGCGGTCAAGTTACGGGATTCTGATTTTTTGCGTTGTTGAGGTCAAATTTTCTCAAACACGTTTGCGAAAAATTCGCGGAACCTGTTTTGTTATTTACCTTATCCGGATTTGACGAGTGTTTAGAGCTCATCGGAAGAATTTAGTTTATTTCTTTTTCGTTCTGGCTTTTTTTATCTTGCTTTTTACCGGAGCGAGATCCTTCCATGTTGTTAAATTTAGCGTCATTAAAATCACATCAATCCCGATCCGCATTCTTTCCTTTCCGCTGGGCGAAATCAAAAAACTCCTTTTTTATCATCTTACTTTCGACGAATATAAGCGATTGAAAGAAGAAACTGATGTTTTAAAGGCGAGGTTAGTCGGTCTGGAAGAAGTCATTAGCGAAAATAAACGATTTGAGGATCTTTTGAAATTTAAACGAAGGCTGGTTTATTCGTCTGTCGTTGCCAATGTGGTAGGCCGCAATCCTTCCTATTGGAATTCGTCGATGATCATTGACCGCGGAGGAGAGGATGGCATACGGCAAGGGATGCCCGTTGTTAACGCTGCGGGGGTCGTTGGAAAAATTGCTGAAGTTGGGCCCCATATCAGCAAAGTGATCCTTTTGACTGACCCGCAATTCTCTGTCGCGGCTCTTGTTCAGGGGCCGAGAGAAAGCGGGTTGGTATCGGGAACCCTCAAAGGCGTATGCCGCATGAGGTATGTTCGCCCAGGGGCGAAAATTGATATTGGAGAAAAAGTCATCACCTCGAAGTTAAGTTCTTCGTTTCCGGAAGGGTTGTTGATCGGAGAGATTACTGCCATTGATGATGGCGCCAAGAACCCCACCGTTGAATATCTCGTTGAACCGTCAGTGGCGTTTTCACAGATCGAAGAAGTGCTTGTGATATTGAATTAGGGCGGCGTATAATGCTGTTGACGTATGTTCATCATGAAATAGTCTATGCGTAAAATCATTCTTGTCCCTGTTTGTGTTCTCATTTTCTTTCTCGCGGAATTTTTTCTTTATAACATGGTTGGGCGCATATTCGTCCCGGACCTGCTTCTTCTGGCGATCATTTATTTCAACCTGGCTTTTGGGATACGCTACAGTATTTATGCTGCGGTCCTTGCCGGAATCATGAAAGGCAGTTTCAGCACGGATATGTTCGGCTTCCATATCTTTTCGTTTGTTTTATGCGCTTACGTAACAACGGTATTAAAAAGATATCTCCATTATGTCGCGTCGCATCGCTCACGCCTATTGCTGGTGTTTCTTATCATCCTCACGAATCTTTTAATCCAATTGCTTCTTCGTTCCATAGTCGGGGAGATCGATCCCATCCAGTGTTTTAAGTTTGTGTTTGTCCCTGAAATTCTCATGACCCTGGTTGTAACATCTTTTATCTTTGCCGAACTGAAAAAATGCGTATCAAGATTATTCGTCTAGCGATTATAGGACTGTTTGTGCTTATTGCCGTTGATCTGATTTACGTGCAGGTGATCCGGGGGCAATATTTCTATCATTTAAGTACGAATAACCGTATCCGGATCGTCCCTTTGGAAGGATGGCGGGGCCGCATCGAGGATCGTAACGGAAAGATTCTCGCTGACAGGCGCGTCTCATACAATGTTATGGTTGCTCCTCAAGACCTTCTCGATCAGCAGGAACTGTTCCGTTATCTGGCCAAAGTTCTGTCTGTCGATCAGAAAAAGATCGAAGAAACCTATGCCCAAAAGAAGCATGCCTTATTTGCCCCCGTTGTTGTCGCTGAGGATATCGGCCGGGATAAAGCCATTATTCTGGAAGAAAATAAGTACCTTTATCCCAGCCTGATTGTGCAGGAAGGATTCCGGCGGTCTTATCCTTTGGGGAAGAACAGCGCCCATGTTTTAGGATATGTCGGAAAAATCAACCGCGTCCAAAAGGAAAAGTTTAAAGAATATGGTTATTCTCCCCAGAGCATGATCGGCTATTCCGGCGTGGAGGAATATTATGACGCTTATCTCAAGGGCGAGGAAGGAGGTCTGCAGATCGAAGTTAACAGCCGCGGGCAGCAGGTCCAGTTATTGAGTTTAAAAGAACCGGCAACGGGACAGGACATCCGTCTGACCATTGACAGCGATATCCAGCAAATCGCCATGGATGTCCTTGAAGGGAAGACGGGCGTAATTATTGTCATGGATATGGCAAACGGCGAGGTCCTTGGGATGACGAGCGTTCCGGCCTATGACCCGAATGTTTTTGTCGATGTCAAAGAGCAATCACAGATCGCGAGGCTTTTTAATAATTCATCGGCCCCGCTTCTGAACCGCGCCATTAAAGGATTATTCCCGCCCGGATCTGTTTTTAAAGTTCCGGTTGCTATCGGCGGATTGGACAGCCGCAAAATCACAATGCATACGACTTACCATTGTGACGGATCTTATGAAGTGGGCGGAATGACATTCCGGTGTACCCATGCCCACGGCCCGGAAAATCTTATCGAGTCCTTGGCGCACTCATGCAATATTTATTATTATCGTCTGGGGCTTGTCTTGGGGGCGGATATGATCCAGCAGTATGCGCGCCAGCTTGGTCTCGGCAGCCTGACGCATATCGACCTTCCTTATGAGGAAAGCGGGCACGTGCCAAGCCGTCGGCAAAGATCCCTTCGCAAAAAAGAACAATGGTATACAGGAGATACCTTGAATCTTTCTATTGGACAGGGAGGCTTGCTGGTCACGCCGATGCAGATGATTCGTATGATGGCCACCGTTGCCAATAGCGGCATGGAACTCCAACCTCATGTGATCAAGGCGATCGGTGGCATTACCGTTGATCAATACGATCTTAAAGGGGATATTAAAATCAGCAGGGAAGCTTTAGAGACTGTTCAAAAAGGCATGCGGGAAGCCGTAACAAATTATTCGGGAACCGCCCATGCCTTGGATCTCCCGGAGTTGTATGTCGCGGGCAAGACGGGAACTGCCCAAACTTCTGGCGATCAATTAAGTCATGCGTGGTTTGTCGGCTATGCGAAAGGGGAAGCAAGGAACATTGCGTTCTGTGTCTTTCTTGAGCATGGGGATTCAAGCCAAAACGCATGTTTGGCTGCCAGAGAATTGCTGTTAGGCATGCAGGCGAAAGATCTGTTATGAAACGAGATCTCGCAAAAAAAATTTGGATCTATACCGTCATGATCGTTGTTATGGGCCTGGCGGCTCTTTACAGCGCTTCCTATAAAAATGTGCGCGTGCCACAAACCATTTTTTATGATCAGCTTGTGTTTTCCCTGGCGGGATTTATGATTATGTATCTTTTAGGGAAAATTGATTACAGAAAGTTCTATGACGTTGCCCATGCGTTCTACATTCTAAATATTGTTTTGCTTGTGCTTGTACTTATCAGCGGAAGGTATGCTCTTGGCGCGAGACGCTGGCTGGACATCGGGGGTTTTAGTTTTCAGCCTTCCGAACTGATGAAATTGTCTTTGATCCTCATGCTGGGGGCTTATTTCAGCGACCGAAGGCCGAGACTTCCTTATGGGTTCTTCAGCCAGACGCAGATGATCTTCTGGGATCTATTAATTCCGCTTGGGATTACGATTGTTCCAATGGTGTTAATTTTCAAACAACCGGATTTGGGCACATCCATTTTATTATTCGGGATTTTTCTCAGCATGCTTTTTGCGACGGCCTTGGAGTACCGGTATATATGGGGGTTGTTAGGGGTATGTTTAGCGGCAACACCTTTTGCATGGAATGTCCTTAAGCCATACCAAAAGGACAGATTGCTGGTGTTCCTCAATCCTAATATCGATCCTCTGGGCGCGGGCTACACGATTATACAATCAAAGATTGCGATAGGATCAGGTCAAATCTTTGGAAAAGGGTGGCTGTCCGGAACGCAAAATCAACTGAACTTTCTGCCTGAGCGGCACACGGATTTCATATTTTCTGTTATCGGGGAGGAGTGGGGGCTTGTCGGAGCCATCTGCTTATTGACGCTTTACTTCCTTTTAATTTACACGAGCTTAGATATTGCCAATCAGGTAAAGGATAAATTCGGCATGTTTGTGTCCATCGGAGTGGTGGCTATTTTGACGCTACAGGTCGTTATTAATATCGGGATGGTGGCCGGCTTGTTCCCGGTCGTTGGCCTGACTTTGCCTTTTGTCAGCTATGGGCGTTCCTCGTTCTTGATCTTTGTTATTATGATGGGTTTTTTGTTAAATTTGAGTAAACGGCGGACTATATTTTAACGGGGGATGTTTTAGTTTTTTCAATTGTGTAGTTTTCCCAATTATAGTAAACTAAAACAATTCTATATATATGAACAGCGCGCCTGAAGGTACATGAAACCGGAGGGCATGCTTCATATCTCCGGATTGTCATACAATGAAAGATTTTAAGAGAGCGACAAATAAACATCTTGGCGAGGTTCTTGTGGAGCGCGGGGTCATCAACCACGAACAGCTCGATATCGCGATACAACACAAAAAGAAGAATCCTGAGTTATTGCTGGGGGAAGTGCTGGTTGATTTGAAATTCGCGACTGAAAAAGACATTGCCCAGGCGCTGACCTGCCAGTACGGATTTCCTTATCTGCCCCTTTCCAGTTACGAGATTGACGGGGAGGTTGTGCGGTCAGTGCCTGAAAATATCTGCCGGCAATTTTGCCTTGTGCCTATAGATAAGATCGGGAAGAGCCTGACCGTGGCCATGTCCAATCCGCTGAATCTCCAGGCTTTGGAGGACGTTGAACTTATAACCGGCTGCAGCGTTCAGGTTTTTGTCAGCACGGCGAGCGATATCAAGCAATCGATCGATAAATATTATAGGGCGCAATAATGGCATCGTTAAAAGACCGTCTTCAGGAAATATTGATCCGGGACAAACATATTTCGTCTCAAGATTTTGAACGCGCCCTTCAAGAGCAGAAAAAATTTGGTGGTGAACTCAGCAAAATTCTTGTCAAGCTTGATCTTATAGACGAGAAGACCTTGGCTCAGATCCTCAGTGAAGGATTGGGCCTCCCGCCCATCAATATTGACCGCCTGAAAGTCGATCCTGAAATCGTGAAAATCATCCCTAAAGAGACCGCCAGCAGATACCAGATTATGCCCGTGTCATTAATGGGCGATCACCTGACTTTGGCGATGGCGGACCCTCTTAATATTTTCATCATCGACAATGTCAAGGTTTTAACGGGATATAAGATCAACCCCGTTATCGGCTTGCCCGCTGATATCACCAGAACGATCGAGAGATATTATCCTGAGGAGGAAAAGAAACAGGAAGAGGTCAAAGATCCCACCGAAACCTTTGATGAGATCATCAAAGATATCCAGGATACCGGAGAGTTCGAACTCATCAAAGACGCGCAGGAGGATGGGGAAAAGGCGACGGTCGAAGATTTGACCGACGAAGCGCCCATTATCAAGTTGACGGACACGATCATTCAACAGGCCGTCGTTTCGCGGGCAAGTGACGTTTTTATTGAACCTTTGGAAAAAACGATGCGTATCCGTTACCGTATTGACGGGATTGTCCGTGAGATCGACCGCATGACCAAAGTCCTTCATTACCCTATTGTTTCCAGGATCAAAGTTATTTCAAACCTTGATATTTCGGAACACCGGTTGCCTCAAGACGGAAGATTTAAGACCATTATTTCCGGAGAGCACGCGGTGGACTTCCGCGTCAATGTTTTGCCGACGGCCTTTGGCGAAAAAGTTGTCTTAAGGATTTTGGACCAGGATGCCTCGTTCTTGAATATCGATCGGTTAGGGTTCGAGGCAAAATCTCTGGAGAGGCTCAAGGAGTGCGCTATTCAACCCCACGGCATGATTTTGGCTTGCGGCCCGACAGGAAGCGGGAAAACGACCACGCTCTACTCCATCCTCAAGTACGTGGATTCGCCCGAGAAGAATATTGTTACGGTTGAGGACCCTGTTGAGTTTCAGATGAAGGGGGTGAGCCAGGTCAATATCAAGCCTGCCATGGGATTAACGTTCCCGGTAAGTTTGCGGTCCATTCTCCGACAAGACCCTGACATTATCATGATCGGAGAGATCCGGGACTCCGAGACCCTTGATATCGCCGTCAAGGCCGCTCTGACCGGACACCTTGTTTTAAGTTCTTTGCATACCACGACAGCGGCAGGGTCGGTCATCCGTATGATGAACATGGGGGTAGAGCCTTTCTTGATTTGTTCTTCCGTTCTGGCGGTCGTGGCCCAGCGGCTTCTGAGGAGAATCTGCACGTATTGCAAGGAGCCTTATGAGGCTACTTCAACGATTGTTGATAAGTTTAACTTAAAGAAGGTGTTTCCAAAGGACACGAAAAAGTTCGAGTTATTCCGGGGAAAAGGATGCAAGCGGTGTTTCCAAACGGGATACAAAGGGCGCGTCGGCATCACGGAAATCCTTATTTTCACGCCAAAAATCCGCGAGCTGGTCCTGTCGAGGGCAGGGGAAGTCAAATTAAAAGAAACCGCTCGCGCCGATGGGATGCAGACCATGCGCGAAGACGGAATCGCAAAAGCCGTGGAAGGTTTAACGACGCTCGAGGAAGTGACGCGGGTCACGGCGCAGGATGAAATCTGACCGGGAGGAGCCGGTATCCATAAAGAGGGTCCGCAGTGGCAACGATAAAAGACAAAATTCTAAAGACACTGATCGATGCGCAAAAACTCACGAAAAAAGAAGTCAACGAGGCCATCGCTCTGCAAAAGAAGAAAAAAATCGGCCTTGATAAAGCGCTCATTGAGACCGGCCATATCAAAGAACAAGACCTTATGGCTGTTTTAGTGCGCGAATTAAACATCCCCTTTATTAATCTGAGCAAATATAAAATTGATCCCGCGCTTCAATCGGCCATCCCTGAACGCACGGCCCGTCAATATAACATTATCCCCATTTCGGAACTGGACTACACCCTGACGATCGCCTTATCCGATCCGTTCAATATCTTTTTGATGGACGACCTGAAAAACCTGACAGGCAAAGAGATTGATGTGGTCATGAGCACGAATTCCGAGATCGTCAAGGCGATCAACGCTTATTACGGCATCAAGACGGAAATGAGCGTCAATGAGATCACCAAGGATATCCAGATCGAGGATTTCGAAATTGTGGCCGATCACGAGCAGCGGGAAAGCGATGACGAATCGGTGGATGAGAGCGAGAAAGCGCCGATCATCCGCATGATCAACCTGGTGATCAAAGAGGCCTTGCGTCGCCGGGCCTCGGATATTCACATCGAACCCGAAATCGACGGCATGCGCGTCCGCTACCGCATTGACGGCGTTTTGCACGATATTCTCAATATCCCTAAGGAAAACCAGAATGCGGTTGTCGTCCGCATCAAGATCATGTCCCGCTTGGACATTACGACCAATCAGGTCCCTCAAGACGGAAGGTTCAAGCTGAAAATGAATAATCAAGAAGTCGATTTCCGCGTTTCGATCCTGCCGACGACATTCGGGCAGAAAATTGTGATGCGCGTCCTGGACAAGGCCAAGCTTGCCGTTGGCCTTGACGGGCTTGGCTTTGAGGAGAGGGCCATGAAAATCCTTAAAGAGGCAATCAGGAAGCCGTTTGGGATGATCTTGGTCACCGGGCCGACCGGAAGCGGGAAATCCACCACCTTGTATTCGATCATCAGCGAACTGAACACGGTGGAGAGAAATATTATTACGGTTGAGGATCCTGTCGAATACCTGATTGAAGGGCTGACGCAGATCCAGGCCAGGCCGGAGATCGGCTTGACATTTGCGGAAGGGTTAAGGGCGATCTTGCGTCAGAGCCCTGATATTGTCATGGTGGGGGAGATCCGCGATAATGAAACGGCTGATATCGCTATTAAAGCCTCTTTAACCGGCCAATTGGTGTTCTCGACCCTTCATACCAATGATGCCGCGGGGACTTTGACGCGCCTGGTGGATATGAATGTCGAGCCGTTTTTGGTCGCCTCAAGCCTGGTTTTAGTCAGCGCGCAGAGGCTATGCCGGAAAATATGCACAAAATGTAAAGCAAAGTTAACGATCCCCGATGAGATGCGCCAACGGTTAAAAGGCAGGCTTCCCGACGGAATAACGTTCTACAGCGGAAAAGGGTGTGATGCCTGCAGCCAAACGGGATATCTGGGGCGCTTGGGCTTAACGGAACTTTTGGAAGTGGATGACACCATAAGGGACATGTTGATCGGAGGGAAATCGTCAGATGACATTAAAGAGTATGCGCGGCGGGAAAAAGGGATGGTAACGTTATGGGATGACGGCATGACCAAGTGCGCCTCAGGATTAACCTCTCTGGAGGAAGTTTTGAGGATTGCCACCCTTGATTGATCAGAGACATATCCCGATTAATCTGTTTTCACGAATCTTTTATTTACTTATTTTCAAACGGCTTATTGACTGTTAGAATAAACCAAGTAAAACGTAAAGGTCAAGGACCGGCTGATCTCTCATAAATGAAAAACGGATGCTTTAAGGTAAAGAGTTGTTTCGATGGGGAAAAAAACTTCTTCAAACAAACAATTTTTAGGGAAGATATTGCTTGAGCGCAATATTATTGACCAAAACCAATTAAAGCACGCCATGTCCATCCAGGAAGAACAGGGCCGTTTCTTTGGAGAGATCTTGACCAGTCTTGGATATGCCAACGAACATGATGTCGTCGCAGCTCTCGTTATTCAATGCCACATCCCTTACATCGCCATTGACCGTTACGAGATCGACCAGAATATCATTCAGCTTGTGCCCGGGGAAATCGCGCGCAAGCACCGCGTGGTGCCGCTTGACCGGGTGAATGATATTTTGAGCATTGTCATGGCCAATCCTTTGGATGAAGCCGCCAAAGCAGAGTTACAGCGCGTGACGAACTGCCGCCTGGTTCCTTTTATTGCGGCGGAAAGCGAGATTAAGAGAGCGATCCAGCGATGGTACAACGATGATTCATCAAACCTAAAATAAACCCTAAGCCCAATTTCAATTATGCCCACATTCAAATATATCGCGAAAAACAGAGAGTCCCGCACGGTTACGGGAAAAATTTCAACGGATAACAAGGCGAACGTCATTGAAGAATTGCGCAAGCGCAAGTTGACGATCATTTCGGTGCTGGAAGTTAAGGACACCGTGACCAAGAAAGCCGCTTTCCAAAGTAAAAAGGTCAAGGGAGAGGAGATCGTTATTTTTGCCAGGCAGTTGGCGACAATGGTTGACGCCGGGATCCCCATCATCCAGGGATTGGATGCCCTGGGGGAACAGGTGACCCATCCGATGTTTAAAAAAGTGCTGACAACGGTTCAAGAGGATATCGAGCACGGCACCAGCCTGTCGGTCGCGTTTTCGAAGCATCCTCAAGTCTTTGATACGCTTTTTACAAACATGGTCAAGGTTGGCGAAACCGGCGGGGCTCTCAGTATTGTTCTAGACCGCATTGCGACCTATATGGAAAAGACATTGAAACTCAAGCGGAAAGTAAAATCCGCTTTGATCTACCCAATCGTCGTCGTGTCCATGGCCATCCTGATAACGGTGGTTCTCTTGGTCAAGGTTGTGCCGACGTTCACGGAAATCTATTCTTCGTTTGACCAGGAACTTCCGGCCATGACGCAGCTTCTGGTCTCGATTAGCGATGCGTTGCGGCACCAGTTATTGTTTTACATCGCAGGGGTCGTAGCCCTTGTCTTCGGAATGCGGCATTGGCACAAGACTGAAAAAGGCGCTTTGGTCTTGGACGGCATGAGCTTAAAATTGCCGATTTTCGGAGACCTTCTGCGAAAGGTGGCGATCAGCCGTTTCAGCCGCACTTTGGCGACGCTTGTCCAGAGCGGCGTTCCTATTCTGGAGTCACTGGATATTGTTGAAAAAACGATTGGAAACAGAGTCCTGGAAAAGGTCGTCAGCGATGTGAAAGGAAATGTCCGGGAAGGGGAAAGCCTTGCCGCGCCCCTTGTCAAAAGCGGCGTTTTCCCCCCAATGGTGACCAGGATGATCGCTGTTGGGGAAAAATCGGGAAAGATGGAGACCATGCTTCTTAAGATCTCCGAATTTTATGACGATCAGGTTGATGCGGCTGTTGAAGGACTGACCAGCGTTATTGAGCCGTTGATTATCGGCGTTTTAGGTATTGTGATCGGATTTATTGTTGTTTCCCTGTTCTTGCCGATCATCAATATTACTCAGATCATTTAGTCCCTTATGAGGAAAGCTTTTCTTATTGCTCTTCTTTGTTCAGCGGGCTTCTGCGCTGCCTGTGTCTCCTTGGCAATGGCGGCGGGAACAAGCCTTTCGGAGCATTTGCCGACCAATAAAATGCTGGAATTCAGCTTAACGCGCCTGAAAGAAAGCGTTTTGAAGATCGCGCAGAAAAATGAGCGCCTTGTCTTTGAGAATGACATGCTGGAGAAAAGCATTCAGGGCCTTCAGAGGATAAAGGCGGCCTTGATGATGAAAAGGGAGGAACTGTCCGGCTGGCCCGGTGACGATCATTTCAGTGGGGAAACCCGGATGACAGAAAGCATGGATGATGGCAAACGAAGAGAAAGGACACAGGAGCTCATTGACATTTTTTTGCGTGATAATAAGTATTTGGAAGAAAAGGTCCAGATCCAGGAAAGCTGTTTAAGCGAGCAAGGGTTTCTCGCATATAGGAAATCACTTGGAGAGAAAAAAAGACAAAGTGAAAAAAGCCTGCGTGACGCGGAAAAGAAATTAACATCGATCCAAAAACGGAATCTTGGGCCGGAAAAGGAAATTGAAGAATTACATAGAATTCAAAATGATTTAATGCGTGAGATCTCAGAAATCCAGAGCCGATTCCGCGGGTCATTAGGGGTGTATTAAGCTTTTTTAATTTTTCTTAAATAATAATGCCTATTTTGAATGGAGTTTTCTGACTTAATATGGCATACTTATAGTGAAAAAGGCAAACCTGTCGTGAGGCAGGGACGCAAAGCCACGGGTCAATGGTTCACTAAGAATTTTGACAGCCGGGTTACCATGATGTTTTTAATTTTATACGGTAATCCGGTTTTTTATTATGCTCAAACGGCTAAGAAACTTCAGAACAAATAATCCTTTATCCGGCCAAAACATGACGGAGTATATCCTTGTCCTGGTTGGAGTCGTCACTCTTTTGGTCGTGGCTTTAGGCCCATCTGGCATTCTCACGCAGAAAATCCAAGATACGATGAATACAGCCATGGTCGGCACCAAATGCGTGGCTTTACAGACGTGTTTTGACCCGGAAGGCTGCCCGGCTGTTTGCGGTAATGATTGTTGCGAGCCCGGCGAGTCGATTGCGAACTGTGCCGCCGATTGCGGACTTTGTTCGACAGACGCGGAATGTAATGACGGAGTAGCCTGCAATGGAGTCGAGACGTGTGTCGCAGGGGCCTGCCAGCCAGGGGGGCTGGTTTGTGCTAATTGCGGGGCTCTTGCTCATGGGGAGTGCGCGACGTATTATCTTCTTGCATCCCCGCCTTATGGGATGGAATGCGAATCGGAGGAACGCTGCTGCAATAACGGGATGTTAAGCGGATCATATAAGGCGACAAGTTGCACAGTTTCCGGACCGGCTAACTGCGTGGTTTCCGGGATTACCATCCCGCATGGCGGCAGCAAGGTATTTTATAAGGAGGCGGCACCTGTCTGCGGGAATCCGTGCGAGCCTGAGACGAGAGTATGCAGTAACGGCGTTTTAAGCGGATCATATACAGCGACAAGCTGTGACGAGAATGCGAACTGCCTTGGTTGCCTGGATCCTGCAGGAAACACTCCTTTAAAGCATGGGGAAAGCCGGGTATATTATCTGGATAATCTAGAAGAATGTTGGGCGGTTTGCCATCCGGAAGCAAGATTATGCCGCAATGGAGTGATGGAAGGTGACCCTAATTATGTATACGATAACTGCCTTGTTTTTGGCTGTGATGATCATATTTATTGTACGGTCGATATATGTGTGCCTTCCAGACACGAAAAATATGGATGCGTGTATCAGCCTAACCACTCTTATTGTGATGATGGCCTCAGTTGTTCGGGGGCTGAAGTTGATGAAAGGCAGGGGGCTCCTGATGAAAGAATAATCTGGAAGGGAGGGGAACTTTGGAAGTCTGAAGCCGAAGGAGGCGAAGTTGAAATTTATGGTGTCGCAGTAGGCGAGGATTGGTGTGAACCCAATGGAAATACTTGGTCCGGTTACGATATTGGACATGAGGGCGTTTATACTACCGGTTGCGTGTTTCATCCCCGTGATACAGAATGTCAGCTCGATTTAACGTGTACAAGAGGCCAGGACTACTGCGTGCCGACGTGCTGGAATTCGCTTGTTAGGTTTAATGAGTATCCGCAGAAATGTTGGGTGCCTGATGGAAAGAACACGGATTGTAGATTTCCAAATAGCCCGACACATGAATGTAAAAGAGTGCAGGCAGGTAATAATCTTACAGGCTGTATATACCTTGCTTTCGATGAGGATTGTAATGATTCGGTCATGTGCACTTATGACCAGTGTGACCCATTGAAACAGGATCCCAAGTATGATCCAGCACTCCCGGAGGAGGATGATTATTGGAGTCCAGATAGTGGTTGTTTTAACCTGCCTCTTGATGCGAGGTGTAAAGCCGGAATGGGTTGTGTGCCACCAGATTGCGATCCTGAAAGCATTGCTTGTACAATAGATTGGTGCCATGTTACGGCAGATTGCCAGCATCAGCCTGACCATGAGTATTGCCAAGTTCGAGATAATAAAACGTGTACCGGAGCTGATTTCGCGGGTAATCAATACACACATCCTGATACAGGAGTGACATACCCTTGGAACGTAGGCGACGATTATTGCGATATCAATACTGGCTGTGTTTATAATGGTCATGATGATGAATGCGTGGATACATATTCTTGTACACTTGGTCCTCCGCAAGGTGATTATTGCGCCGAAGATCCAAACATGAAGCCCGGTCCAACGGGTTGTGTCCGTGATTATAGTGGCCCTTGTGATCCTATCTGCACATTCATGGGGAGTTGTCTTTCCTGCGGTTGTTACGGGGATAAGCCTGCCCCTAAGCCTAAGTTCCCGGATGGCTGCACCCATATTCCTAACGCTGGTCTCTGTCCGGTTCCAGGAGATCCATGTCTGATTCGCACTTGTGATGAGAATACGGGAAAATGCGGAACTGGGCCATTATGCAATGATGGCAAATTCTGCACGGTGGATAATTGCAGTGCAGGGGTTTGCCAAATTCCCCATCCTGCTCTCGATTGTAGCGACGGTAATGGATGTACCATCGATAGCTGTGATGAAATGAATGATCAATGTATCCACACTCCTGTAGCTTGTTCGTTTAATGAGACATGTAATAGCACGGGGCCGAATTCCTATGAATGTAAATCTAATTGCGGTGAATTTGGGGATGATTGTACTGTGATTCCTTGTTGCCAGCCGCAATTTGTATGTGGCGCTGATAATAAATGTTGTAAAGGCACGGGTCAATCCACTAATTCCTCCTGCGCTGAATGCTGCAGTGGCAGTTGTGATTTTATTCCAAATATATATATTTGCAATTAGGAGACGGCCCTCTTGTTGTTTGTTTTTTGACGACACGGGGCAATCATGTTATACTTTATTTGAAAGAGCATTTCGTTTATCGAAAAGGTAAACCATTCGTAAGGATGGGACACAAAGCTAAAGGGCCCTATAGTTCCAGGGCAGCCAGTTGCCGTTAAAACCTATGAGTTTATGTGAACCGCTTCTTAAGAATGGAGCGGTTTTTTTATTGAGGGCATAATTTATGGAGCGAGCGTTAGCGAGCGAACATAAATTAGAGCCCGAAATAATCCCGAGGGGGCATCTATTTCGATAGTGACCGAGGGATCACATGAAATCGTTCATAAGATCCCTCGCGCACAACGATTATGCGAATACGCTCGGGGTCAATTCTCACAATACTTTATGCCGTCCTTCGGGCTCCATAAAGTATGTGCTCATTGAAAAACCAGTTTAAACAATTGACACTTATAGAAAGGAGGTGCTATAATCCGATAAAATTAGTTAAGCTGATGAAACTGTTTGCGGTGTTTCAAAGAAGGGAAAAGGCAACGGCATTATACTTACTTGTTCTATCTTCCTTCTTGAAGGGACAGGCAAGCGGTGGCTCAGTTTAAAAAGGGAAGGAGGATGAAAAGATGAGAAGAAATCGAAAAGGTTTTACGCTTGTCGAAATCATGATCGTTGTCGCCATTATCGCCTTGTTGGCAGCGATCGCCATTCCGAACCTGCTCAGGGCTAAAATCTCAGCCAATGACGCTTTAGCTCAGAGCACACTTCGAAGCATGTCAACATCGGCTGAAACATACGGAACAGCCAACAATGGTGTTTATCCTGGAGACATGACTTCGCTGACAGGTGCGACACCGCCGTATCTCAATACGTACTATTGTGATACAACGGTTGCCGGATTCGGGTATACCTGCACGATGTCGGCAAACGGTTATACGTTCACGGCCAATGTTACGAATATGAACGTAACAGGGACAACGACGTTTACAATGAATGTCGGCGGCATTCTGGCGGAAATGTAATTCTGGTTTTTGACAGCAGTTTGGTTTTACCGAAAGGGGGCTTATCAAAGCCCCCTTTTTTTGTGCCCAAACAAGCGCTGCATCGAATACCAAAACTGGCTTTTAAAGATCATGTTACTAGATGGCTGCCAAAGGCTTTGCAACTTTATTCTTGGGAATTTTTTACGCACTTTTTTTATCAAATTTCAAAATTTCCAATAATTAAAATTACTACTTGATAATAGAAGAAGAATACAATAGAATACATCCACATAGTTATAAACAAATATATCTATAAGTAATAATCACCCGATTAACGAATTATGCATAAACTGCTGGAACAGTATTTTGGCACGATAAGAAAATTCCTTCCAAGCGAGCAGAAGACGTCAGCGGTAGGGTTAGATATTGGCACCGGTGAATGTAAGCTTATCGAATTAACCAAATCAGAAAGCGCATATGAATTGGTGAACTGGGCCATTGAGCCGATCAAAAATGGCGATGCCAACGCTGCGATCAAACAAGTCCTCAGCTGTTTAACTGTACCCTGCAAATCGCTGTATTCATCTGTTTTCGGCAAAGGGACACTCATCCGATATATCGATATGCCTCAAATGTCCATTGATGACCTGAAGAGCTCTTTTGACATTGAGGCGGATAAATATTTCCCTTTTGCCCAAGACCAGATCTACACGGATTGTTATATCCTTGATGTCAAACAAAAAGAAAAGATGATGTCGGTTATGGCGGCTGCCGCGAAGAAAGAGCTGGTTGACCGTCGGGTCAAATTGTTAAACGACGCGGGCATGCCCGCTGAGTTTATCGGCCTCAATCCTATTGCCTTGGCTAATGTCCTGAATGTCTTGGGACTCGGTGATGAGGAACCCAAAGAAACCAAAGAGGACTTGACAATCGCTCTTTTGGATATGGGGGAATCCGTCAGCAGCCTGACGATCCTGGTCAATAAGCTGCCGAGGTTTACACGGGATATTTTTGTTGGCGGGCAAGATTTCACCAAAAGTATCAGTAATGGTCTCGGCATAAGTTTTCAGGATGCGGAAAAGCTCAAATGTGATCCCCAAAACCAGTTGGAAAAGGTTATAAGCGCCTGTGATACGGCCATTATGAATATGACTCAGGAATTGCGCCTTTCGATGGATTATTTTGCGACAGAGAAAAACCATGAAATTGACCTTTTGCTTCTGACCGGAGGCGCCTCCATGCTGCAAGGCATTGCGGAAGGATTTGAAAAAACCCTTGAGGTCAAAGTCAAAAAATGGGACCCGGTCGGGGCATTAAAGGTTGCGCCTGAGGCATCGCCCGAAGAAATGGGAAATAAGTCTCTGAAACTCGGTGTTGCGTTAGGATTGGCCCTCTACCAATATGATTAACATTAACTTAATCCCCCCTCATTTAAGAAAGAAGGAAAAAGGCCGGCTCCTGGGAAAGGTGAGTATTCCGTTAGAGATCATCATCGGCTGCGGCGGGGGCTTGTTGGTCCTTTTGGGCGTTGTCCATGTCCTGTTGTTGTTTGTCAATATCGGGAAGCTCGCTCAGCATAAGGCCCTTCAAAAACAATGGGAAAATATGCGGCCTGGGAAGGAAAACGTTGATTCTGTTGTTAACGAGATGCGGAAATTCCAAGGGAAATATAAAGCGATCGAGGACATTGGCGGAGAAAACAGCTTGTCCTGGGCCCAGAAACTCAATATTTTAAGCGACAATTTGCCGAGAGGGGTATGGCTGAAGAAGATTGATTTGAGCGAAGATACGCTTTTTATCGAAGGCAGCGCGATCTCAAAGGAAACGAGCGAGATTATCAGCATTCATCATTTCACAGCGAACCTGAAACAAGACGGTTCGTTTATGGAACATTTCACGGATCTTGAACTTGGCTCGATCCAAAGGCGGAAAATTAAAAATGTTGAAATTGCTGATTTTGTGATTACAATGAAGGTAAAATGAACGTTAAAATCCCGGAACAATTATCGGCTATATTCTCGAAAGTTGATGGCAAAAACCGTTATTATATTTTTGTGGGGATCCTTGTGGCTGTTTTTCTGCTGGACTTCTTTCTCTTGATGAGTCCGCAATTATCCGCGTTAAAGAAAATAAATCCTGAGATAAAGACGGTTTCTGATAATATTAATAAGGCGAAAGAAGACATTGATCGACTCAACACCTATCGTGTGAATCTTGAGGAAATCAGCAAAAAGTTGGCTGAGGCCGATCTGAAAGTGAAGTCGCGGGATGAGGTTTCGTTCATCCTTGAATATATTGCTTATGTGGCCAATGAAACCCGGGTCAAAATCGACCAGATTATGCCGGATATGCTTAACCAGGAATTGTTGACAGAAAATGATCAACGAAGGTATATTGATATTCCTATTTATATGGAAGCCCGCAGCAGCTATCATGAATTCGGGAAATTCGTCGACAAGATAGAACAAAATGACATTTCCTTGCGGGTCGGGACGTTTTCGATTGTTGTGACGAATGATACGCGATTGCATGCGATCAAGATGACCTTTAAGGCAACGATATTCGAGGATAGAAAATCTTAGGATAGGCGATAATGAGGATTTTCATAACCGTATGGATGGCTTTGATGATTGCGGGGACAGCGGCTGCGCAGGAAGGGCAGCCGGTCCCGCCATCGTTTGTCTACGATGATCATGGCCGGCGGGACCCGTTTTGGCCGCTGGTGAATGCCAACGGGGTTATTCTCAATTACGAATCGGAGTTTCTGATCACGGATCTAGCTCTGGAAGGCATTATGGCGGGTACCGATGGCAAGAATATGGCTATCATCAACGGGCGGGTTCTCAAAACGAACGATACCATCGGGCAGTTCAGCGTCGGAAGGATCGGCGAAGATTCGATAATTTTAATGAAAGGTAAACAGAAATTTGAACTTAAACTAAAAAAGGGGGAATGACATGTTCAAAAGAGCGATTGTCCTCAGTATGGTGGTGGGTCTCATGGCGGCCAGCGTTGGCGCTCAGGAGCAAGCGGCGCCACAGCCAAAAGAAGTGCCAGTGACACAGGAAGGGAATGTCAGTTTTGACTTTCGCGATGCGGATATTCAGAATGTTTTCAGGATCCTTTCGTTTAAGAGCGGGGTGAATATCGTGGCGGGGCCGGAGGTCACCGGGGTGGTAACGATCAAATTGGACGATGTGCCGTGGCAGCAGGCCTTGGATGTTATCCTAGAGACGTATGGATATGCCTATGAAAAGAAGGGCAACATTATTTCAGTAACAACAATTGCAAACCTAAAACAGCGCAGGGAGAATGCGGCGCTTCTCGCTGAGCAGGAAGCCCTGGAGACAAAGATTTTCACGCTGAATTTCGGGAAGGCTTCGGAGATCATCGAATCCATCAGCAAGATGAAGTCCGAAAGGGGGTCTATCAACTTTGATGAAAGGACCAATACGGTCATTGTTACGGATATCAGCAGCAGGCTCACTCTGATGGCCAATGTCATCGAGACTCTTGATAAAACAACTCCCCAAGTATTGATTGAGGCCAAAATTGTTGAAACGGACCTTAATGATTCGGAGAATCTGGGGATCGACTGGACGGTTCAGGCATCGATCAACGGGGCAGAACGAGGCATCAGTTGGCCGTTTAAGACAGGCCCAACGCAAGACAGATTTGTGACTGGCTTTTTCGAACCGCCGACAGGCTATCCTGCTAATACGGCTGATTATATTTATGAGGAAACGGCCCGTTATGGAACGTTGAGTTTCACCGAATTCCAGGCCGTGCTGGAATTATTAAAATCGCGGACAGACACGAATATCCTGTCCAATCCAAAAATCGTGACGTTGGACAATAGGCCGGCCCAGATCCAGGTTGGCACGGAATATCCGATTCCGTCTTTCGGGGCGAATACAGAAACAGGCCAATTGCAGACGACAGGGATTGAGTATCAAAATATCGGCATCAATTTTGAGGTGACGCCTCACGTGAACAGTGCCGGATATGTGACCCTCGAGATAAAACCTGAGGTTTCGGAATTCGCGGGAAACCGGACCATTCAAAGCACCGAAGTCCCGTTAATCGGCACGGAACGGGTGGTGACCAACGTCATGGTCAAAGACGGGGATACCCTCGTTATTGCCGGGTTACTTACGGATAAATTAACCGATGTGAAAAAGAAAGTGCCGTTTTTGGGAGATCTCCCGGTCCTTGGTCTTGTTTTTCGGAAATCAGAAAAAACGATCGTCAAAACAGACCTAATTATCTTTTTGACGCCGCATATTATAACGCCTGAAATTCCGAAGACATAAGGTCGGATAACAAAAAAGACATTATCCCATAATAAACCTAAGCCAAAGGCATGTTTATGGCCATTTACTCTATTATTAAGGGAAGAGAAAGATTTGAGGTGTTGTTTTGTCTAGAGAAATTCTTATTCAGACACAAAAGGAGGAACGGCTTGTCGCCATTATCGAGGATGGCCGGGTCGATGATTTCTACATTGAGGTTGACCGTTACCAATCCCTTTTGGGCAATATTTATAAGGGGAAAGTGGAGTCCATTCTCCCTTCGATTAATGCGGCATTCGTAAATATCGGCGAGGGGCGCAATGGGTTTTTATACCTAACGGATGCCGTCAATCCACTGGTCGAAGAGGAACTTTCCGTGCCTCAAAGATTGATCGAGAAGATCTTTGGAGGCAAAAATGCTGAGACCGAACCCTCTCCAAAACAGAGGCGCCGGGCAAGAAGGAACAAAAATCAAATTTCCTTAAAAGTCGGGCAAGAAATCCTTGTCCAGGTGGTCAAGGACCCTTTTGGGGAAAAAGGCGCACGTCTGACAACCCACCTCACCTTACCGGGGCGTTTTGTTGTATATATGCCCTGTGATCAGCAGACAGGTATTTCCAAAAAGATCGAGAATGCCGAAGAACGGCTACGGCTGCGGGAAGTCATCAAAAGTTTTACTTTTGCGAAAACCGGGGGGTTTATTATCCGCACGGCCTCCTTAAAGCAGGGAAAACGAGAACTTATCCGCGACGCGAAATTTCTCTATCATATTTGGGTCAAGATTTATAAAAAAGCGGAACAGCAAAAGGCGCCGGCCCTGATCTATGAGGAAGGAGAGCTGACGTGGAAGATCGTCCGTGATTATCTCACGGAAAAGGTTGATAAACTGATCATCGATTCCGAAGAAGAATATCAGAGGATCCGCAAGTTTGTCCAGACGCTTATCGGCCAAGAAATGGTCAACAAGATACAATGTTATCAAGGCAGTGTCCCTTTGTTTGAGGCTAAGCATGTTTCCAAAGACCTTCAGAGCATTTACGATACCCATGTTTATTGTAAATCAGGCGCGTATATCGTCATTAATCCAACGGAAGGGCTGACCGTTGTCGATGTCAACAGCGGGAAGTTCAGAGTCAAGGCGTCGCCGGGAGATGCCGCGTTCATGGTGAACATGGAAGTGGTTCCAGAGATCGCCCGGCAATTGCGACTTCGGGATCTGGGTGGCATTATCGTCATTGATTTTATCGATATGGTCAAAGAAGATCATAAGCGCAAAGTGCTGGACGCTCTTGAAAAAGCCCTGGCCCGGGACCATGCCAAGACCGAGGTCGGCAACCGCATTTCTTCTCTGGGGCTTGTGGAAATGACACGGGCGCGGACAGGCAAGACGATTGAGTCGATTTCCTTTGGGAAATGCCCGTTTTGTGACGGACGCGGCCGGGTTAAGCTTGCTTGAATGGAAGGGGAAGTTTCTTAAGAAAAGGGAAAGGAAGGTTAAACGTGTACGCCATTATACAGCTTGGTTCTTCACAATGGAAAGTTTCTGAGGGTGATACTGTCGATACCCATCGCATAAAAGAAGAGGCTGGGAAGAGCATTGTTCTGGATAAAGTGTTGCTTTATGCGAAGGGCGCGGATATTCGCATTGGCCAGCCATATCTCAGTGACGTGAAAGTAACGGCGATGGTGATCAAGCATCACTTCGGTGAAAAGCTTGTGGCTTTTAAATACCGTCGCAGCAGGAATTGGGCGCGCAAAAAAGGCCATCGGCAAAAACTGACAGCGCTCAATATCACGAAGATATCGGCTTAGGAAGGGAGCGGAGGGCCCATTTCTATAATGGCTTTCCAGGTTCAGCGGAAGAGATGATATTTGTCGATGAAGCGAGAATTTATGTGCAGGGCGGCGACGGCGGCCAGGGCTGCGAAAGTTTTTACAGGGACAAGTACATGCGTTATCCGAGGCCCGATGGCGGTGATGGCGGTAAAGGCGGAGACGTTGTCGTTTGTGCCGACCGGGGCATCCGGACCCTTCTGGATTTCAAGTTTCGGCAACATTACAAGGCTCACAGCGGCGGTCATGCCAGCAGCAAAGGCAAAACAGGAAAGAATGGGATCGATTCTGTTTTGCGCGTTCCTATCGGCACGATGATCCGTGACCAGGACACGGGTCTTCTCATCAAAGATCTTGCTGCCGATCAACAGTCGGTGGTTGTTGCTCAGGGCGGCGAAGGCGGTATCGGAAACGCTCGGCGTAAAATCCGCACATTACCTAAAGAAGGGCAACGGCGCACGATCAGCCTTGAACTCAAGCTTGTTGCGGACGTGGGTATCGTGGGATTTCCTAATGCCGGAAAATCAACCTTGATTTCGGCCATCTCAAGAGTAAAATCCAAAATCGCCAGCTATCCGTTCACGACCAAACAGCCCATATTGGGCATTGTTGAGGATGAAGATGGTTTCAGTTTTGCCGCTGCCGACCTCCCCGGAATCATTGAAGGCGCCCATCAGGGAAGAGGCTTGGGAGACCGGTTTTTGCGGCATGCCGAACGCACAAAGATCCTGATCCATCTCATCGACATGTCAGGATCGGATGGTCGCGACCCGCTTGACGATTTCCGCAAGCTCAATCACGAGCTGGAATCGTATGGCGATGTGCTTGCGTTCAAACGCAGATTGGTCGTTGCCAACAAAATGGATCTGCCTGAGGCCAAAGGACATTTCACCCGTTTTCAGAATGACATTAAGGAAAAAATTCTTCCCATATCGGCTTTAGAGAAAAAGGGGCTTGAGGAATTAATCCAAGCCGTAAAAAGCGTTTTATGTTCAGAAAATTCCCCAGAAAAATAAACAAAATTGTCGTTAAAGTCGGCTCCAGCGTGATCGCGACCGACCAAATGAAACCGCGCATGGCGCATTTGCGTTCGCTGGTGGGGCAGGTCTCGGCGATCCGCCGACAGGATATCGATGTCATTCTTGTCAGTTCCGGGGCGATCGTGCTCGGAATGGGCGAATTGAATCGCAAGCGCCGCAGCTCGGATTTGGCTTCCCTGCAGGCCTTGGCGGCAATCGGCCAGACGATTTTGATGAGAAAATATAACGAATTGTTTAAGAAGAATGATCAAAAATGCGCCCAGCTCCTTTTGACATGGGACGATTTTGACAACCGATTGCGGCATAACAACGCGCGCAACACCTTGCATACGATGCTGGAATGGGGCGTTATTCCTGTTGTTAATGAGAATGATACGATATCGACCGATGAGATCAAGTTCGGCGATAATGATAAGCTTTCTGCCTTAGTGGCGAGCCTTGTCCAGGCCGACCTGTTGGTCCTTCTTTCGGACGTTGAAGGTTTTTATCATGTCAACGGAAAGGAAAAAGAGCTTTTTGAAGAGATCAAAGAAATCACGCGTGAGATTGAAGGATTTGCTTTAGGGAGTTCTTCCCGTTTCGCAGGTGAGACCGATCAAGAGGCGAAAAAGCAGATGTCCAAAGGCGGCATGACGGCGAAACTGAACGCGATCAAGATTGCGACACAGGCCAAGATCCCCTGCATTATTGCGAATGGCGAGACGAAAGATGTCCTCTTAAGGATTTTAAAGGGAGAGCGCATCGGCACTCTCTTCATGGAGAACGAAGAGAAAGTGCTGGCCCGTAAACATTGGATTTCTTTCGGGGCGAAGCCAAAAGGCGCCGTCGTCGTGGATGAGGGCGCGAAACAGGCTTTGCTGAAAGGGGGCAGGAGCCTGCTCTTGCCGGGAGTTATCAGCTGGGAAGGGCATTTCAAGAAGGGTGATGTGATCATTGTCCGGGATGAACAATCCCATGAGGTCGCCCGCGGAATCACAAATTACTCAACGGCCATGATGCAAGGCGTCCAGGAAAAGAAAGGTCAGCGGGAGTTAATTCATTGCGACAATCTTGTTTTAAGCGAACGTTAGGAAAATCGAATGATGACGAAGAGGGATAGTCTGAGAACTAAAATTACGAGGATGGTTCAAGAGGCGAAGAACGCGTCTCAATCCATGGCCCTTATCAAGGCCTCCGTAAAAAATTCACTTTTGCGGAAGATGGCAAAGGCGTTGATTGCCCATAAAGATTACATAATACGAGAGAATAAAAAAGATGTCAGGGCGGGGATCGCGCAAAGGTTATCCAAAGCCCTTATCGACCGCTTAACGCTTGATGAGAAGCGCGTTAAGGGCATGGCTCAATGCCTTTTGGATACGGCCGCCGTAAAGGACCCTGTTGGTGAAGTGATGGACGTGATCAAGCGGCCCAACGGCCTTGTCATCAAGAAGGTGCGCACGCCCATAGGCGTTGTCGGAATCATCTATGAATCGAGGCCGAACGTCACAAGTGATTGCATCGGTTTGTGCCTGAAATCGGGCAATTCTGTCATCTTAAAAGGGGGGAAAGAGGCCTTTCATTCGAATAAAGCCATCTATACCGTTTTAAGAAAGTCGTTAAGAAAAAGCGCTGTTCCGGAAGGGGCGCTGCAGCTTGTTTCATCGATAGATCGGGCGGCGGTCCATATTCTTCTTCAACAGGACGGGTATGTGGACCTTATTGTCCCCCGCGGCGGTGAGGGATTGATCCGATTTATCGCCGACAACACGCGGATCCCTGTTATCAAGCATTATAAAGGGGTGTGCCATACGTATGTGGCGAAAGACGCGGACCTGACGATGGCACAGAAGATCTGTTTTAATGCTAAAGCCCAAAGGCCCGGCGTATGCAATGCGATGGAAACCATGTTGGTGCACAGAGACTGTGCGCGCCGGTTCTTGCCTAAGATGATCGGTGCTTTTTTAAAAGCCGGAGTTGAGATCAGGGGCTGCCCGATGACGCGGCAGATTGTCAAAAAAGGCATCAAAGCGGCGACGGTGAAAGACTGGAGCGAGGAATATCTTGATATGATTTTATCGGTTAAGGTCGTCAACAGCCTGCAAGAGGCGATTGGACATATTAATACTTATGGTTCGCGGCATTCGGATGCTATCGTGACACGCAATCGGAAGGAAGCTGGCCAATTTTTGAAATCGGTTGATTCGGCGTGCCTTTATGTGAACGCGTCAACCAGGTTTACGGATGGCTATGAATTCGGTTTCGGCGCGGAAGTGGGGATCAGCACGGATAAGTTGCATGTGCGCGGCCCCATGGCTTTGGAAGGATTAACGACATATAAATACGAGATTTTTGGTAAAGGGCAGATACGCCAATGAAGCGCATTGGGATTTTAGGCGGGACATTTAATCCGATCCATATCGGGCACCTGACGATTGCCGAGATGGCCTTTGAGCAGCTGAAATTGGATAAGGTGATCTTTGTCCCTTCCTATCTTCCTCCGCATAAAAGCGAAAGGAATGTTGCCCCTGCCAAGGACCGTTATCATATGGTGCGTTTAGCGGTCCAGGGGAATCCGCGGTTTGCCGTCTCTGATTACGAGGTCAAAAAAAAGGGGAAATCGTACAGCATTAAAACTGTTAAACATTTTCATGCCTGCCATCCGACAGGAACCAAATTCTTTTTTATTATTGGGAGCGATCTTCTCCCGACGTTATATAAGTGGAAACGTATTGACGAAATCCTTAAGATTGTTTCTTTTGTATCGGTTAACCGGCCGGGATTTAAGGAACAAAAATCGAAGATCAAAGTCAAATCCATCGCCGTGCCTGGCCTGCAAACCTCCTCATCCTTTGTGCGAAACCGTATTATATTAAGGAAGACAGTCCGGTATCTGGTGCCGGATAATGTTTTGAAATACATTAAGAAGAATAAATTATATATGCGCAGTAATTCTAGAAAGGGATAGGTTGGTCAATATGGCAAACAATGAGATTAAGTTCGGGACTGATGGCTGGCGGGGGGTCATTTCGGATAATTTTACATTCAAGAATGTTTCTATTGTCGGCCAGGCGATCAGCGATTGGATCAAGAACGATCTCAAGCCGATCGAAGGCGCAAAGAGGGTTGCTGTCGGTTATGATACGCGGTTCCTTGGGCGCGAATATGCACAGATTATCGGATGTATCCTTGCCAAGAATGATATTGAGGTTTATTTTTCCGATAAACCTATCCCCACACCGGCCATAAGCTACGGGGTGGTTAAGATCAAAGGCGTTGCCGGGATCATGATCACCGCGAGCCATAATCCCGCAAAATTCAACGGCGTTAAGATTAAAACGAGCCAGGGGGGCGGAGCATCGACAGAGATCACGAAGAAGGTTGAACAATATTTAGAGAAGACTACTGTCAAGACGATGGAATTTGACGCGGCCGTCCAAGAAGGCAGAATGAAGATCCACGATTTTACTGTTGCCTATCTCAAATTCATGAAAAGTTACATTGACCTGAAACGGATTAAAAAGGCGAGATTTAAAGTCGTTCAGGATGTCATGCATGGCAGCGGGGGGAGGTTGTTGGAAGAAGTGCTTAAAGGGGGCAGCATTCGGCTGTCCTTGTTGCGTTCTGAGATCAACCCGTATTTTAACGGCGGTAAACCAGAACCGGTGGTGGAATATCTAGAAGGCATTCTGAACAAAGTCAAAAAGGAAAAATTCGACCTTGGGTTGGTCCTGGATGGCGACGCGGACCGTATCGCAGCGGTCGCGCCGGGAGGAGAGTTCATTTCGCCGCAGAGGATATTGGGCCTCATTATTTTGCATTTGGTGCGTAACCGCGGTTGTCAGGGCGGGGTCGTCAAGACAACGTGCGGGACAGTGCTCATTGATAATATCGCCAAGAAATTAGGGCTTAAGCTTTATGAGACGCCTGTTGGATTTAAATACATCTCTGATTTGATGGTTTCCGAGCGTATCATAGCTGGCGGGGAGGAAGCCGGCGGTATCGGCGTGCAGGATTACATTCCCGAACGTGATGGGACGTTGGCAGGGCTGCTCTTGCTTGAGATGATGGTCTATGAAAAGAAAAATATTAAACGGCTTTTATCCGATATGGAGAAGGAATTCGGCCGTTATTATTATGAGCGGTCGGATTTGGATTTAAAGGGAAGGACATTTGACGAGAATCGCATGAAGGCCATCAAGGATCTATTAGGCAAAAAAGTTGTCAAGATGACCGATTTTGACGGCGTTAAACTGGTTTGTGAGGACGGCAGTTGGCTCATGCTGCGCCCATCGGGGACCGAACCTCTTGTGCGCGCCTATTCTGAGGCGACATCATTAAAGAAGGCTAAAGAGTTATTAAGAGTTGGTGAAGGATTACTGAGATAACAGTCTTTCATGATCTACTGGATAGCCTATTACATCATCAAGCTCATTGGGCAGATCTTTTCTCCGCGAACCGTGGTCGGGAAGGAACATCTTCCCCAAAAGGGCGGTTTCATCCTTGCCAGCAACCATAAAAGCAATCTTGACCCTTTCCTTATAGGGCTATGCTTTAACCGCCGGATCAGCTATATGACGAAAGCCTCATTGTTTAAGAATCCGATTCTGCGGTTTCTTCTTCACCATGTGGAGGCGTTCCCTGTCCGCAGGGGGGCTTCCGATGTCCGCGCCCTGCGGGAATCGTTGAGGCGTTTAAAAAGAGGGCTACCGCTGGTTGTTTTTCCTGAGGGGACGCGGCAAGGTTCTGGGAGGGAAAGTAAAATGTATCCTGGAATCGGTTTTTTAGCTGTTAAAGGGGGTGTTCCTGTCATCCCGGTGCGTATCGATGGGTCTGAAAAAGTGCTTCCCCCGAAAACCCGGTTCCCTAAGCGCGGACGTGTTACGGTATCCTTTGGAAAGCCCCTCGACTATTCTTCAGACCTGCTGTATACAGAAATTGTCACCTCCATTATGAGGGAAATAGAGTCTCTTTCTTAAAAGTTCTGCCCGCCTTAGAAGAACCAATAATTTTATTGACAAATTGATGGATTTTGCGATAATGGTCACCTCGGATTTATAATTATTATTATAAATCTACATAAACTATTTAAACTTTTTCTTTATAAAGGTTTACTTTCCGAAGGCTTGCGTCTAGCTTCGAGATAAAAATCCAGGAAGAAAGAAGGTAATTCTATTCATGAATGTCGAAAAACAAACGCAGATGGCAGAAATGTATAACGAAACTTTCCGCGATATTAAAGAAGGGGAGATTGTTAAAGGAAAGGTCGCTGCTGTCAACGAAAAAGAAGTCGTTGTGGATATCGGCTTTAAATCGGAAGGGTTCGTTGGCATCGAGGAATTCCGCAATGTTGAGAATTTACAGGTGGGCAGCGAGATCGATATCTTGATTGAATCGATTGAAGACGATGAGGGGCGGCTTGTTCTTTCTCATCAGAAGGCGGAGAAATTACAGGGATGGATGAAGCTCGGCGATTCCATCAATGAAGGGGATAACGTCGATGGGAGGATCGTGAAACAGGTCAAAGGCGGGTTTATCGTCGATGTTTATGGGATAGAAGCGTTCTTGCCGATGTCGCTCTCCGCCTTCAAAGGCGTTTCTACGGAAGAGATCATGGCGAGCAAATATACCTTTCAAGTTGCCAAATTAAACAAGCTTCGCCGCAACCTGATTCTTTCCCGCCGCGAAGTCGTTCAAAAGGAGAAGGAAGTTGTCCGCGACAAACTCTGGAAAGAATTAGACAAGGGCCAGAAGCGCATGGGAGTTGTTAAGGGGATCACGGATTTCGGGGCGTTCATCGACCTTGGCGGTGTTGACGGCCTTTTGCATATTACGGATATGAGCTGGACGCGCATCAATCATCCTTCTGAAGTTGTATCCGTAGGGGATAAGATTGAAGTTTTGATCTTAGATTACGACCGCGAAAATTCAAAGGTTTCGTTGGGCTTAAAGCAAATTATTGAGAACCCGTGGACCGACATTTACGATAAATATCCGACGGGAACGAAAGCCAAAGGCAAGATTGTTAACGTTATGCCTTACGGTGTTTTTGTCGAGATCGAACGCGGTATCGAAGGTTTGTTGCATTCTTCCGAAATCACCTGGCAGAAAAAGCTGGTGAACCCCCATGAAATGTTCAAGGTCGGCGATGAAATCGAGGTCCAGATCATCAATGTCGATAAAGATTCCAAAAGAATCTCCTTGAGCATGAAACAATTGGAGGATAATCCTTGGCTTGAGATCGAAAAACATTATGCGATCGATTCAAAAGTCAAAGGCAAAGTCCGAGGATTCACGGATTATGGCGCCTTTGTCGAACTGGAATCGGGCCTGGAGGGAATGATTCACATTTCTGACATGTCCTGGACGAAAAAAATTAATCACCCACAAGATGTCCTAGAAAAAGGGCAGGAGGTCGAAGTGATTGTTCTGGCCGTTGACGCAAACAGCCGGAAAATCAACCTGGGTCTTAAACAACTGAAGCCGAATCCCTGGCCTCAGATCGCAGAGAAATATCCTATCGACACGGTGATGGAAGCGGAAGTTGTTCTGAATTCCAATTTCGGTGTTTTCGTTAAATTGGAAAATGATGTCGAGGCTTTGGTGTATTCTTCGGAAATCGACAAGGAACAAGCGGCTGCTTTGAAGCCGGGAGACAAATTAAGCGTTAAGATTATAAAAGTTGACGTTGAACAAATGAAAATCGGGGTCAGTGCTCGCCCTTGATCAAGAAATCCGGAACCTGTTGATCACCTTTGATGATGCTTCTTGAAGCGGGAAGTAAGGGGACCATGGGTTTCGGATTTTTTACTTTAAAAAATCTATTTCCCACCTGCTTACGAATCCGAAAGTTAAATATCACTATGGAAAGCAAAAAGATTGTCCAAAAGGTCACTCGTTCGGCGGCCGAAATTATTAATGTTGAAGGCCTGGAGAAAAAACTTTTATCCAGCCAAAAAGAAAAAAGGCCTCTACATATTAAGGCCGGATTTGATCCAACGGCTCCAGATATTCATTTAGGTCATGTCGTGCTGCTGCGAAAACTCAGGCAGTTCCAGGACCTCGGACACAGGGTCTATTTCCTGATTGGCGATTTTACGGCGAGGATCGGCGATCCGACTGGGCAGACGCAATTAAGGCCGTTGCTTGACTCGGCTGCCATCCAAAAGAACGCCAAGACATACAAAGAACAAGTTCTCAAGATTCTTGACCCGGATCCTAAAAAACTGAAGGTTGTTTTTAACAGCACATGGCTGGATAAATTATCCGCCCAAGAAGCGCTGCAGCTTGCAAAACATTCAACGGTCGCACAGATGCTCGCCAGAGCGGACTTTAAAAAACGTTACGAAGAAGGCAAAGAAATCAGCCTTCTGGAATTCCTCTATCCGCTTCTTCAAGGTTATGATTCGATTCATTTGAAAGCTGATGTCGAGCTGGGAGGTTCTGACCAAAAATTCAATCTTCTGATGGGAAGGCAATTGCAGGAGATTTACGGCCAGGAGCCGCAGGTGGTTATCATGACACCGCTTTTAGAGGGCACCGATGGGGTCCAGAAAATGAGCAAGTCTCTCGGGAATTATATCGGTATCAGCGAGCCTCCTGATGAGATTTTCGGTAAACTGATGTCTATTAGTGATGAGCTTATGTACAAATATTTTGAGTGCCTGACCGATTTTGACCTTCCTGAGATTAAAAGGCTGCATCCCAAAGAGGCCAAGATGAAATTGGGCGAGTCCATTGTCACACAATTCTATGGTGCCGAGCAGGCAGCCAAAGCCAGAGGTCATTTTGAAAAGACATTCAGCCAAAGGCAAGCGCCTGATGAGATCCGGGAGTATGTTTTGGCTGGAAATAAGCAGGTTTTAGTTGATATTTTGCTGGAAAAGAAATTAGTTGCTTCAGCGCGGGAATACAAGAGGCTTATAAAGCAGGGGGCGATCAGTTATGAAAATAGCAGGTTAACCGATCCGAATTGGGCGCCAAAAGCGGGCGTCCTTAAGATCGGGAAACGCCGGTTTCTCAAGCTGGTTTAAGCGCGTTCTCTTATCTCATAACTCTAATAATCATAGTAAATTAGCGCTCAAATAAAACAAAGAAAACAGCTTGACAAAACTACATTATTAGATATACTTGACTAACTATTGTGCACTGCCCCTGTAGCTCAGTTGGTAGAGCACGTCCTTGGTAAGGACGAGGCCACCGGTTCAATTCCGGTCGGGGGCTTATCCCCGACCCGGAAGCCTCGACGGTATTCACCGATATCAATAGGATATAAATAAGAGTTTTATTATGCGCGAGCCTATACAATTTCAATGCACAGGATGCAAACGCATTAATTATAATTCTATGAAAGATAAGAAAAAGCATCCTGACAAAATAGAACTTAAAAAATATTGCAGATTTTGCCGCAAGCATGTTGTTCATCGCGAGATGAAGAAGTAATGAATGACGAATGAATAACGGAAGATGAAGGCCTGTAGCTCCAACTGGCAGAGCAACGGTCTCCAAAACCGTGTGTTGTAGGTTCGAATCCTACCAGGCCTGTAAGGTTATAAAGCGGATGATTGGAAAAGTACAAAAATTTATTTCAGAGGTCGCGGTTGAGCTTAAAAAGGTGTCCTGGTCAACGCGCAGGGATTTGGTCGAAGCAACGTGGATTGTCATTTTAAGTTCGGTTTTATTGTGCGGCTTTATTGCCATGACAGATTTTGTTCTTTCAAAACTGTTAGAGATCATTATTGGATAAAGTTATGAGTGAGATGAAGTGGTATGTTGTTCATACACAGACAGGTTCAGAGGAAAAGGCCAAGGCCGGACTTGAAAGCCGGATGGCTTCAACGGAGTTGAAGAATTATATCGGGGAAATCGTTGTCCCCACCGAACAGGTGTCGGAAGTCCGTGGCGGGAAAAAACGTATTACCGCTAGGAAATTCTTCCCGGGCTATATCATGATCAAGATGCTGATGAGTAAAGAAAGCTGGTACTTGGTCAAGACGACCCCCGGTATTACGGGCTTTATCGGGCCGGGTCGCAGGCCGACACCGATCTCCGAGGAAGAAGTAGCCGCGATCATCAGCCGTACGGAGGACACCGAGACCAAACCGATGCCAAAGACCGTTTTTGAGATCGGGGAGTCTATCCGTATTTCCCAAGGACCTTTCGCGAATTTTAATGGTTCGGTCATGGAAGTGTATCCTGACCGCGGAAAACTCAAGGTCAGTGTTTCGATCTTCGGCCGGTCAACGCTCGTTGAACTGGAATACTGGCAAGTGGAAAAAATATAGAGGGACCTATGGCAAAAGAAGTTGTTGCGCAAATCAAATTATACGTCGCTGCAGGACAGGCCAATCCCGCGCCTCCTGTTGGCCCGGCATTGGGCCAGCATGGCATTAACATCATGGGCTTCTGCAAAGCCTTTAATGAGCAAACCAAGGGGCGCGAGGGGCTCGTTTTGCCGGCGATCATCAATGTCTATAAGGATAAATCATTTGATTTTATTATCAAAACTCCTCCCAGTGCTGTTTTGATCAAAAAGGCGGCTAACCTTGCCAAGGCTTCTGGAATGGCCGGCAAGGAAAAAATTGCCCAGATCACGAAAAAGCAAGTGGAAGAGATCGCCAAGATCAAAATGGAAGACCTTAATACGAACGATCTGAATCAGGCCATGGTGACCATTGAGGGGACGGCGAGGAGCATGGGAATCGAGGTGGTGGCGTAAAATGATCAAACCAAGCAAACGTATGGGTGAAGCCAAAAAATTATTTACCCAAGGGGAAGTGTTCTCTCTTGAACAAGCTGTCGAAAATGTTGCAAAATTTCCGAAGGTCAAATTTGACGAAACCGTTGAACTACATCTTTTTTTGAATATCGACCCCAAAAGTTCCGATCAGGTTGTGCGCGGCACGATGGTTTTACCGAATGGTTTGGGCAAGAATGTCCGAGTGGCTGTCATTTGTAAAGGAGAGCTTGAAGCCAAGGCCAAGGCTGCCGGAGCGGATTTCGTCGGAGCTGCCGAATTGATCGATAAAATTTCAAAAGGCTTTATGGATTTTGACGTTATTGTCGCCGCTCCTGATATGATGCGTGATCTAAGCAAACTCGGAAAGGTCTTAGGCCCCAGAGGGCTTATGCCGACGCCGAAAGCGGGAACGGTCACCATGGACATCGAACGGGCTGTGAAGGAAGTGAAATCAGGTAAGATTGAATTTAAGTCGGATAAACAAGCGGGCATTCATGTCAGTGTTGGGAAAAGGTCGTTTGAAAAAGAGAAATTGCTGGAAAATGTGAAACATTTGGTCGAGGCCATCAATCATGCCAAACCGGCCGCCGTCAAAGGGAATCTCATTAAAACGGCATCGTTAACAACAACCATGGGCCCAGGTTTAAGGGTAGCGCTATGAAAAAAGTTGGTCTTCTCTATCGGGAATCATTAGTCAATCAGATTAAGAAAGGCGTTTCAGCGAGTGATAATGTCTTCCTTCTTAGTTATTCCAATGTCTCTGGACTGCAAATGAATGACTTAAGAAAAAGCCTCAAGAGAACGGGGGCAAGCATGTGCGCAACCAAGAATTCCATTGCGCGTCTGGCCCTCAAAGAAATGGAATGTGAGGAACTTTCGGGAAAGGTGTACGGTCAGACGGCTTTGATCTGGGGCGGGGCTGATTCGTCTGAAATTTCGAAAATATTAATCAAATTTATCAGATCTTCCGAGAATACCATTGTGCAAGGCGGGTTGCTTCAGGGAAGGCTTCTTCAGAAGGATGATATCAAGAAATTATCTGAGTTACCGTCAAAAGATGTGTTATTGGCGACACTCCTGGCCGCTTTGCAATCGCCTCTAACGCGTCTCGCGGGGGCTCTGAACGCGAAGACAAGGGATTTGTTGTCCCTATTGAAACAATTAAGCGAGAAAAAGGGAGGAAAGTAAAATGTCTAAAGATACAACGGTGGAAAAAAAGGAAAGCGTTGAGCTTTCTCCAAAATTGGAAGAGGTCATCAAGACGATCGAGCAGTTGACCGCCTTGGAACTTTCCGAGTTGGTTAAAGGCCTGGAGGATAAATTCGGCATTCAGGCAGCCGCACCTATGGCCATGGGTGTTATGATGCCGGGAGTGGCGGGCGCTGCTGCTGGCGTGGCTGCTGCGGCAGAAGAAAAAACAACCTTTGATGTTGTCCTTGCCAATGTCGGCGCTAACAAGATTTCCGTGATCAAGGAAGTCAGGGCGGCCACAAGCTTGGGCCTGAAGGAAGCTAAAGATTTGGTTGAAAGCGCTCCGAAGACTGTGAAGGAAAACGCCACCAAGGAAGAAGCGGAAGAGCTTAAGAAGAAACTCGAAGCTGCAGGTGCCAAAGTCGAATTAAAGTAAATGCGAGGTATCTTCTTTCCAAGAAGAAGACGAGAGAGAAGTGTTTGTGTCGTTTCTGCCAAGGGCAGAACAGATCCTCTTAAAGATATCAGTAACCACCAACTTTTATTCGGAATATTATGGAAAAATTAAAAATCAAAGACTTTAGTAAGGTAAAAGACAATTTCCCGTTACCGAACCTGCTGGATATTCAATGTGTTGCTTATGAGCAATTCTTACAACGCTTTGTTCTGCCGGAGAAGCGCAGTGATCAGGGCTTAGAAGAGGTCTTTCGTGAGGTGTTCCCGCTTGAAAGTTATGACGGACAGATCAAACTGGAATACATGAGCTATTCGCTGGGCAAGGAGAAATATTCGGCCTTTGAATGCAAGCGGCGCGGCATGAATTATGCGGCTGCCTTGAAAGTGAAATTACGCTTGATTACGCCAGTGGACATCAAAGAGCAGGAGGTGTACTTTGGCGATTTCCCTCTGATGACGGAGACAGGCACGTTTATTATTAACGGCGATGAGCGGGTGGTGGTTTCGCAAATCCAGCGTCCTCCGGGTGTTTCCTTCGAAGAAGAGCTGCATCCAACCGGAAAGAGTTTTTACCACGGCCGCATTATCCCCTCCCGTGGCGCATGGTTTGAAATCAAGTATGATTTAAATGATGTCCTTTTGGCTTATATTGATCGGCGGAGGAATTTTCCAGCGACCCAGGTTTTAAGGATCATGGGGCTCTCAAGCAATGAAGATATCCAAAAGATGCTGGGCAATGATTTTGACAAAGTGAAACCGACCCTCGAAAAAGATCACACAACGAACAAAGAAGAAGCCCTCCTGGATTTTTACCGTAAAATGCGGCCAACCGAACCGGCGACGATTGAAGTGGCCGACGCCCTTTTCTTCCGATTGTTTTTTGAGGCGAAACGATATGATTTGAGCAAAGTCGGGCGGCATATCATTAACCGTAAATTAGGCATGAATGTGCCCTTGGAGAACAGGGTCCTCGATATCGGGACGGTCGTTGAAGTGATCCGTTATTTAATCGGTCTGCGTGCCGGAAAAGGGGAAACGGATGATATTGACCATCTGGGCAACCGCCGGATTAAGACCGTCGGAGAGCTGGTCCAAAACCAGGTGCGCATCGGCCTTGCCCGTTTGGAACGTTCCATTAAAGAGCGCCTTGTGGTGATGAGCTCTTTCGAAAACCTCACGGCCCACCATCTTATCAATTCACGCCTTTTCTCAAATCAGATCCAAGATTTCTTCGCGCGAAGCCAATTATCCCAGTTCATGGATCAGGTCAATCCGTTATCGGAGATGACCCATAAAAGGAGGCTGAGCGCTTTAGGCCCCGGCGGATTGTCCCGTGAGCGTGCAGGGTTCGAAGTCCGTGACGTCCACCCGACCCACTATGGGCGTGTCTGTCCCATTGAGACTCCGGAAGGCCCGAATATCGGTCTTATTGCATCTTTAACGACATGCGCCCGTGTTAACGATCTGGGCTTTATTGAGACGCCTTATCGTAAAGTTGTTGATGGTCAAGTTACCAGAAAGACGGAATTTCTTACGGCTGATATGGACCAGAACGAATATATCGCGCAGGCCAATGCCGTCGTCAATGAGGATGGGAGCTTTAAAGGTCCTGATGTCTTGTGCCGTTATAAAACAGATTTTCCAAGGGTGAAACCCAAAAATATCGGATACATGGATGTTTCTCCTTTACAGATTGTGTCTGTGGCGGCCTCGTTGATCCCGTTTCTGGAGCACGATGACGCTAACCGCGCCTTGATGGGGTCCAATATGCAGCGGCAGGCTGTCCCGTTGATGATCCCCGAAGTCCCATATGTGGGAACGGGCATGGAAGAGAAAGTCGCAAGGGATTCCGGTGTCGTCGTGATCGCGAAAGAAGACGGGATCGTCAAGAAGGTGGATGCCAGCGAAATCGTGATAGGAAAAACGGAGTGTCCGCTCAAGAATTACCAGCGCACGAACGCCAATACGTGCATCCATCAAAGGCCCTTGGTCCAAGTCGGCGATAAGGTGAAGGCGGGTCAAGCGATCGCTGATGGTGTCGGGACGAGCAATGGTCGCTTGGCCTTAGGGCGCAATGTGATGGTGGCCTTTATGCCCTGGCGCGGCTACAACTTTGAAGATGCAATTCTCGTCAATGAAAAAATTGTCCGAGATGATGTCTTTTCGTCTATTCACATCGAGAGATTTGAAGTGGAATGCCGTGAAACGCGCTTGGGAAATGAGGAGGTCACGCGGGATATTCCCAATGTGGGGGAGGAAGCTCTTATTAGTCTAAACGAAGACGGGATTGTTCGCGTAGGTGCAGAAGTAAAAGCAGGAGATATCCTTGTCGGAAAAGTTACCCCGAAAAGCGAAAAAGAACTTTCCCCGGAGGAACGGCTGCTGAGAGCGATTTTTGGGGAAAAGGCCGCGGATATCCGGGATACTTCCTTGACCCTTCCACCGGGTATTGAAGGAGTGATTGTCAATACGGAGGTGTTTCAGCGCAGTGAGCGTGGAAGAAAATCCAAGGAGGATAAACATAAGGAAAGCGAAACAATCGAGAAAATAAAGGCTTTTTACAAGCAGGAAATTCAATTTACAGAAGAAGAGCGTGATACGAAATTAGGCAGGCTGTTGGGGATCAATAAATCAAAGCTCAGCAAGATTAAATTCGACGATTTCGAAGAGGAGTCCGAGGAGAGGGAAACAGCGCGTTTCTATGATGACAAGATTGCCGAATTAATGGAAGAGCAGGAGCATGAGATCGAGCGCGTCAAACGCGGCGATGAGCTTCCTGCGGGTGTGCTCAAAAGGGTGGTTGTTTACGTCGCGACCAAGCGGAAACTTTCCGAAGGGGACAAGATGGCAGGCCGCCACGGAAACAAAGGGATCGTTTCGCGCATCTTGCCGGAAAGTGACATGCCGTTTTTGGCCGATGGTACCGCTGTGGATATTGTTTTAAATCCGCTTGGGGTTCCTTCACGTATGAATGTCGGTCAGCTTTTGGAAACGCATTTAGGATGGGCAGCAAAAGTGCTTGGATATTATGCAGAAACACCGGTTTTTAACGGGGCCGATGAGGAAGAAATCCGCGAAAATCTCAAAGCAGCCGGCTTGCCGGAGGATGGGAAGGCTGTCCTTTATGATGGTTATACCGGAGAGCCTTTTGACCAGAAAGTTACTGTCGGTATTATTTATATGATGAAGTTAAACCATCTTGTTGATGAAAAAATCCATGCGCGTTCCATCGGGCCATATTCTTTGGTCACTCAGCAGCCGTTGGGCGGAAAAGCGCATTTTGGAGGGCAAAGGTTCGGGGAAATGGAAGTCTGGGCATTGGAAGCCTATGGAGCGGCCTACACGCTTCAGGAGATGCTGACGGTCAAAAGCGATGATGTTACAGGCCGAAGCCGGATGTATGAAGCCATCGTTAAGGGACAGCAAAAATTAGCCCCAGGCACACCCGAATCTTTCAATGTTCTTGTTAAAGAGCTTCAAGGTTTGTGCCTTGACATCAAGATGGTCAAGGCCGGCACGGAAGCGGAACCCAAACTTTTCGATAAATCCAAAGAAAAAGATAAGAAGAAGTGACATGACAAAAAAGTCCGACAATATTAAAAATCAAGATCGCATTACGATTCAAATCGCTTCAGCCGATGTGATTCGTTCATGGTCTTCCGGGATTGTCAAAAAGGCTGAAACGCTCAATTACAGAACATTAAAACCCGAAAAGGACGGCCTTTTTTGCGAAAAGATCTTTGGCCCTGTGCGGGATTGGGAATGCAATTGCGGCAAGTATAAAGGCATCAAGTTTAAGGGAATTACGTGTGACCGCTGCGGGGTAACCGTAACCCGGTCTTCGGTCCGTCGAGAACGTATGGGGCATATTGAACTGGCCTGCCCGGTGACCCATATCTGGTTCTATAAAGCGGTTCCCAGCCGCCTTTCGGCATTGTTACAGGTTGGTCTGCGCGACCTTGAAAAGCTTATTTATTATGAAGAGTACGTCGTGATCGATCCGGGTGAAACGCCGTTGAAGCCTAAACAATTCCTTTCCGAGGACGAGTATCAGGATGCTTTGGTCAAATACGGGGGGGCGTTTAAAGCCAAGATCGGAGCTGAGGCTGTCCGAGATGTTCTTAAAGAGCTTGATCTGAATGTGCTTTGCAAGAAATTACGCAAAGATCTTGAGAAATCAAATCCGGCCGGGACGAATGCCAAGAAAATCGCCAAGACCTTAAAAATTATCGAGGATTTTAAGAATTCTGAAAACATGGCAGAATGGATGGTCTTGGACGTGTTGCCGGTGATCCCTCCGGATTTAAGGCCTTTGGTGCCTCTTGAAGGGGGAAGGTTTGCGACGTCTGACCTGAATGACCTTTACCGTCGTGTTATTAACCGCAATAACAGGTTAAAGAAGCTGATCGATCTTAAGGCGCCTGAGATTATCTGCCGTAACGAAAAGCGCATGCTTCAGGAGGCCGTGGATGCGCTTCTTGATAACGGGCGTCACGGCCGTCCGGTATTGGGCTCTGGCAACCGGCCGCTGAAATCTCTGTCGGATATGCTCAAGGGCAAACAAGGGCGGTTCCGCATGAATCTTTTGGGGAAGCGCGTCGATTATTCGGGACGCTCCGTCATTGTGGTCGGTCCGACGCTAAAACTGCATCAGTGCGGCCTTCCCAAAAAGATGGCCCTTGAACTTTTTGAGCCGTTTATTATCCGCAAACTCCGCGAAAAAGGGTTTGTCCATACGATCAAGGGCGCAAAACGGATGGTCGAGAGGGCAAAAGCGGAAGTCTGGGATATCCTTGATGAGGTCATACAGGACCATCCCGTTATGCTGAACCGTGCGCCGACCCTGCACCGGTTAAGTATCCAGGCGTTCTATCCGGTTCTTGTCGAAGGAAAAGCCATAAAGTTGCATCCGCTGGTCTGCGCCGCTTTCAATGCCGACTTTGACGGAGACCAAATGGCCGTGCACGTGCCGCTTTCTCTGGAAGCGCAGATCGAATGCCGATTAGAGCTCTTGTCTGTTAACAATTTGTTCTCACCCGCCGATGGCAGGCCCGTTATTTCACCTTCGCAAGATGTGGTGTTGGGTCTTTATTACATGACGAAGGAAGAAGATTCCAACAGGGAAGAGGATAAAGTTTTTGCGTCTTCGGACGAAGTCACGATCGCTTACAATGACGGGATGCGAAATATTCATAAGCGCATCAAATTATGGATAGATCAGCCTGTTTGGGGAGAAGAAAAACCGTCATTGGTTATTTTTCAGGAAGAAGCCTTGAAAGCCGGTGAGGGTTCGCAGGGACGGGCAGGCCAAGGCCATGGAACGGTTATCGAAACAACCGTTGGCCGTGTCCTGGTCAATGAATTATTGCCAAAGGGATTCGGATTTGTGAACGAATTGTTCACGAAAAAGAAAATAGGGGCTGTTATCTCGGATTGCTACAAAAGGTTTGGTCAGGCGAAAACCGTTAAATTGCTTGATGACCTGAAGGATTTCGGATTTAACAATGCGACGCTTGCCGGGATCTCGATCGGGATTGAAGACATGACGGTCCCGAAAGAGAAGGAAGAGATTATCAAGAACTCAAGACAGGAAGTGAATAAGATCGAAGATCAATACCGCAAAGGTATTATTACGGGCCGCGAGCGTTACAACAAGATCATCGACGTCTGGACGCATACGACAGAAGGCATTTCTGATTTGGTGTTCAAACAGATGGAGCCGTTTAATCCCGTTTTTATCATGGCCGATTCCGGTGCGCGCGGGTCGCGACTTCAGATCCGCCAGCTTTCAGGCATGCGTGGTTTAATGGCTAAGCCGTCCGGAGAGATTATTGAGAGCCCGATCACGGCAAGTTTCCGCGAGGGATTAACCGTTTTGGAATACTTTATTTCAACTCATGGGGCGCGAAAGGGTCTGGCGGACACCGCTCTTAAAACGGCCGATGCCGGTTATTTGACACGCCGTCTAGTCGACGTGGCCCAAGAGCAAGTTATCACAGAATTAGATTGTGGAACACTTAATGGAATTACGGTTTCGGCTATCGTCGAAGGGGATGAGCTGGTTGTGAGCCTGAAAGAACGGATTACGGGCCGCGTGGCGTTGGACAGTATCGTTGATATTGTGACTGACCAGCGCGTTGTCGAGGCTGGTGAGATGATCACGGAAGAAAAGGCGGAGTTCATCGAGCATCTTGGGATCGAAAAGGTGCGCATCCGCAGCGTTCTGACATGTGAAGCGGAACATGGCTTATGCACCAAATGTTACGGCCGCAATCTTGCCACGCATCGCATGGTCGAAATAGGTGAAGCGGTCGGGACCATTGCCGCGCAGAGCATAGGGGAGCCGGGGACTCAGTTGACGATGCGGACGTTCCATATCGGCGGGACGGCAAGCCGCGCCATAGAACAATCTTTTTATAAAGCGAAAAATAGCGGAACGATCAGGTACCATCAGTTGCGCGTTGTTGCTAAAGGCAATGAATTTATCGTCCTTAACCGGAATGGGGCCGTCAGTATCAATAATGAGTTCGGCCGAGAATTTGAGCGGTACCAGTTGCCGCAGGGCGCGTCCATCAAGGTGGCGGATGGAGGTCAGATCACCAAAGATAAAATCTTCGTGAATTGGGACCCATACACGGTTCCGATCATTACGGAAGTAAAGGGCGAGGTTAATTCTGAAGACCTTATTTCTGATGTGACCGTTCAGGAAGAGCGGAATGCGCTGACGGGCGTTACCGAACGCGTTGTTGTTGAGCATAAACAGGAATATCATCCTCAAATTATCATCACGGATGAGAAAGATGAGATTGTTGGGATCTATTCGATTCCGATTGGAGCTCACATCCTCGTGAAAGACAGGCAGAAGATCAACGCCGGGGATTTGATTGCGAAAATTCCCAGAGGGGCCGGGAAGACGCGTGATATTACCGGCGGCCTTCCGCGAGTTGCTGAATTATTCGAAGCGCGCAAGCCCAAGGATCCCGCGGTCATTAGCGAAATCGATGGCATTGTTGAATTCGGTGAAGATAGACGCGGTCGGCGCACGATTATCGTTAAGAGCCCAACCGGAATGACTTCAGAATACACCATTCCTCATGGAAAGCATCCGAATGTCTATAAGGGCGACCGTGTTTTTGCCGGTCAGCAGCTGACCGATGGGCCGGTGGTCCCCCATGACATTTTAAAGGTCTGCGGGGACAAGGTCCTGCAGGAATATCTGTTGAATGAGGTCCAAGAGGTTTATCGTCTGCAGGGGGTCCGTATTAACGATAAGCATATTGAGCTGATCATCTCCCAAATGCTCAAAAAGGTTAAAATCGAGGACTCTGGCGATACAAAGTTTTTGGTGGGGGAGCAGGTCAACCGGGTCACCTTTAAGAAAGTCAATGATGAAGTCATAAAGAAAAAGGGCAAGCCTGCCCAGGCAACACCCCTATTGTTAGGAATTACGAAAGTGTCTTTAACGACAGATAGTTTCGTCTCTTCAGCCAGTTTCCAAGAGACAACTCGGGTGTTGACAGAGGCAGCCTCTTCTGGTAGAATCGACCTTCTTCGCGGGCTGAAAGAGAATGTCATTGTAGGGCATTTGATCCCCGCGGGCACGGGTTTGCCATGTTATAAAGAAATAGAAATGGTTAAATATGCCGACGATACAACAGTTAATCAGAAAGAGCCGGACGCAGAAAAAAAAGAAGAGTAAATCACCGGCTTTGTTGAACTCTCCGTTTCGCAGAGGAGTTTGCCTTCAGGTGAAAACGATGACGCCGAAGAAGCCGAATTCGGCGTTACGCAAGATCGCCAGGGTCCGGTTATCGAATAAATTTGAGGTAACGTCTTACATCCCTGGCGAAGGGCACAACCTACAGGAGCACTCGATTGTTTTGGTGCGAGGGGGTCGCGTGAAGGACCTGCCTGGCGTCCGTTATCATATTGTCCGCGGGACCTTGGATACGGCTGGAGTTGGAAAAAGAAAAAAATCGCGCTCAAAGTACGGAGCGAAAAGAGAAGGGTAATAAATCATGAGAAGGCGTAAGGCGGAACAAAAAGAACCAGTTGCAGATCCCAAATATGGGAATCGTCTTTTGGCTAAATTCATTAACAATCTGATGTTAAACGGGAAAAAGACGATTGCGGAAAATATTGTTTATGGCGCATTGGAAATCTTTGAACAAAAGGCGCAACAAGACGGAATGGATGGATCCAAACTCTTTAATAAGGCTATCGATAATGTGCGACCAAGGCTGGAGGTGAAGGCCAGGAGGTTGGGCGGGGCGACATATCAAGTTCCCGTTGAAGTTCCGATTGCCCGGGGCAATTCTTTAGCGATGCGATGGATTAGGGATTTCGCCCGCAAGAAAAAGGGAAAACAGATGAAGAACAAGCTGGCAGATGAGCTTTTGGCGGCATTTAAGGGTGAGGGCGCGGCTGTGAAGAAGCGTGATGACACGCACAAGATGGCCGAATCAAACAAAGCATTTTCACATTTACGGTGGTAATCCGATGGCTGTATGCACTTCATATGAAGAACCGAAGTTATACAGCCATTCACACAAGTACGAGAGGTTAAGCAGTCTGATGACAGAAGAGATACCATTACAGGACGTTCGTAATATTGGGATTATTGCGCACATCGATGCCGGTAAGACGACAACGACGGAGCGCATCCTTTATTATGCCGGCGTGATCCATAAAATGGGGACAGTCGATGACGGTAATACGACCATGGATTGGATGGAGCAAGAGCAGGAAAGAGGCATTACGATTACAGCGGCAAATACGACATGTTATTGGAACCATAAGAAAATCAATATCATCGACACCCCGGGCCATGTGGATTTTACGATGGAAGTGGAGCGGTCTTTGAAAGTTTTGGACGGGGCTGTTATTGTCTTATGCGCCACGAGTGGCGTACAATCTCAGACAGAAACGGTTTGGCGCCAGGCTGACCGGTATCATGTGCCGCGTATTGCCTTTATCAATAAACTGGACCGGTTAGGTGCGAATTTCGAACGTGTTTTAGGTGAAATTCATGAAAGGCTCGGGGCTAACGCGGCGGCCATCCAATTCCCAAATGCATCTGAAGATAAATTTCATGCGATTGTTGATATCGTCCACCGGAAATATCGGATCTTCAAGGATGACCTTGGAAACGAGATTGAAGACACGGTTATTCCCGAAGAATTCAAGGCGAAAACGGAGGAATTGCGGAACATCTTGATCGAACGGCTGGCGGATATTGACGATACTATTGCTGTGAAATATTTGGAAGAACAGGAGATCTCCGTTGATGATATTAAAAAAGCAATCCGCCGAGGCGTTGTCAGCAATGAATTCCTTCCCGTTCTCTGCGGATCTTCGCTGAAGAATAAAGGTGTCCAGATGCTTTTAGATGCCGTCGCCGATTATCTGCCTTCCCCTTTAGATGTCCCTCCTGTTTCTGGCATTAATCCCGATACGAAAAAAACAATCACGCGCGAGGTTTCACCAAAGGCTCCATTCAGCGCTTTAATTTTTAAGGTGGCGACGGATCCTTACGTTGGGAAATTGTTTTATACGCGGATTTATTCAGGGACGCTTAAACAAGGCTCGCAGGTTTACAATGCGTCCGAGCGGGTTAAAGAACGTATAGCGAAGATTGTTGTGATGCATTCTAACAAGCAGGAAATTGTCGATCAAGCTGAAGTAGGGGAGATTATTGCGCTCGTGGGACTGAAAGAAAGCAAATCGGGGAACACTCTTTGCGCCCTTGATCATAAAATCCTGATCGAGAACATGCGGATCCCTGAGCCGGTTGTGTCCATGTCGATCGAGCCGAAAACAAAGGCGGATCAAGATAAGTTAGGGTTGACAATGAGAAAATTTCTTGATGAAGATCCATCGCTGAAGGTGGAATATGATCAGGAAACAGCGCAGACGATTATCTCAGGTATGGGAGAGCTTCATTTGGAAATTATTATTGACCGTATGAAACGCGAGTTTGGTTTGGAAACGCAGGTTGGCCGTCCCGAAGTCGCGTACAAGGAAACCTTGACGCGAAAGGTTACCGGTGTTGTCGGAAAACATATCGCACAGAGCGGTGGGCGCGGTCAGTATGGGCATGTGGTCATTGATGCGGAGCCTGCTGAAGAAAAAGGAAAAGGGATCGTTTTTATCAATAAGATCAGAGGTGGTGCGATCCCGAAGGAATACATTAAACCCATTGAGAAAGGGATTCGCGAGGCGGCCTTAAACGGAGTTTTAGCTGGTTATCCGGTTGTTGATTTCACGGTAACATTGGTTGACGGGTCCTATCATGAGGTTGACTCAAGCGAATTGGCTTTTCAATTAGCCGCAAAAAATGCTTTACGGGAGGCCTTAAATAAGGGAAAATCAGTGTTTCTTGAACCGATCATGGATATTGAAGTGATTTCACCGGAAGCCTTTATGGGAGCGGTCCTGGGTGATCTTAATCAACGGCGGGCCAAGATCGTTAATTTGGGAAGCCGCGGAAACCTGAAAACGGCGCGATGCGATGTCCCATTGGCAGAGATGTTTAACTATGTCAATGCGATCCGTTCTTTGACTCAAGGCCGCGCCACATTCTCAATGGAACCGTCGTATTATGACGAAGTTCCTGCATATATAGTCGATAAAATAATTGGTGCACGAGAAGAACAAGAAACAAGTAAACGGAATTAGAGTATAAAGAATCCAAGATATTCAGAAAAGGGAGGAATATTATGGCTAAGGAAAAATTCGTAAGAAAAAAACCGCATTTAAATGTAGGAACCATCGGCCACGTTGACCATGGGAAAACAACGTTAAGCGCGGCGATTACGATGGTATTGCATAAAAAGGGATTGGCGCAAATACGTACCTACGATTCGATCGACAATGCCCCTGAAGAAAAAGAGCGCGGCGTTACGATCAACATTGCTCATCTCGAATATGAAACGGAAAAACGCCATTATGCGCATATCGATTGTCCCGGCCACGCCGACTATATCAAGAACATGATCACCGGCGCGGCCCAGATGGATGGCGCGATTTTGGTCGTTTCAGCCGCTGACGGGGCTATGCCTCAGACCAAAGAGCACATTCTTTTGGCCCGTCAGGTCAATGTTCCTTGCCTGGTTGTTTTTTTGAACAAGTGCGACCAAGTTGAAGATAAAGAACTCCTCGAATTGGTCGAGTTAGAGCTCAGAGAACTATTGACTAAGTACCAGTATGATGGGAACAACATTCCGATTATCAAGGGAAGCGCTTTAGATGCGTTAAATCATATTGATGATCCGGAAAAGACAAAGCCGATTCTGGATCTTATGCAAGCAGTCGATGATTATATCCCTGAGCCTCCAAGAGAGTTAGACAAACCGTTCTTGATGGCTGTTGAAGATGTATTTTCGATTTCCGGCCGAGGGACGGTTGCTACCGGCCGTATCGAGCGCGGGGTTGTTAAGGTTGGCGATGAAGTGGATATTGTCGGCATGAAAGCAGAGATCGGCAAGACTGTTGTTACAGGCGTCGAGATGTTCCGTAAGGAATTGGACGAAGGCCGGGCCGGAGACAATGTCGGACTTCTTTTAAGAGGTATCGAGAAAGACGCGATTGAGCGCGGTCAGGTCCTGGCAGCTAAGGGTACGATCACACCTCATACGAAGTTCAAATCAAAAGCTTACATTCTCACGAAAGACGAAGGCGGCCGCCATACACCGTTTTTCAAGGGATATCGGCCGCAGTTTTATTTTAGGACGACGGACGTAACCGGGACGGCAAGCCTTCCTGCAGGTATGGAGATGTGCATGCCGGGTGACAACGTTGAATTAGAAGTCGAATTGATTCAACCGATTGCTATGGAAAAAGAATTGCGTTTTGCTATCCGTGAAGGCGGCCGCACTGTTGGCGCTGGTGTTATTCATGAGATCCTAGCGTAAGACCAAATTCCTTCTTTCGGGAAGCGGATAAACTGCTGTCCTTGTTTTATCGTCTTTGAACATGTGATGAGACAAGGGTACTCCCAACGAATCTTTCATCCCAAAAGACAAGTTGGGTTGTGGCTCGAATAAACGATTAACATATATGCAAAAAATACGGATAAAACTAAAAGCATTTGACCATAGGCTGATTGATCAGTCTGCTCAGGAAATCCTTGATACGGCCATACGCACCGGGGCCAAAGTTTCCGGTCCGGTACCGTTACCGACTAAAAAGGAATTGTATACCGTGCTGAGGTCTCCTGTGATTGATAAGAAGTCCAGAGAGCAGTTCGGGTTGGCAACGCATAAACGGCTTATTGACCTCATTGAGCCGACAGCCAAAACGGTTGAAGCTTTGAGAAAACTGAACCTGCCTGCTGGTGTCGATGTTGAGATCAAGCAGTAGGTCATTTCATTAAAGGTAAGACAATGATAAAAGGCTTACTTGGAAAAAAACTTGGCATGACCCAGATCTTTGACAAGGGTGGGAATATTGTTCCCGTAACTGTTGTTGAGGCTGGCCCATGCACTGTTCTTGAAGTCAAAGAGTCTCCGGATAAAGTAAAACTAGGCTTTGGAGAACAGAAAGAATCACAAGTCAGCAAAGCACAGCAGGGTTTCTTTAAGAAAATTGGGGTATCTCCGGTGCGCGTCATCAAGGAATTCCGATCGACAAACAATGCGGAATATAAAGTCGGACAGGAAATCAAGGCCGATTTTTTCAAACCGGGTGATTTTGTTGATGTGACGGGAGTTTCGATCGGCAAAGGATTCCAAGGCGGCATGAAAAGGTGGCATTGGAGCGGAGGGCCCGCGGCGCATGGATCCATGCATCACCGGCGCATTGGGTCTATCGGGGCCAGCGCGGATCCTTCAAGAACGCTTAAAGGGACCAACATGCCGGGACATATGGGCTCCAGCAGGGTGACTGTTCAGGGTTTATGTATCATGGACGTTGATGCCGAACATAATACAATCTTGATTAAGGGGGCGGTTCCCGGGCATCAAAATTCGTTTTTGACCATTAACCGTTCCCAGAAGAAGGCCTGGAAAGACCTGACTACGGTGAAGCCGTTTGTTCTGAAGAAGGTTAATCCGATGAAACAAAGCAAAGCGAAAGCAAAAGGCAAGACGTAACGTGAAAAAATTACCTGTTTTAGATAAAAAAGGGAACGAAGTAGAAAAGATTGATCTTCCGGAAGAAGTTTTTGGGGGCCATCTTAATACGGATGTTATCCACCAAGCTATCGTGATGTATCAGGCGACGTTGCGGCAGGGTAACGTCTCGACAAAAGAGAGGGCCGATGTTTCCGGGGGGGGCAAGAAGCCTTTTCGCCAGAAGGGAACGGGCCAAGCGCGTGCTGGTTCTATCCGCTCGCCATTATGGCATCACGGCGGAATTATCTTTGGCCCTCATCCGCGTGATTTTGGCTACACGCTTCCCAAAAGGATCAAAACGGCGGCATTGAGGGAAAGTCTGAAGGTGAAATCTCAAAGCAATAATTTGCATTGCATTGCTGATATCAAAGACGGTTTCAGCAAGACCAAAGAATTCTCGCAATTATTGAACAAATTGGACGTTAAAGGGAAAACCCTAGCTATATTAGACGGAAGTGATGAAAGCGTGGTCAGGACTTCGCGCAACATCCCGTCATTTCATATCATGCGCGCGCAGGATGTCAATGCTTATGATATTATGCGCAACAAGAAACTTTTAGTGACAAAAACAGCGTTACACCATTTAATAGAGAGAGTCAAGAAGTGATTACTTGTTACGATATCATTAAAACGATCGTCAGGACGGAGAAAGGAACGCGCCTTGAGCCCGGACGGAAATACCTTTTTCAGGTTGCCAAGAATGTCAATAAGATCGAGATTAAAAAGGCGATCGAGGAAATTTATAAGGTGAAAGTTCAGGATGTGAATACGTGCATTGTGACGGGAAAATACAAACGCGTTCGCCAGGAGCTGGGCAGGACGACTCCGTGGAAGAAGGCGATCGTTACCCTTAAAGAGGGGCATAAAATTGAGGTGACCTGATCGTGGGGATGAAACGATTCAAACCAACAACGAGTTCTTTAAGATTTACAGTGATCTCTGATTTTGCTGAAGTTACAAAATCAACCCCTGAAAAATCTTTGTTGAGGCCTTTAAAGAAATCAGGTGGTCGTAACGTCTACGGACGGATCACGGCACGATACCGCAGCGGCGGGCATAAGCGCCGTTATCGCGTCATCGATTTTAAACGTGACCGTATTGATGATCTGGCTGAAGTCATAGGGATTGAATACGATCCCAATCGATCGGCTCGGATCGCGCTCATCCAGTATTCGAATGGTGATAAGGCTTATATTCTCGCGCCTCTTGATTTGAACCCGGGTCAGAAAATTGTGAGTACGGTCGATAAAGAGGTTGAAATGAAACCGGGCAATTGTATGCCGTTAAGCAGGATCCCGCTGGGGGCGGCTGTTCATAATATTGAGCTTAAGCCTGGCCGGGGGGGTAAGATTGTCCGTTCGGCAGGCACATCCGCTCAGATTATGGCCAAAGAAGGCGATGTGGCTTTTGTCCGAATGCCGTCAAGCGAAGTCCGTAAGATTGCGATTAATTGCCGCGCCACGATTGGGCAAATCGGGAACGTTGAACACGAGAGCCGTTCTTTAGGAAAGGCTGGCAGGATGCGTTGGCTGGGTCGCAGCGGTGCTGTCCGGGGGGTAGCCATGAACCCTGTAGACCACCCTCATGGTGGGGGTGAGGGGAAAGCCCCGCAGGGAGCGCCACATCCCGTTACCCCTTGGGGAAAGAAGACCAAGGGATTAAAGACTCGGAAAAAGAGAAAGTATTCGAATAATTCTATTGTTAGAAGAAGAGGGGCGAAATAGGATGACACGTTCAGTCAAAAAAGGTCCTTATGTTGAAGAATCCTTGGCGAAGAAATTCAAAAAAGCTGTTGATTCCGGGCAGAGGCAGCCGATCAAGACATGGTCACGGCGTTCAACGATCACACCCGAGTTTGTTGGATACACGGTTTCCATCCATGATGGGCGAAAACACGTCCCGATTTTTATTACGGAAAATATGGTTGGATACAAATTCGGGGAGTTTGCCCCTTCGAGAATATTCCGGAAGCACGGCGGCGTAAAAGCGAAGAAGGCTGAAGACAAAACATAATTTCTCATGGAATGTGATTATGATTGCACGAGCTAAAGCTAGATACATGCGCGTTTCTCCTACGAAAGTAAGACAGGTCATTGATCTTATTCGTGGGAAAGATGTCAGCACATCTTTAGCCATTTTGACGCATGTGAATAAAGGATCCAAAGGTTTAATTACGAAGGTTTTGGATTCTGCCGTTAACAATGCCAAACAAAAAGGCCTTTCGGAAGATCAATTATACATTTCCAAAGTCTTGGCGGAGCAGGGGCCGAGTTGGCGAAGGTATCGGCCTGCAGCTTTCGGACGCGCAACGCCTATTTTGAAGAAAACAACTCATTTAACCATTGAATTAGATTTGATAACTAAATAAGGCCGCCCCGAACCGTGTGGTTCGGGGCGAGCCTCGTCATTTTTCAATAGGGTTGAAAAGTGACAGAAAAAATGACGGGAGAATTTTTCGTGGGTCAAAAAGTCAGTCCGCTAGCTCTGAGAATAGGATATATCGAAGATTGGCGCAGTCTTTGGTATGCCGATAAGAACGAATACGCTCGAAACGTGATTGAAGACCAAAAAATCAGGAGTTTTATCAAGGAACGGTTTAAACTAGCTTCTGTCGCAAAGGTGGTCATTGAACGGCTTGCGGATAAAACAAAGATTGTTATTCATACCGCGCGTCCCGGGGTTATCATTGGGCGCCGCGGCGCGGATATTGAACGTTTAAGAGAAGAACTGGGCAAGATATCGTCAAAGGAAATTGCGATTGACCCGCGAGAAATTAAGAACCCTTCAACGGAGGCTCAGCTTATTGCTCAAAATGTTGCTTTCCAGCTTGAAAAACGTATTGCGTTTCGTCGAGCCATGAAAAGGGCTATTGACCAAGCCATGACAGCGGGTGTCGAAGGAATTAAAATTCGTTGTGCGGGGCGCTTAAACGGTGTTGAAATTGCCCGTACAGAGTCGTATAAGGTTGGGAAACTTCCTCTGCATACATTTCGCGCCAAAATTGACTACGGATTCGCTGAAGCCAAAACAACCTATGGCGTTCTTGGGATTAAGGTTTGGGTTAACAAAGGGGAAATTATTAAGGAAATCAAGAGACAGGATAAATTAAGCCCAAAAGCGCGGTAGGCAATAGTCTTTCGTGAAGGATAGGAAAGATGGGATTATTACCAAAAAAAGTAAAATATCGTAAAGTTCAAAAAGGGAAAACGCGGGGTATCTCTTCATCCGGAAACAGGGTGCAATTTGGGGAATATGGGCTTAAGGCCATCGAGAACGGTCTTATCAAGTCAAACCATATTGAAGCGTGCAGGGTTGTTGTGGCTCGCAAGCTGAAGGGGGCTGGCAAGTTTTGGATTAATATTTTCCCTCATAAACCTGTTACCAAGAAACCGGCTGAAACCCGTATGGGAAAGGGAAAAGGCGATCTTGACCATTGGGTGGCTGTCGTTAAACGTGGAAAAGTGGTCTTTGAATTGAGCGGCGTTCCCGAAGATTTCGCAAAAATCGTTCTTCGGCTTGTTTCTTTTAAATTGCCGTTAAAGACGAGATTTATTTCAAGGGCAATTGCAAGTCATTAAGTTAAGGGATTGTGATGAAACCAAGCGAGTTAAGAGGATTGAGTTCTGAAGAATTGCTTCAAAAACAGAAGGCTTTCAAAAAAGAACTTTTTGACCTTAATTATCAACGAAAGATGGGAAATGTTGAGAAGCCGGATCGTTTCAGATTGTTGAAGCGGGATATTGCCCGGATTCTTACGATCTTGAATGAGCGAGAATCAGAGGCAAAGAAATAGACTGTTTCCAATCTTAATAATGTATTTGAAAGAGGCCTTAAATGGTAGAAACAAAAAAGCGTGTTAATAGGCGGAAATTCTTGCAGGGGACTGTGATCAGCGACGAAATGAATAAGACCCGTGTGGTTCAAGTCAGATGGGCGTCAAAGCACGGCAAGTATGATAAGGTTGTTCGTTCCGCATCCAAATATAAGGCGCATGACGAGAAAAATGAAACGAAGGAAGGCGATGTGGTCCGTATCATGGAAACTAGGCCGCTTTCGAAGGATAAGCGCTGGGTGATTATGGGAGTCGTGAAGAACAATTAAGGGGTCGTTATGATTTATATGAAAACGGTTTTGGATGTCGCGGATAACTCAGGGGCGCGCAAGGCTTCGATGATCGGAGTCCTTCATGCTAAAGGCAGACGGTGCGCACGGATCGGGGATATTATCCGGGTCAATATTAAGGAATCGGCTCCTGATGCGGCGATCAAAAAGGGGGACAAGGCGAGGGCTATTATCGTTCGGACCAAGGCGCCGATCCGAAGACAAGACGGCACATATGTCCGTTTCGATACAAACGCGATTGTGATTATTGATGAGACGGGAAATCCGAAAGGAACACGTGTTTTTGGGCCGATCGCGCGTGAATTGAGAAACATGGAATATATGAAAATTGTCTCTTTGGCTCCTGAGGTGGTGTAATGTTCACTATTAAGAAAAATGACCAGGTTGTTGTGATTGCCGGCAAAGATAAAGGGAAAACAGGAAAAGTGTTAAAGGTTTTTCCAAAACAGGACCGCGTCATCGTTGAACACATCAATTTGTCGAAGAAGGCTCAGCGGCCGACCCAACAAAACCAGCAAGGCGGTTTCATTGAGATCGAGATGCCGATCCACCGTTCTAACATTATGCTGGTGGATAAGAGGACGAATAAATCAACCCGCATGGCCTCCTCGATACTCAAGGACGGCAGCAAGGTGCGTATTGCCAAGAAGAGCGGAGAGGTTATTTAAAGTGATATCGCGTTTGCAGAAAAGATATGAAGAAGAAGTCATCCCAAAGATGCAGGAGAAATTCGGAATTAAAAACAGGATGGCGGTGCCACGCCTGAACAAAATCGTGGTTAATATGGGGGTTGGGCGCGCTATGGGAGACATGAAAATATTGGAAAGCGCGGTTGCTGACCTGACGGCTATTACTGGACAGAAGGCGGTTATCACAAAGGCTAAAAAAGCGATATCCAATTTTAAATTACGCATTGGGATGCCGATTGGCTGCAAGGTGACGTTACGGCGGACTAAAATGTATGAGTTCATGGACCGCTTAGTCAACGTCACACTGCCCAGAATCCGTGACTTCAACGGCGTTTCCTTCAAATCGTTTGATAAGGAAGGCAACTATAGTATCGGCCTTAGTGAACAGGCAATCTTTCCTGAAATGGATCCCGGGAAAATATCAAATGTCCAGGGGATGGACATCACGTTTGTATTCAATAGGGGGCCCAAGGACCAGACTCTTGAAGTCTTGAGCCTTTTAGGGATGCCCTTTCGTAAGAAAACCGCAAAATCCGAACAGATGTAAAAGCGGAAAAGAGAATATATGGCAAAAAAAGGATTGATCATAAAATCATCGAGGAAACCGAAATTTTCCACGAGGAAGTATAATCGTTGTAAACTCTGTGGACGTTCAAGAGGGTATTTGCGGCGCTTCGCGGTCTGCCGGATCTGTTTTCGTGAACTTGCCTGGCGCGGCGAACTTCCAGGCGTTAAAAAAGCGAGCTGGTAATACATTTCCGTAAAACACGGAAGGGAGAATCTGGTTATTATGTCATTAAATGATCCAATCAGTAATTTGTTAACGATTATCCGGAACGGCATACAAGCTAATAAAGAGACGGTTGATATCCCGGCGTCAAAGTTGATGGAGAGGATCCTTGAGATTTTCAAGGCTGATGGATATATAGAAGATTATCGGCTGATGAAGGACAGTGTTCAGGGCACCTATAAAGTGTACTTGAAATATGAGAACAAAAAGCCGGTTATAATCGGTCTTAAACGCATATCGCGCCCAGGATTGCGGATATATGCGCAAAACAATAAAGTCCCGCGCGTCATCAACGGGTTGGGAACAGCTGTTATCTCAACTTCAAAAGGCATTGTCAGTGACCGTGAGGCCCGTAAGATGAAAATTGGCGGGGAAGTTTTGTGTTACGTTTGGTAGTGATTCGTCGCGCCCTGCACCTTCTGGTGCAGGGCTTGTCCCTCGGCAAGCTCGGGACAATTCGGCCGAGAGGAACCCTAAGCCTGCCGAAGGGCTCGCCATTAAGGGCGTCGAGGAAGAAAAGACAAGCACGTTGCGATAAAGTCATGGAATTTTGAATTATGTCAAGAACAGGTAAAAATCCAGTTGATGTCCCAAAAGGGGTCAAGGTCAACGTAGCGGCGGGTACAGTCGCTCTGGAAGGGCCTAAGGGCAAATTGAACCTTAATATCCCTGATGGTATCAATGTTGAGTTTACAGAAGATAAATTAACGGTTACGCGTAGTTCGGATGCTAAACAGGATCGCGCCAATCATGGGACCATCCGCTCGCGTCTGGTCAATATGATTGCTGGCGTGACCAATGGCCACAAAAAAGAACTGGAAATCCAGGGAATTGGGTTTCGAGCCCAACTCCAGGGGAATAAGATTTTATTCAACCTAGGGTTTAGCCATCCGGTTGAATTTCTTGTGCCGGATGGTATTAAGGCCATCGTCCCGAATCAAACCTCGATTACCGTTGAAGGGCCGGACAGTGTTCTGGTCGGGCAGACTGCGGCCAAAATACGTGATTTAAAGCCGGTTGAACCGTATAAGGGGAAAGGCATCCGGTATGTCGGAGAGCATGTCCGAAGGAAAGTTGGAAAATCAGTCGCAAAATAAAAACGATCATGAGAATAACAAAAGTAAAAGAACGGAAAAGAATCGGAAGGCATAGCAGGATCCGCAAGAAAATTGCCGGGACAAGCGATCAGCCGAGATTATGTGTTCATCGAAGTCTTTTGAATTTTTATGCCCAGGTCATTGATGATAGCGCAGGGAAAGTGCTGTTAGGAATGTCCACACGCAGTAAATCTGTTTCGGGTAAAATCAAGAATGGGGGAAATATCGCTGCCGCTTCAGTTTTCGGAGAAGCATTTGCCGCCGAGGCCCAGAAAAAAGGAATCAAAAGAGTGTGTTTTGACCGCGGTGGTTACCTCTATCACGGGCGCGTTAAAGCTTTTGCTGATGGGGCGCGAAAAGGCGGAATGGAGTTTTAGGAATTATGAATAAAAGAGACAAAGAGCCATCTGACAATATAAAAAGACCGAAAGAACAAAAGTTCCGAAAACCTGATTTTAAAAGGGAGAAAATTCCCGAAGACAAGATAGTCGGCGAAAAGGGCGTTGGTAAACGGGGCAGTGGCGTTCACGAGAAATCCGCGGAAGAAGAGATTTTGGATAAAGAGGTGCTGGCGGCAGGGGCGGAGGGAGCGGAAACTGTTGAAAAGGTCGTCTCGATCAACCGTATTACCAAAGTCACAAAAGGGGGGAAGAAACTATCCTTCAGCGCTTTGGTGGTTGTCGGTGATACCAAGGGGAATGTCGGCTATAGTTTAGAAAAAGCCGCGGAAGTATCCATTGCCATCCGAAAGGCCATGGCGGCAGCAAAGAAAAATATGATTAAGATTTCCCTGAAAGGAACGACGATTCCTCATGAGATTATCGGCAGGTGCAGCGGATCTCGGGTCCTGCTTAAACCGGCTTCAGAAGGAACCGGCGTTATCGCGGCAGGGCCGGTGCGGGCCGTCTGTGATGGGGCTGGGATTCGAAACATTTTGACAAAGTGTCACAGATCGAATAATCCCATTAATGTCGTCAAAGCAACAATCGATGGGCTTACCCGTCTTAAAACAGACGGATTGGTCAACGGATAAAAACAGGAATTGATCATGCATTTGCACGAGTTACAATCACCGAAGGGTTCAAGAAAACACAAAAGAATTGTCGGCCGGGGCAAGGGATCGGGCCGCGGAAAGACAAGTGGTCGTGGCGAGAATGGCCAAAAAGCCCACAGTACGGGGCGCGCTGTTGTCATTTCATCCGAAGGCGGCCAAATGCCTTTGATCCGGCGGCTCCCTAAAGTTGGCTTTCACAGTAAGCGGCCCATTCTTAACCAAGTTGTCGCTTTGGAGCGACTTAATAAATTCGAGAATGGCACTATCATCAATGCGGAGTTTTTAAAACAGCAAGGGCTTATCAGAAGTTTAAATAAGCCTTTTAAGATTTTGGGTGACGGGGAAATCAAAAAATCCCTGACCATTCAGGCAGGGAGTATTTCGAAAACAGCCCAGGACAAAGTGATTAAAGCCGGCGGTAAGATCGAACCTGTTGTTGAAAATACGAATATAGAAAAAGGGCCTTTTAAGAAATAATGTTAAGTGCGTTTGTCAATTGCTTTAAGATCCCTGAACTGAAGAAGAAGATATTGTTTACGTTGGCTATGATTGCCGCGTATCGAGTTGGATGTTATATTCCGACGCCAGGCGTCAACGGCGCGGTTTTAGGTGAATATTTTCAGAAGATGACCTCAGCGGCAAGCGGAAGCATATTCAGCGTCATGAATATGTTTTCCGGCGGGGCTCTTGAGAAAGCGACCGTGTTTGCTCTTGGGATCATGCCTTATATCTCAAGCTCGATCATTTTGCAGCTGTTAACCGCTGTCATCCCGGCCCTTGAGAAATTGGCGAAGGAAGGACAGGCCGGCTATCATAAAATCAACCAGTATACACGTTATGGAACATTGGTTTTGGCGGTTGTGCAGTCGTTTTTTATCGCTCTTTGGCTTGAAGACAGATCAGGAGTGGTTTTCGGGGGGTTGCAGGTCGTGAATAATCCTGGCTGGGCATTTCGTATTGTGACTGTTTTGACCCTTTCCAGCGGAACGTTGCTTTTAATGTGGTTGGGGGAGCAGATCCAGGAAAAAGGGATTGGTAACGGGATATCGTTGATTATTACGGCTGGTATCATTTCCGCGGCTCCATCAGCGGCGCAGAACCTTGTGCAATTGATGTCGCCTTCAGCGGGGGGAGGGAGCCAACTTCAGCCGTTAACGTTGTTGATCATGCTTGCCTTTTTGGTTGGGGTGGTTATTGCCATCACTTTGATCACCCAAGCGCAACGAAAAATCCCTGTGCAATATGCCCGGCGTATTGTTGGAAGAAAAGTCTACGGCGGGCAAAATACCTATATTCCGCTTAAGGTGGATACTTCGGGTGTTATCGCGATCATCTTTGCCCAGTCGATTATTTTATTCCCGGCAACCCTGGCCAGTTTTATCCCGCATGAGGGGTTCCAGTCAATGGCAAGCGTTATCAGCAGGGGCCATTTTTTGTATTACACATTTTACGGACTTTTAATCGTTTTCTTCTGTTATTTTTATACGGCGATTGTTTTCAATCCCATTGATGTTGCTGAAAACATGAAAAAGCACGGCGGATTTGTCCCGGGTGTCCGTCCGGGCACGCAGACAGCGGATTATCTTGATTTCGTTATGACGCGCATCACATTGGCGGGGGCTTTATTCATTATGTGTATTGCCGTCATGCCGGATGCGATTATGGCTTCGTTCAGAGTCCCTTATTTGGTGGCCTCCTTTTTTGGCGGAACGGGAGTTTTGATTACGGTCGGTGTGATGCTGGATACGATGAAGCAGATTGAATCTCATCTAGTCATGCGGCATTATGACGGGTTCATGAAATCTGGCCACATAAAGGGGAGACGATGAAGTTAGTTTTGTTGGGACCGCCGGGTGCGGGGAAGGGGACATTGGCCGCTTTCTTAAACAAAAAACTCGATATTCCTCATGTTTCAACGGGGGATATGCTCCGGGAGGAGATGAAGAACAATACGCTTCTTGGCCAGGAAGTCAAACATTATGTCGAAAGCGGCGGGCTTGTGCCGGATCAAGTGGTTATTAAGCTGATTGAGAATAAGTTTTCCCATGACAAGGCGATCGACAAAGGGTACATGCTGGATGGCTTTCCGCGGACGAAAGTGCAGGCCAAAGATTTGGATATTCTGCTGAATGGTTTAAACAAACCTGTTGATTATGCGGTATATTTGGATGCGTCGCTGCCCGTGATTGTCGAACGGCTGACAGGCCGGCGGATCTGCCGCCATTGCAGCGCTATTTTTCATGTGAAAAATAATCCGCCCAAGAAAGAAGGCATTTGCAACAGATGCGGCGGCGAAATCTATCAGCGCCCTGATGACAATGAAGAGACGATCAAGACGCGGATGAGTGTTTATCTGAAGAACACAAAGCCGGTCATTGATTATTATGAAGCGCAGGGAAAACTTAAGAAAGTGGACGCGGATAGAAACTCTCAAGAGGTCCAAGAGAGTCTGATGAAAATAGTTCACAGCATAGGAGAGCATGAACGCGGATGCTGCTAGAAAACTCCCTTCCTATGCAGCAAAGAAGATACGACGAACGAAGTGAGGAGTTTTCTTGTGGCGGACGATAGGTCGATCAGCATTAAAACGCCGGAAGAAATAAAAATAATGCGCGAGGCTGGCAAGATCCTTGCGGAGATCGTCCGTGAATTAAAAGGCTCTTTAAAATCTGGGGTGACGACACGGGAAATTGATCAAAAGGCCGAAGAGCTGATCAAGGCCTATCATGTTGAACCGGCTTTTAAAGGCTACCGCGGTTTTCCGGGATGTGTTTGCCTTTCGGTAAATGAAGAGGTTGTCCATGGCATTCCCGGAGGACGGGTGCTGAAAGACGGAGATATCGCGAGCTTGGATATTGGGATCATTTATAACCATTATTTTTCCGATATGGCCATAACGGTTGGTATTGGCAGTGTTAAAAAGGAATTACAGAAACTCATTGAGGTTACGGCTGAATCGTTGAATCAAGGCATTGGTCAGGCACGTGTCAACAATCAACTTTCGGATATATCCCATGCGGTCCAGAAGCATGTTGAAGCGAATCATTTCTCAGTTGTCAGGGAATTTGTGGGACATGGAATCGGGAAATGTCTTCACGAAGAACCTGAGATCCCGAATTTCGGGCCGCCGCATAAAGGGCCGGTTTTGAAAGAAGGGATGGTTTTCGCGATTGAACCGATGGTTAATTTAGGGAAGAGTCCGACCAAGATATTGGATGATGGCTGGACCGTCGTGACGGAAGACGGAAAGCCATCGGCTCATTTTGAACAGACAATAGCTATTTGGGAAGATGGCCCTGAAATTTTAACGAAATAAGCATAAATCCTATGGCCAAAGAAGAACTTATTGAAGTTGAAGGAACGATTAAGGAAGCATTGCCGAATGCGATGTTCCGTGTGGAACTCGAGAACGGCCATATGGTTTTGGCCCATATATCGGGAAAGATCCGCAAACATTTTATCCGGATTCTTCCCGGGGATAAGGTTAAACTTGAATTATCGCCCTATGACCTTTCACGCGGGCGTATCACTTACAGGAATAAATAGAATGAAGGTTAAAGCATCTGTTAAAAGATTGTGTGGGAATTGCAAAATCGTACGGCGCAAAGGGATTGTGCGTGTGATTTGTGACAATCCAAAACATAAACAAAGACAAGGGTAGACATATGCCAAGAGTTTTAGGTGTCGATATTCCAAAAGAAAAAAGGATTGAGGCATCCCTTCGATATATCTATGGGATAGGGCCGACCAGGTCCCGTGAAGTATTAACTCGGGCCAAGATTGATTTTAATCGACGGGCAAAAGATCTTTCCGATGAAGAGATTGCCCGGATTACATCAATTCTTCAGAGCAGCTATATTACGGAAGGGGATCTGCGCCGGGAAATCAGCGAGAATATCAAAAGGCATATTTCGATCGGAACGTACCGAGGGTTGCGCCACCGCAGGGGATTACCGGTCCGGGGGCAAAGGACAAGAACCAATGCGCGGACGCGTAAAGGGCGCAAGCCGATCATGGCTGCCAAAATCAAGAAAGAATAACTTGTTTGAGGATAATGATTAAATGGTAAAACCAGAAAAGAAAAAAGATAAATCAAAGAAAAAATCACTAAAAGGGATAACCTCGGGTATTGCGCACATCAAGGCAACGTTTAACAATACGGTGATAACCATAACGGATATGCAGGGCAACGTGATCGTGTGGTCGACGCCAGGCGTTGTCGGGTTTAGCGGTTCCAAGAAATCAACGCCGTTTGCGGCTCAAGTGGCTTCTTCCGATGCCGCGCGGAAGGCGAAGGAATTCGGCCTGAAAAGCGTGGATGTGCTTGTGAACGGACCGGGTTCCGGAAGGGAATCGGCCATCCGCGCCTTGCAGGCCAATGGATTGATGGTGACAACCATCAAGGATATAACACCCTTACCGCATAATGGTTGCCGGGCGAGAAAGAAACGCAGGGTATAAATTTAGGAGAATTGTATAATGGGAAAATATATCGGTTCAAGCTGCCGGTTATGTCGAAGGGAAGGCGAAAAGCTCTTCTTGAAGGGGACCCGGTGCACAACACATCGTTGTGCCTTTGACCGCAGGGCTTATGCCCCGGGCCAACATGGGTCCAATCGCCGAGGAAAATTATCAAACTACGGGCTTCAGTTAAGGGAAAAACAGAAAGTCAAAAGGATCTACGGCCTTTACGAAGAGCAATTTCATAATTATTTTAAGAAAGCGGCTCGCATCAAAGGTGTTACGGGAGAAACGTTGCTTCAATTTCTGGAGAGAAGGCTGGATAACGTTATTTTCCAGCTTGGGTTCTGTACTTCAAGGAAGCAAGCACGGCAGTTAGTGAGTCATGGCTTTGTTTATGTGAATGACCATCGGGTCAATATTCCTTCATTCTTGACCAAGCAGAACGACGAGATTTTGATTCAATTTAAGAAAAAAGGCAAACAAAACGTTGATGACAATATCAAGGCGACGCAAGGCCGGGCTGTGCCCGAATGGCTTGAGGTCGATCACACGCATTACAAGGCAAAAGTCAAACGCTTACCTCAGCGCAACGACGTTGCCTTCCCGGTCAATGAACAGTTAATTGTTGAGCTTTATTCCAGATAACATTTTGTGACATACCAATCAGGAGGGTGATATGGGAGTTAAGTGGCGTGATTTTCAGATGCCCAAAAGGCTGGATTGTGATGAGGCGACCTATACGGACACCTATGGGAAGTTTATCGCCGAACCTTTCGAAAAAGGCTACGGGATTACCTTAGGAAATTCTCTTAGACGTATTTTGTTGTCATCGATCGAAGGAAGCGCCGTGACTTCCCTGAAAATTGATGGGGTTCGGCACGAATATTCTACCATCCCGGGAGTTATGGAATCCGTATCCGAGATTATTCTCAATGTGAAGAGGCTGGTCTTACGGTCCCATTCCAAAGTGCCTAAACCGATCTTTATTAAGGCGGAAAAGAAAGGGGAAGTGACGGGGGCGGATATTATTTGCGATGAAACCATTGAAGTCCTAAATACCGGTTTGCACATCGCGACGTTAACGCGAGACACAAAACTTAATATTGAAATGGAGGTCTCCCGAGGGCGGGGGTATGTCCCGGCTGAACAGAATAAGAAAGATGCCGTTGATACTATCGCGATCGACTCGATTTTTACCCCGATCATCCGTGTCAGTTATTATGTCGAGAACACCCGCGTCGGCCAACGGACGGATTATGACCGTCTGATCATGGAAGTTCATACCAATGGGGGCATTAGCCCTAAAGAAGCGATGTTGTATGGGGCTAACATTCTCCAACGGCATCTGGATGTGTTTGTGAGCTATGGGCAGCTTCCTGAAGAAGAGGAGGAAGAGGAAGAGGTCTCTGCTGAAGAAAAGGCGCTGTACGAGAAACTGCGTCTTCCGATTTCGGAACTGGAATTATCGGTCCGCAGCGCTAATTGCCTTAAGGATGGGAATATTAAAACGATCGCTGAGCTCGTCCGAAAGCCGGAATCCGAGCTTTTGACATACCGCAATTTTGGAAAAAAGTCCTTAACGGAAATTAATGAAATCCTCAAGGTGATGGGTTTAAGCTTGGGAATGAAAGTCGACGCGAAAAAATTGCGGAAGAAAGACTAAGGGGTCATAAAGGAACGCTATGAGACACAGAATCGCTGGAAATAAATTAAACAGGAATTCAAGCGCTCGTAAGGCCATGGTCCGGGATATCGCTAAAGCGACTTTGGTCAAAGAAAGGATTTGCACCACTCAGGCGAAAGCGAAAGAGGCCCGAAAATTGGTCGATAAGCTTATCACGTTGGGCAAAAGAGGGACCCTTGCCGATAAACGCCGCGCTTTCGCGATTTTGTGCGACCATCAACTCGTCAGCAATCTGTTTTTAAAGACCTCGCCTCGTTTCAAGAACCGGGTCGGGGGATACACCAGGATCATCCCTCTTGGGAACCGACGTGGGGATAATGCCAGGTTGGCATTTCTTGAACTTACCGAGAGGGAACAAATCGTTGTCAGCAAACCAAAGTCAAAGGCAGCTCCTAAGAAAAAAGATAAAGTTGTAGAAGCTGTTCCTCCCACAGCCGAGATGCCAAAACCAGCAACGAAGACACCCGTCAAGGATAATGTCGAAAAAGACATCAAAGACCAAGTATCGAAAAAGGATATTGTCAAACCGAAACAGACAGCCCCCGGCGCCGATAAGGAAAAACGCGGGAGCAGGTTTTCAGGCATCAGGAAGATATTTAATCGGAAGTCCTCAGGAAAATAGTTTCATACGAGCCATGTTGTTTTGGAGGGTGGAAATTGCAAACATTGCCCTTAAAGATTAACAGCCGTGTCGCAACGGTTGTTGGTTCTTCGACTTTGGCGATCACGGCAAAAGCCAAGGAACTCAAATCTAAAGGCATCGATGTCGTCAATTTTGCTGCTGGGGAACCCGATTTCGATACTCCCCCTGCCATCAAAGCGGCTGCCATCCGGGCGATCGAGAATGGTTTTACGAAATATACGCCGAGTACCGGTACCGTTGAGTTACGTAAAGCCATAGCCGCCAAATTCAAAAGAGATAATCAATTGGAATATTCGCCTTCGCAGATCGTTGTTTCCTGCGGGGCGAAACATTCGATTTATAATATCATCCAGGTTTTAGCCGACGAGGGCGAGGAAGTCCTTCTCCCATCTCCCTATTGGGTCAGTTATCCGGAAATGGTCAAGCTTGCCGGCGCGACGATTAATATCCTTCCGACTTCCGCCAAGACCCATTTTAAGATCACAGCTAGTCAGCTTTCCAAGAACATTACCGATAAAACCAAACTGCTGATCCTCAATTCGCCGTCGAATCCAACGGGAATGTTGTATTCGAAGAATGAGCTGGAGTTGATCGCTGAGGTCTGCGTGAAGAATGGCATTTTCGTGATCAGCGATGAGATTTATGAAAAGCTCATTTATGATACCGATCAATACACATCCTTTGCTTCTTTGGGCAAAGAGGTCTATGATCTGACCATCACCGTCAACGGCGTTTCGAAGGCCTATTCCATGACGGGATGGCGGATCGGTTATGCTGCCGGCCCCGAAGAGATCATGGGGTATGTCAATAAACTGCAGGATCATTCCACTTCCAATCCGGCCTCGATCAGCCAGATGGCGGCTTTGCAGGCTCTCAACGAGCCTGAAGAGATCATTATTGAAATGAGAGAAGAGTTCAAACGGCGCAGAGACCTTATAACATCGGCATTTGACCGGATCCCCGAAGTGAGTTATATTAAACCCGAGGGCGCTTTTTACCTCTTTTGCGATGTCTCCAAATTAGGTGTTTCAGAGAGGATTGCCAAGCAGATCCTGGATGACGTTAATGTCGCGGTCATTTCCGGGGATAGTTTTGGGGCGCCGGGGTTCATACGTTTGAGCTTTGCGACTTCAAGGGAGAGGATTCAGGAAGGAACAAGGCGGATAGCCGAATGGATTAAACAACATTCAACAAAATAATTCTTTGTAGCGCTATTAAAGGGAGGCCAAAGTGGATCTTAAAGAACAACTCAAGCTTTCTATTCAACAAAAAGCGTCCGATCTGCACCTGACGGAAAACAGCCCGCCTGTATTGCGCATCGATGGAAAACTGGTGCTGACCAATCAGAAGCCGTTGGTGAAAGACGAGCTGAAGAAAACTATTTACGCCGTTCTGACGGATCTCCAGAAGGAAAAATTCGAGCGAGATAAAGAACTGGATTTTTCTCTGGCGCTGGAAGGATTGGAGCGCTTCCGGGTCAATGTCCATATCCAGAAAGGTTCTGTGGAGGCGGCATTCCGGAGGATCCCCCAATATGTCCCTTCCATCCACGACCTTGGATTGCCTCCTGCGATCATTGATTTTGCCCGTCGACCCAGCGGGCTTGTGTTGATCACGGGGCCGACTGGTTCAGGAAAGACAACCACCTTAGCCTCTATGATCGAGGTTATTAACCAGGAGCGCGCCTGCATGATTATGTGCATTGAGGACCCGATTGAATATGTCCATAAGAACAAAAAAGCGGTCATTAAACAAAGGGAAGTCTACAGTGACACGCTTTCCTTTGCGGAGGCCCTCAAGAGGTGCCTGAGGCAGGATCCAGATGTTATCGTGGTCGGAGAAATGCGCGACCTGGAGACGATTTCGACGGCACTGACGGCAGCCGAAACCGGTCACTTGGTATTGGCGACGCTGCACACCCCTGATGCGCCTCAGACCATCGAGCGTATCATCGATGTCTTTCCGGCCCATCAGCAACAACAGGTCCGTCTGCAGTTGTCCGCTTGTTTGCAGGGGGTCGCTTCACAGATCTTGTTGCCGCGGGCCAGCGGCCAAGGCCGGGTATTGGCATCAGAAATATTAGTGGTAACCCCGGCTATCAGAAACCTCATCCGTGAACGGTCAGTCGAGCAAATCCCGACGTCCATTCAGACGGGAGTCCAATATGGCATGCATACGATGGACATGTCCTTGAAGCTGTTGTATGAAGAAGGGATCATCACATACGAAGATGCTCTTTCTCAAGTCAAGAACGTAGAGGAATTTGAGCAGTTGCTTAATGAGAAATAAAGAAATGCGCCTCTTGAATGGAGTTCGCGATGCCGAAAAAGTTGATCGAACAGGCAAAAGAGAAATTCGGGATCATTGTTGAGGAACAACTGCAACGTGTTGAGCAGATGAAAAAGGGCAGCACGGCCGTTGAGTATTCCAAGATCAGCCCGATGATCGTGGGTGTTTGTTTCGGCGACGGCATCGGCGAAGTTATCTCAAAACATGCCCGGCATGTCCTGGAGCATGTCTTAAAAGATGAAGTTGCCGCGGGAAAGATCCGGTTTAAAGATATTGCTGGTTTGACAATCGAAAATAGGGTCAAACATCAAAAGGCCATTCCGGATGATGTCCTTAAGCAGATTAAATCCTGCCATGTGATTTTAAAAGGGCCGACGACCACGCCGCAGGCAGGTGATCAATGGCCGAACATTGAGAGCGCCAATGTCGCCATGCGGCGGCATCTGGATCTTTTTGCCAATGTCCGCCCCGTGAAAATCCCAAGGGAGGGCATAGACTGGTGTTTCTTCCGTGAAAATACCGAGGGCGCATATGTGCTTGGGTCAAAGGGCATTAATGTTTCCGATGATTTAAGCATTGATTTTACGGTGGGCACCGAGCAAGGCGCCGAGCGGATCATTCGCATGGCCTTTGAATATGCGAAGGCCAACCAAATTACCCGGGTGACCGTCGTTACAAAATCCAACGTGATTAAGACAACGGATGGCCGTTTTTCGCAGGTTGCTTTTCGGTTGGCAAAAGAGTACCCGATGATCAAGCTGGATGAATGGTATATCGATATTATGACGGCGAAACTTCTTGATCCAATCCGAAGGAAAGATTTTAAAGTGATCGTGCTGCCCAATCTTTACGGCGATATTCTGACGGATGAGGCGGCTCAACTCCAAGGGGGAGTTGGAACGGCGGGCAGTGCGAACATCGGCAACCGCTGGGCCATGTTTGAGGCGATTCACGGCAGCGCGCCGCGCATGGTTAAAGAGGGGCGGGCGCAATATGCCGATCCCTGTTCTATGATCCGTGCGGGTGCGATGCTGTTGCGGCATATCGGTTACAAGGAGCTTGCTGCAAAAGTCGAGATGGCTCTGGAAGTCTGCGGTCAGTTTGAAAAAAAGATGGTCATTACCGGAAGGGATACTGGAGTGACGGGAGAGGAATATACAAATTATGTGCTGTCATGGGTCGATCATCCCGGTCTGAAATCCCGTTGGGAAACCGAAGTTTATGGTCTTAAATAGGTCCTGTATCGGCCCGTGATGAGACGAACCCCGTTCCATTCCTGATTTAAATGGTTCGGGGTTTTGTATAAATAGAGGGGGAGATGAGGCTGGTCTGATGATTATTCAGGAAAAAACGGCATGTTGCGTTAAAGATCTTGGGCTGATGGATTACGAGCAAGTCTATGTTCAGCAGAAACAGTATGTCGATCGGTTGTTGAACGGCAGTGTCCAGGCCTTGCTGTTATGTGAGCATCCGGCTGTTTTGACTCTGGGGCGGATGACAAACGAGAGCAATATTTTTGTGGATGAAAAGGGTCTGATGAAGCGGGGAATAGGCGTTCATCATGTCGACCGGGGTGGAGATGTCACTTTACATGCGCCAGGGCAGCTCGTCATATATCCGATCTTAAATTTGGCTTATTTCGGCAGGGATATTCACAACTATCTTAGGCAATTAGAGCAAGTTGCCATTGATTTGCTGGAAAGTTTTGATATAGTGGCTGATAGAATTTTCGGGCGGACAGGCGTTTGGATCGGCAAGAAGAAGATCGCTTCTATTGGTATCGGGGTGCGTAAGTGGGTTTCGTTTCACGGACTGGCTGTCAATGTGAACATGGATTTAAGTCTATTTTCGATCATCAAACCTTGCGGGCTTGATATTGAAATGACTTCCCTTTCTGAGATTAAACAGGAAACAATTTCTATGGAGGAGGTCAAGAGAAGGACCATCAAGTGTTTCTTCAGGAATTTTTATTTGGAAGAGGCGTCGGATTAAAATGAAGAATGTTATTCTCCCGGAATTAGGTGAGGGAATCGAAAAAGCTTTGGTGGCCTGTTGGCATGTGAATGTCGGTGAACGGGTAGCAGGGGATGATGATCTTGTCGAGTTGGTGACCGATAAAGCCACGTTCAATGTTTCTGCGGATGTTTCCGGTATCATCAGGGAAATCTGTGTGGGCAAAGGCCAAGAAGTAAGCATCGGAGAAGTCTTGGCGGTCATTGAACCGCTTAATCTCTAACAGGGAAAAATCAGATGGATGAAGAGAGACAAAAAAAGAACCGTGTTTTGCTGATGTATATCACGAAAGTTTCCGGGCATCGGCAGGCCACGGTTGCCATTCAACGTTCGTTAAAGGAGCTTGATCCTACGATTGAGGCCCCGATGGTTAATGGCTTTGTGTATACTTATCCTATTTTAGAGAAGGTTGTCAACAGGGCCTATCTGAGCGTCATTAAAAGAACGCCGATCGTCTGGGACTATATGTATGATAATCCCAAAATCGTCAAGAAGACCGAGTCCATAAAGAATTTTCTTCATAAGACCAGTTATGAGAAGGTCGCTAAATTGTTCCATCGGTATAATCCCGACGTTGTGGTCTGCACCCAAGCTTTTCCTTGCGGCATGGTCGCTCATTATAAAAGAGCCAACCATTTAAAAACGATCATTGTGGGGGTGTTAACGGATTTTTCTCCTCACTCATTCTGGATTAATGAAGGGGTCGATTATTATGTTGTTCCTTCCGTCGAGGCCAAGGAACGTTTCATCACGAAGGGCATTTCGCCCGACGCGATCAAGGTTTACGGGATCCCGATGCGTTTGAAATTCTCAAGCCAATTAGACCGGAAGCCGATCGCGGAAAAACTGGGGCTGGATCCTGACATTCCGACCATTGTCATTATGGGCGGAGGGCAGGGGTTAGGGCCCATTAAGGCCACGGTCAAGTCGCTGATTAAGGTGAAGATGGATTTTCAGATGATTGTCCTGGCCGGCGTGAATAAAAAAATCATCAAGAGTTTAAGGCGTTATACGAAGAAATCCAGCAAAAAAATCTTGATTTATGAGTTCGCGACGAATGTCGATGAACTGATGGAAGTTGCGAGTGTGATTATCACGAAACCCGGGGGGATCACAACGGCGGAATGTCTGGCGAAGGGGCTGCCCATGGTGATTATCGACCCGATCCCGGGACAGGAAATGCGCAATACGGACTTTCTGATCAAAAAAGGCATTGGGATACGGATTGACGACACCAGCGATATCGGTGAGGAAATCGAATTATTGCTAAAGTCTCCGGAACGGCTGGCCCTCATGAGCAAGGCCGCTTATGAAAACGCAAAACCGCATGCTGCTTTGGATATAGCGAAACTGATCTTGGAACACACGAAAAATCCCGTGTTGATGAACAACAGCTTGGATCTTCCTTAAGAAAGCCATGTTTAAGTACATATTGTATAAATTCGGCTTGTTTCTTCTGCATCATCTGCCGCGTGCAATATCCTATAAGCTTGCGGCGTTTATCTCCGGCACTCAATATTACTTTTCCTTCCGTGACCGACGGGCTGTTAAAAATAACCTCAGGAACATATTGCCCTCTGTCAAGAATATATCTCCCTTAGCCAGGGAAGTCTTTCGCAACTTCGGAAGATACCTCATTGAATTCTTTCAGATGAAGGAAATGGTCGATGAACAATTTGTCAAGAAGAATGTGACGGCCCAAGGGATAGATCATTTAGACAAAGTCCTTAAGGAAGGAAAGGGAGGGATCATTGTGACCGCCCATATCGGCAATTGGGAATTGGGCGGGGCCTTCCTGAACGTGTTGGGCTACCCGCTTATAGCCGTCGCATTGCCGCATAAAGAAAGGCCGGTGAACGATCTTTTCAATGATCAACGAGAGCACAAAGGCGTAACGATTATCCCAACGCACGGGGCCATGCGACAGTGCATTGAACAGTTAAAAAATAATAAACTCGTGGCCTTGGTTGCAGACCGTGATTTTGGGAAAAATGGCCTGACCATGAATTTTTTGGGACACAAAATGATCGTCCCGAAAGGCCCAGCGATCCTTTCCTTAAGTACGGAAGCGCCGATTCTGCCGATGTTCTGTATCCGCCAAACGGATGCGTCATTCGCGCTTTCCTGTTGTGAACCTATTTATCCCCCCAAAGGGATTCATACAGAAATAAAACCTGAAATGATGGAAGCCCTCATGCGACGATATTTGTCGGTTATTGAAGAAAAGATCCGGGCATATCCATCCCAGTGGCTGTTATTTAGGGAGTTCGCTGTCAAATGAATATTTGCGTTATTATCCCTGCCCATAATGAAGCCTGCACGATAGGGTATCTGGTTGAATCTTTATTAAAGAAGAATTTTGATGTTGTGGTCATTGATGATGGCTCGCAAGACGAAACGGGCGCGATTTCCCGGGAAAAAGGTGCTTGCGTCCTTAACCATATCGATAAAAAAGGCAAGGGATATTCTTTGCGCGAGGGATTCCAATATGCCCTTAAACACGGCTACGAAGCTGTGGTGACGATGGATGGCGATGGGCAGCATGATGTCAACGGGATTGACCGGTTCCTCGCTCAGGCACAAAAGAATAAAGTGAGCGTGATTGTCGGCAACCGCATGATCGATCCCAAAGGCATGCCTTTTGTGCGATTATGCACGAACCGGTTTATGTCATGGCTTATTTCTTTGGTGTGCCGACAACGGATTGCAGATACGCAATGCGGTTTCCGTTATATCCATTGCGGCATATTGAAACAGATTGATCTGGTATCCCGGGACTTCGAGATCGAGACCGAAATCTTGATGCAAGCCTGCAAAAAAGGGTTTAAGGTGTTTAATGTGCCCGTTAAGTCAATCTATCGTGATGAAAAGAGCATGATCAATCCTTTTAAAGACACAATTCGATTTTTTGTCTATTTTATGAAAGAAATTTGCTCTTTGAAGAGATGAAAAAAATATATGGATTTAGAGCGTTTAACAAATAAAATGATAGAGGGACAGATTGCTACGTGTCATCACAGATGAGGGCGACTTTCAAGGGCATGGCGTTGAAATTTGTTCCTAGATCCAAATATTGTTGATAGAAATACCTGTGCGTAATTTCTCTTTTATTCCCTCGATCGGCGCCTATGGACGGACACACTTTTAAACAGGATCGTTTGATGGATAAGAATTTGTTTGCTGTCGGCATCGCACTGTCCTTTTTGGCTCACGCTGTCACGATAGCCTTATTTTCGTTACCTTTACCGAAAATCCACACCTTATACAAGCCGTTTAAGGCGATTGAAGTGACCTACCAGGATTTGAAATCACAAAGCGACAAAAAGAACGAAACAACATTTGAAGACCTTAAGGTTTTAAAGGATTTAAAGTCCAAAGAAGACCAGCCCATTAAGGTCCTCGATAAAAAGGGGAACTTGTTTTCTGCGATCGGGGATCAAATCAAGGATATTTCCAAACTGACAGGGCAGTTGCGGGAAAGCATGAAAAAATCCCAGAAAATTACGACATTGGATTTAGAGAAGAAAATCACCCTTCCTCCTTTAAGTACGGAGAAAATCACCAATCCCAAGTATCTGACATACAACGAGGATATGCGCGATGCCATCAGCCGTAATATTAAACGAAGGGCCTATGCGTACGTGAATCATCCGGATTTTCAGGCTGGTGAAGTTTATTTGACGTTTGTGTTGGCTTCGGAAGGAATGCTGAAAGGCGTAAGGATCATTGAGGAAAAAACCTCTGCTAATGCCTATCTGCGGGAAGTTGCTTTAAGGAGCATTAAAGAATCGAATCCGTTTCCCCCGTTCCCGGAAGGCTTTGACTATCCGGAATTCACCTTCAACCTATTGATATCGTTTCAGAATTAGAATGGGAATATCGCAGTCCTTCCCTCGTTGACAAAAAGGGGGGAAGGTGATATTCTGAACTGCAATATCAGTTTCTTAAGATATATATTAATATTTATACGAGGAAAAGAATGAGTAAAGAGAAATATGTTGATGAATCATGGAAAGAACATGCTTCCGAAGAAAAGGACAAGCTTGCTGATACGGTGGCGCCTAAGTCCTCGTCTTCCGAAACACCACAAGCAAAGGTCGAAACGCGGTCTTCCGCCAGGTCAGATAAAACGGAGCATCGTCGCGAGGAGACTCATGAGATTGAAGTTAATTTTCTCAACTATATAACAAGTTTGGGTTTCCAGGCAATGATCTTCATGGGAGAAATCCCTAATCCGGTGACGGATGAACGTGAGAAGAATATGACACAGGCCAAATTCCTTATAGATACGTTAGCGATGCTCAAGGAAAAAACCGCTGGGAATTTAAATGATCAGGAAAGGGATTTGCTGGAAAACTCGATCTATGAGCTTCAGATGCGTTATGTCCAGCTTGTTGAGAAAGAAGAACCCAATTAAGGGGCAAAAAACCATGATTGATAAAGAACTCTTGGAAATATTGGCGTGTCCAGCCTGCAAAGGCGATGTCCGGTTGCGGGACGAAAAAATCGTCTGCGCGCAATGCGGGCGGAAGTATCCGATCAAGAGCGGTATTCCCATCATGTTAGTGGATGAAGCGCAAAAGGAATAAATTAAGAACATTAAAGATGAGCGCGGAGGTGAGTGTGAGCAAGATATTAGTGATCCATGGGCCGAACCTGAATCTTTTGGGCCAGCGTGAAAAAGATATTTACGGGCAGACCTCGTTAGATAAGATTAACGGTATGTTGACGGAACTTGCCAAAAAACACAATGTGACGCTTGAGATCCTTCAATCGAATCATGAAGGGGAGATCGTTGATGCGATCGGAGGCGCTAAAGCCAATCACATCAGCGCTATTCTTATTAATCCGGCTGCGTACACGCATACCAGCGTTGCTATTCGGGATGCGATTGCAGCCGTGGAAATTCCCGCCATAGAAGTGCATTTATCTAATATTTATTCGAGGGAGGATTTCCGCCGCACTTCTCTCATTGCCCCCGTTTGCCGCGGGCAGATCAGCGGATTCGGCGTGGGGAGTTATTTGCTCGGATTGCAAGGGACGATTGATCTGATCAAACGGTAAACCTTCTCGTTTCCTACCAAGGTTGAAAGGCGAAAGGCCAATGGCACATGATTTAGACGTTAGTCTTTCTGTTTGGGCAAGTATCTTCTCTCGTCTGGCAACGATGATGTTCATAAGCGCGGCGGTTATCTTGTACGCCGTTTTATTGGGGGCTGCCGACAGAAAAACGAGGCCCACGGGAGTCCTTCTGTTCGCTATTCTTCTTACGATAGGATCCATCTATAAACTGTGGGGCTTTTTAAATTTTGATTATTACCGGTTCATGTTTCAACCGCTTCCCGATCAGATGATCATTATGCGTTATTGCGGATCAGTGGCCTTGCGTCTGGCAGGCTTGGTGATCGCGACGGGGGTCTTGTTGCTTAACGATCTTTTTCGAAAGCTTTTTATTGCGTTATGCGTCTTGACCCTTTGCTTTATTTACTGGAAGCATCCGTTATTTGTTTTTGAGAATATCTCCAGACATACGGAACAGCTGTTTTTTCATAAAGAAGTTGCCGGGCCGTTAACTTATCCCTTGCACTGCTGGATCACGCTGATATTCAACTGCACCGTTGATATCGTCTTCTGCGGATCGGCGCTTTATTATTTTACGAGACCTAAGGTTAAGGAACATTTCCATTGATCATGAGCACAAGGATCAAACAACTTGCGGCTGCTTTCCGCCAACGGAAGATTGACGCCTTTCTTGTTACAAAAGACGTCAACATCACCTATCTGACTGGTTTTTGCGCTTGCGAATCATGGCTATTGGTCACGCTAAGCCGCACGAGCTACATTACGGACTCGCGCTTTGTCCAGGAAGCACGGGAAGGGCTTAAGGGGATCGATGTCAAGTGCACCAAGGAGTCCATGGTTAAAACCCTTGCTGAAGAGATAGAAAAAGGGGGGGTAAAACGGATTGGCATCGACACACGAAACCTGACATTATTTCAATATCGGATGCTGCGGCGAAACTGTCCTAAAGGAGTTCGATTGGTCAAAGCGGATAACCTGGTCGAGGAATTGAGGGCGGTTAAAGACAGGAAAGAAATCCAGAAAATCAGGAACGCGCTTGGGGTTCATAAATTGGCGCATCAGTTCATAAAAAGAAATATAAGACCTAATATTAAAGAAAATGAATTGTTATTTCAGCTTGAGCGCTTTGTCAAATCTAAGAACGCGAGCTTCGCTTTTGACCCGATCATTGCCTCGGGACCGAATTCCTGCTATCCTCACGCAAAGGTTACGGAACGCAGGATTCGTAACAATGAACCGCTTTTGATTGACATGGGCATCGACGTGGAAGGCTATAAGTCCGACTTGACACGTATGTTCTTTTTAGGTAAAATACCCGCACTTGTCAGACAGGTTTTTGATGCTGTTAACGAAGCGCGAAGGTGTGCGATTGCCGAAATCAGGGCCGGTGTCGCGGCGGCTGAGATCGATTATTCAGCACGTAACTATCTAGAAAAGCAAAAGTTAGAAAAATATTTCGGCCATGCCTTAGGGCATGGGGTAGGGCTCGAGGTCCATGAGAGCCCCCGACTGGCGCATAATGATTCGACTGTTCTGAAAGAGGGAATGGTGATCACTGTCGAGCCGGCAGTATATCTTCCCGGAAGATTTGGTGTCCGTCTTGAAGATATGGTGCTAGTCGGAAAAAACGATTGTGAAATCCTAAGTGACGATATCCATTAATCAAATTTCAGCCGGGACGGGTCTTCGGATTGATGGCGAGATCTTCCTGGTATCAGAATACAGTCATGTGAAACCGGGCAAGGGAAGCGCGTTTGTTCGGGTCAAACTGAGAAATATCAAGACGCAGCAGGTCCTGGAGAGGACGTTCAAGACAGCCGATAAGCTCGATGATGTTGCGCTGGAAGAACGGAAGCTGCAAAACCTCTATCGTAGCGGCGATAATTTCCATTTTATGGACTGTGTCAGTTACGAAGAAATAATTATCTCACAGGACATGCTGGGCGACTCTATCCGATTCCTCCAGGATCATCTCGAAGTCACGGGCATTTGCGACGGTGATGAGGTCCTCAAGATTGTCTTGCCGACGTTCATTCTTGCGGAAATTACCCAGACAGAACCAGGTTATAAAGGCGATTCGTCCAGAGCTGGGACGAAACCTGCCACGATTGATACAGGCGCGATCGTTCAGGTGCCGTTGTTTGTCAATATTGGGGATCGCGTGAAAATTGATACGAGAACTGGAACCTATGTCGAAAGGGTATAACAATGAATTTAAAAGAAATCCGGGAAATGATCACCCTCATGAACGAAAACGATCTCGCGGAGATCGAAATCGAGCGTGAGGGGACCAAGATTAAGATCCGAAAAGGTTCGGCGGAAATCATTGAGTCCATCCGCAAATTTCCTCCTGGGCATCCCATCGAGGCCCATCGTTTGACAACGATCGCTGAAGAAGTCCCCAAGGCTGATAACTCCAACCGAAAAGAAATTAAGTCCCCCATGGTCGGTACGTTCTATCGATCTCCTTCGCCGGAAGCCGCGCCCTTTGTGGAAATCGGCCAAGTGATTGAGGTAGGGCAAGTGGTTTGTATCATTGAAGCGATGAAGTTAATGAATGAAATAAAGTCGGAAATCAGGGGCAAGATCGTTGATGCCCCAGTCGAAAACGCGCAGCCTGTCGAATTCGGACAGGCGTTGTTTACCGTCGAACCGCTGTAGTTTTTTTAGTTGATCGAGTTCTATGTTTTCAAAGATCCTTATCGCGAATCGTGGTGAAATTGCATTAAGAGTCATACGGGCCTGCCGGGAACTTGGGATCCAGACGGTTGCCGTCTATTCCGAAGCAGACCGGGAGTCCCTCCATGTGCGGTTCGCTGATGAGTCGGTCTGTATCGGTCCCGCGCAAAGTCAGGATAGTTACCTGAATATCCCTGCCATCATCTCGGCTGCTGAAGTTACTGATGTTGAGGCCATCCATCCCGGTTACGGTTTTTTAGCGGAAAATGCGCATTTTGCGGAGATATGTGAATCGTGCAACATTACGTTTATCGGGCCCAGCGCTCACACGATCCGGGCCATGGGTGATAAGATTGCCGCGAAAGAGACAATGGTAAAAACAAAGATTCCAGTGATGGTGGGAGGCCTTGGCATCATTGAGAGCAAAGACGAGGCTCTGAAGATCGCTAAGGAAATCAAGTATCCTGTTATTATTAAAGCCGCCGCCGGCGGGGGCGGTAAAGGCATGCGCGTCTGCCATAATGATATAACATTGGTCAGCTCCTTTACAATCGCTCAAAGTGAGGCCGAAGCGAATTTCGGTAATTCAGATGTCTACATCGAAAAGTATATTGACCGTCCCCGACACATTGAGTTCCAGATTATGGGTGATCGGTTTGGGAATATTATCCATTTAGGTGAGCGGGATTGCAGCATCCAAAGGCGGCATCAGAAGCTCCTTGAAGAATCTCCTTCTCCGGCTCTTGATGAGGGATTAAGAAAGAAAATGGGAGAGGCAGCTGTAAAGGCTGCAAAGGCCGTCGATTATAAAGGTGCGGGAACTGTTGAGTTCCTGCTTGATGGGAGCGGCGAATTTTATTTTATGGAAATGAACACGCGGATCCAGGTTGAACATCCGGTCACGGAGATGGTAACGGATATTGACATTATTAAACAGCAGATCAGGATCGCTGCCGGAGAAAAACTGGATATCAAGCAGGAGGATGTCCATATCCGCGGAGCGGCTATTGAATGCCGTATCAATGCCGAAGACCCGAAAAATAATTTCATGCCGTCCCCAGGGGTGATCGAAGAGCTTCACATTCCAGGAGGCTTCGGCGTAAGAGTTGATACGCATATTTACCAGGGCTATGAGATTAGCCCCTATTATGATTCTTTGGTGGCCAAACTGATTGTTCACGGAAGCGACCGGAAAGAAGCGATCTATCGGATGAATAGGGCCTTGGAGGAATTTTATATTAGCCCGATCAAAACGACGATCGGGCTGCATATCGAGATTCTCAATGACCCTCGCTTTTTGAAGGGGAAGGTCACTACCCATTTTCTGGATAAAATGATAAGAAGCGATTCGGAGGTCTGACGATGAGGAGAGAAGATAAAATCGATCTTGGTTCGGTGCAAGTGCATAAAAAAGTCTTTGCGGAGATTATCGCATCGGCTCTCGATGAAGTTGAGGGGGTCCATTTAATACAGGAAAATCTGGGCAATAAATTGGCCGGGATCTTTGGGCAGAAAGAATTCCCTGGGATTGATATCAGGGTTGACGATAATCATGAGGTGACCCTTGAGGTGCAAATCCTTGTCCGTTACGGGATGAACATTCCAGACGCGGCCAGGCAGGTGCAAGAGACCATTAAGTCGGCAATTGATAAGACGTTGGATATCAATTTGAGGGATATAAATGTGAATGTGCAGGGCATAGAAAAGGCCGCACCCACGCCATAACTTGATGGGGTGCGAGCCTCGTTCCGCCATGAATCATGGCGGAACGAAAAATGACGGGAGGCAATGTGAAATTTTTAACAAGAATAGCCATTTTGTTTTATGTGACCTTGATCATGTTTATCAGCTGCTTTGTCTTATTGCTTGTCCTTAACTATATCGATGTCCAGCCCCTTATCAATATGGTCACGGTTATGTACTCTGACGAAGCGTTGCGAATGACCTTCGCCATTGGTGCCTGTGCGTTATTGTTCTTAAACTATGTTTTTTACCGGGCCTTCACGGGAAGTTCCCGTGCGGAAAAAACAATCGCGTTTGATAACCCTGCGGGGCGCGTCAGTGTTTCCTTGGGCGCGATCGAGGATTTGACGAAACGCGTGATCGGCCGAATCGCTGAAGTCAGGGAGGTCAAATCCAAGATATCCGCTTCCAAAAAGGGATTGCTGATCAGAATCAAACTTATCTTGCGTGCGGAAGGCAGCATCCCGGAGGTAACGTCGCGTGTGCAGGAATTGGTTAAGAGAAAGGTCCAAAGCACGATCGGCCTGGATGAACCTATTGAGGTTGCTATCTTTGTTGGGAAGATCCTTCCTGATCAAGGAAGGGAAAAGGAACCGATTAAGAAAGAGGATCTCCAGAAGGATCAGCAAAATATACCCTTTCAGGGATATCGGGCGTAATAAAATGGTTGAGGTTACCTGATCAAGGAGGAACAGTTAGCGAGGATTTTTAGATAGTTTTTTTATAGGTTGTGTTTTCTCGAACAGGAGAAAAAAATGAGAAAAATAGGAATCTTAACAGGTGGCGCTGATTGTCCCGGTCTTAACTCGGTCATCCGGGCCGTGGTCAGGAAATCGATTGATGAGGGGTTTGTGGTCACGGGGATCAAGAATGGCTGGAATGGGCTTGTCGATAACGATATGAGGATCCTTGATTACCGTTTAACGTCCGGCATTCTGGCCCGTGGAGGAACGATTTTAGGAACAAGCCGTATCATTCCGCCTCTGGAAAAACGAAGGATCAAACTTATTGCCGAGAATTTCAAGCGCAGCGGAATGGATGCCCTAATTGCTGTTGGCGGAGAGGATACGTTAAAGATTGCGCTTCAACTATTGGATGAGCATGCGTTGCCTATTGTCGGGGTGCCGAAATCCATCGACAATTCACTTTCAGGGACCGATTATACGTTCGGTTTTGATACGGCGGTCAATGTGGCCACCGAATGTATCGACCGTCTTCACACGACGGCGGAAAGTCATCATCGCATTATCGTCGTAGAAGTCATGGGATTACACACGGGATGGAACGCGCTCGAAGCAGGTATCGCTGGGGGGGCGCATTATATTCTTATACCGGAGTATCCGATTGAGATTAATAAAGTCTGTGCCTCTTTGAAAGCCCGTCATAAACGGGGAAAGAGTTTCAGCATCATTGTTGTCGCTGAAGGGGCCAAGATCGAAGGCTACCAGAAAGAAGATATGGATAGGATGTTCAGAAGGGGCCGCCATCATATCGGAAGAATTGCCGAAATCCTTGCTGATCTTATCGAGGAAAATACGAGCTATGAGACCCGCGTCAGCGTTCTAGGTCATATCCAGCGCGGCGGGGTCCCAACCGCTTATGATCGGATTATCGGGACTCGGTTTGGTTTCAAGGCTGTTGAGCTGGTCAGGGAGAACAAATTCGGGATGATGGTCAGCCTAAAGAACAGCAAGATCTCTTATGTGGAAATTAGGGATGCGGTCAGTCAGCGCAAAATGATTGATGCTGATCTCATGGAAATTGCAAAAGTGTTTTATACATAAGGGACAAAAGGCATGAAAAAATTTATTGAAAAAATTTTTAGGGAATCCATTCAGGTTAAGCAGGATACTCTTGCCGCGAATAAAGATAAAATCGTCGCCGTTGTTAAAGTGATGACAAGCGTTTTGAAAAAAAAACGAAAAATCATTCTTTTTGGGAATGGGGGTTCGGCCGCTGACAGCCAGCATATTGCGGCGGAGTTGATCGGACGGTTCCAGAAAGAAAGGAAAGCCCTGGCAGCGGTTTCCTTAACGACGGACACATCGATTCTGACGGCATTAGGCAATGATTACGGCATCGACATCATTTTTGCCCGTCAAATGGAAGGATTGGGCCAAAAGGGAGATCTTGCCGTGGGGATCTCGACAAGCGGGAATTCGGAAAATGTGGTCAAAGGCATAAAAACGGCTAAACGAATGGGGTTGAAAACGGTGTCGTTCACTGGTTGCGGCGGGGGAAAACTTGCCAAGTTGACCGATATAAGCCTGATTGTTCCGTCGAAAGTAACGGCGCGGATTCAGGAATCGCATATCTGCATGGCGCATGCGATTTGCGAACTGGTTGAGGATCAATTCTTCAAATGAATACGCACGTAAAGATCGTCAAGATTCCGACACTTAAGAAAAAGATTCGCGCGTTGCGCAGAAAGAATCTCAAAGTCGCTTTTACAAACGGATGTTTTGATATTCTTCACTTAGGACATGTGCGTTATCTAAAGGAGGCGAAAAGGACGGCGGACGTTCTTGTTGTCGGGCTGAACAGCGATCGCTCGATCAGAAAGATTAAAGGACCCAAGCGTCCTATTGTTGATGAGCGATCGAGGGCGGAGGTTCTAGCGGCTTTAACATGTGTGGATTATGTTGTGCTGTTTCATGATCAAACGCCTCTTAAGCTGATAGAGGCCGTTAAACCTGATGTTTTAATTAAGGGTGCAGATTGGAAGGGAAAAGGGGCTGTCGGGAGCGAATGCGTTCGAAGCTACGGCGGCCGAGTCAAATTCATAAAATATGTTAAGGGATGTTCGTCAACCGGGATTATCAACCGTATTCTGAAAAGTGCGTAAACGGGACGACAAGCAATTGGACCGCGTCATCGACGCGAATTTTAACCGAGCGAAAGAAGGATTAAGGGTTTGTGAAGACGTCTGCCGGTTTGTTCTTGACGCCGAAAATCTGACGCGCGGCTATAAAACGGTTCGGCACCGGTTAACGGAGGTGGTTTCCGGTTTTACGGGCCTTGAGATGATCCTCTCCCGGGGGATTGAAATGGATGTCGGGCGCAAATCGGCGCCAGCGGAATTGAAGCGTAAAAGCATCAAGGATATTTTTTATGCGAATTCCCAAAGGGCGAAGGAGTCCATCCGTGTTTTGGAGGAATTCGCGAAGTTGCGCGATAAAAAGCATGCTGAAGGGTTAAAAAGGCTTCGTTACAAGGTTTATGCTCTCGAAAAAGATGTTATTGAACGCTGCTAAGCTGTATTTGATTCTGGACCGGGACGTGAATTCGTATGAAGAGCTCTTTGAAATTGCCGGGAAAGCCGTTGCTTCGGGCGTCGATATAATTCAGTTGCGCGATAAGAACGGATCGGCCAAAGACATCTTGGATTTCTCGAAAAACATCTTAAAGGTGATCAAAGGGAGGATTCCGTACATCATCAATGACCGTGTTGACCTTGCGGTGGTGAGCGGTTCATCGGGGGTCCATCTTGGGCAGGACGATGTTCCCATCATGCAGGCGCGAAAGATGATGAGGGAGGCGGCCGTAATCGGGGCTTCATGTCAAACATATGATCAGGCGCAAAAAGCGCAAAAAGAAGGCGCGGATTATATAGGATTTGGATCTGTTTTCAAAACATTGACCAAACCCGACCGGCAGCCGTTAGAACTCGAACTTTTAAAGAAAGTTTTTAAAGATATCGAAATCCCTGTTTTTGCTATTGGGGGCATCGATCTTAAGAATGTCATTCAGCTTAAAAACATCGGAGTGAACCGTATTGCCGTTTGCCGGGCAATATGCGAAGCGGCGGATGTTGGCAAAACGGTTCAGCAGTTCAAAAACCATATGGAACAGGTCGTTGTGACAGGATAAATAAGCGAGGGTAATTCAATGGTAGAATGTAAGCTTCCCAAGCTTAATACGCGGGTTCGATTCCCGTCCCTCGCTCCATGATGCGATTATTTAGTCTACGCGCCGTAGCGGTATTATGTTCCAGAGATTAAAAATATTGTATTTCGGTCTTTTCTGTTTCGTGCTTGTGTTTGTCGCGGGATGTGTTTCCATAAAGACTCAAGAAGAGGTTTCTGTCCGTACAATTGCCAAGCCTGAACGAAAGGGCATTTATCATAAGGTGAAACAGAAAGAGACTCTCTGGCGGATTGCCAAAACATATAATGTTTCGATCGATGATATTATCAGGGCCAACAATATTCCGCAGGCTGCCAGAATCGAGAAGAACCAGCTCGTTTTTATCCCCGGGGCTGATACTGCGCGAGAGATACTGGTTGATGTCGATGCGGCTCAAGTCGAATTTATCTGGCCTGTTCATGGGAAAGTGACCAGCTATTTTCACCAGCAACGGGAAGGGCGGATCAACAAAGGCATTGATATACAAGCGCAGGAAGGGGATCTGGTGAAAGCTGTACGCGAGGGACGCGTTGTTTTTGCGGATTATTTGACCGGCTATGGATATACAGTTATTCTGGACCATCTTGACGGATTATATTCAGTCTATGCGAAAAACGCTAAACTATTAGTCAAGCTGGATGAATGGGTGATGAAAAACAGAGATATTGCGCAAGTCGGGCGCAGCAGCAATTTGGCCTATTTGCATTTTCAGATCAGGAAAAATTCCGTTGAGGATAATCCTCTTTTTTATTTACCATGAGTGATACGAATTTAGAGAAGAATTTCTTTGGGAGAACCGATATCTTGAATCTGCTTCGCAAACGCGTTGCGGACTTAAAAGAAGGATGCCGTCAGAACGTGGCGCTATTGGGAAATCGCTATGTCGGGAAAAGCGCCATCTTACATCATTTTGTCTTGAATTTAGATGAGAGCGATGTTGTCCCCATTTATCTTGATTTGGAGAATAAAGACTTTAACTACTTCTTCAATAAATTTACAGGGGGCCTCCTCTATGGATTTTTAAAGAACGATCGGCTCCCGTTGCATGATGATCTTAATTTGCTGCTCGAAAGTTCGCAGGCATTGATCCCCCAGACCGTCCAGGTCATCAGAAAGATTCAAAAAGACTTCAATGCCGGGAAATTACCGGCTTCATTCTTAGGGTTACTGACATTGCCGGAAATCTTCACGAACGAAACAGGAAAATATTGCATGTTGATCCTGGATGAGTTCCAAGGCCTGGAAAATTTCGGCATACTCCATGTGTTCCAGAATCTGGGCAAGAAAATTATGACCCAGAAAAAATGCCTTTATATCATGTCCAGTTCCTATAAAGGAACGGCAAAGAAAATCTTGTCTGAAAAGCTATCTTTGCTGTTTGGCAATTTCGAAACGGTCGATGTGGATGTTTTTGACGTGCAGACGAGTCAGCAGTTTATCGAATGTAATTTAAAAGGTCTGAATATCGGGAATGAATTACGCAACTTTCTGACGGACTTCTCTGGCGGGCATCCGCTGTATTTAAATCTCATATGCAGAGAATTGATCAACCTGACGGCCATTTATAAACAAACAGAGATCTATTTGCCGTTGATGTCCCAGGCCGTTGAAAATACGATCTTTGACCGGTGGGGGGTGATCAGCCGGCATTTCGAATTGGTTGTGAATGAACTGTGCAGCGGCAAAGAAAACCAGGTCATAGCGATGCTGCTCATCTCCTTAGCGAAAGGAAAATATAAAGTTGATGATCTCATTCAGGATACGGGGATCAAGAAAAACAAAATGACGCAGAAGATGTCCCGCCTGATTGAGATGGGCGTTGTTGTGAAGAACGGGAACTTTCATTATTTCAAGGATAAGCTCTTCAAGTATTGGATAAAATATGTTTACCAAAGGCGTCTGCGCGATGTTGAGCTGTCTCCGGATAAACAGCACCGGCAGTTCAAGGAGGAATTTCATGCCGGGGTCGAAGACTTTCACGTGGCCACCCGCCAGGACTTTTCCTCAAGGATCATCGACCTATTTTACTGTTTTGACAATGAGGCGCTTCATCTGAACGGGCGAAAATATAAATTGCCGGTATTCAAGGAAATAGCGCCATGCCAGTTCCGGAATGAACAGGGGAGTTTTGTAGATGTGATCAAGGCTTCAACAGAAGGCGCGACATGGTTTGTTGTTTCCAAAAGAGAACATGTTGAAGAAAGCGATGTCAACATGGTTCTACGGGAAGCGAAGCGGATTGAACCGCGGCCCGAAAAATGCCTTATTATCTCGTTGACGGACCTGGATGAGAACACGCGTCTGAAGGCCTTGCAGGAGAGATGTTGGATTTGGAATGAACAGGAATTGAACACATTATTATCTCTATTCGATAAACCATATATTGTCCGATGAAAATAGGCGTTGTCTCTGACACTCATTCGCGCAGTCTTCCGAAGCAGTTGATCGATGAGCTTAAGAATGTTGAGCTGATAGTTCATGCGGGGGATTTTTGTTCGGCGGAAGACCTAAGAATGCTAAAGAAAATCAATGAAGTCCGTGCTGTCTTCGGCAACATGGACGATTTGGAACTGCGCCGGATGCTCCCCGAGAGCGATGTGTTTGAGATGGGGGGAGTCAAGATTGGGTTATGCCACGGGAAAGGATCTCCTGCCGCGTCTCTAGAATTTGTGAAGAACAGATTCAAAAATGACAAAGTCGATGTTGTGATTTACGGGCATTCCCATAAATCGTTTAATGAGGTTATGGATAACGTCTTATATTTCAATCCGGGAAGCCCCACAGATAAGATACGGGGACCTCATTGCTCTTATGGGATCCTCGAGATTAACAAGGGAAAGGTTTCCGGGAAAATCATAAAGATAAAGGATCAAAATGGATAGATTGTGGGCTCCTTGGCGCATTAAATATGTGAGAAACATTGGGAAGAATTCCAACGAATGTGTTTTTTGTAAGATCCAAAGAGAGAAAAAGGATCAAAAGAATTTCGTCGTCACCAGGGCCAAGCACGCGTATTCTGTTTTGAATATCTATCCCTACAATAATGGGCATATGTTGATTGTCCCCAATCGCCATGTTTCTGATTTGAGCGGATTGAGGAAAGAGGAAAGGGAAGGCTTAATGGACCTTCTTGAGGCGGCAAAAAAATTACTGGACAAGACCATGATGGCAGACGGGTATAATATCGGAATTAATCTTGGGAAAATTGCCGGCGCGGGGTTCCCAAGGCATGTGCATATACATCTGGTCCCGCGGTGGCAAGGGGATGTCAATTTTATGCCTGTTACCGGCCATACCAAAGTCATTTCCCAGTCCCTGAAGGCGTTACACGGACAGCTCCTCAAAGCGACGAAGGCCTTAAAAAAATAGCGAAAAAATGCGGACTCGACAAGACATTGAAAACCTGGAAGATAAAATCCTGGCCCCTTATGCGATGAGGAGCAAGGATTCCGGCGGAAGGAAATACAGGGAAGAACAGCATGACATCCGCACGTGCTACCAGCGCGATCGTGACCGCGTTGTCCATTGCGAGGCTTTCCGGAAATTGGAATATAAGACACAGGTCTTTGTCATCTATGAGGGGGATTATTACCGGACACGGCTGACGCATACCCTTGAAGTCGCGCAGATTGCCCGAACGATCGGCCGCACCCTGCAGCTCAACGAGGACCTTATTGAAGCCATCGCCTTAGCGCATGATTTAGGGCATCCGCCATTCGGCCATGCGGGAGAGAATGCTTTAAACCATCTTATGGCCTCTGCCAGACCGAGATTAAAATTCAACCATAACCAACGGAGCTTTGACATTGTGGCAGGGCTTGAAAAGCGCTACCCGGATTTCGATGGCCTGAATCTGACGAAAGAGGTTTTGGTCGGGATCTTGAAACATTCAACGGTGTACGATCAGCCTGGAGATAGCCATTACAATAAATTTGTTGACGAAGGCCCGACTTTGGAAGCAAAGGTCGTCGACATCGCCGATTCTCTGGCGTATTTGTCGCATGATATCGATGACGGAATAACGTCGGGATGCATTACGGGGGACGATCTGAAATCAAGCGCGCTCTGGAACCGGGCTGAGCGGATGGTTGGTTCGGCATGGGAAATTAAGGATAAGGAAATATTCAAATATCAGATCGTTAAAGCTCTCATCGATATGCAGATGAAGGACCTCCTGTCTTTTTCCAACAGGAAGCTTAAGGAACTGACTTTCCGCTCTTTCAAAGAGGTTAAACAATATACGTATAAAAACCCTAACCGCAGCATTCTGGGCTTTAGCCCTTCCATGGAAAACGAGCGTAAGGCCCTTCAGAAGGTTCTCGAGAAGAAATTTTATAAGAATTACCGTGTTGTCCGTATGACCGATAAAGCCAAAAGGATTATCCACGATCTGTTTAATGTCTATATGAAAACGCCGGAACAGTTGCCCGAGAAGATTTACCGGCCAGACCGGCGAAGAACAAAAACCGAAAAATATAAGATTATTTGCGACTATATCGCGTCCATGACAGACAGGTTCGCTATCGATGAGCATAAGAGGTTATTTGACCCCAACGAAAAAGTATAAGATGGTCTTATCGGCGGTTCACATGGTTTACCGTCTGGTGAATTCGACCTATAATGTGAGGGAGCTCTCATTACGGTTAACGCGCTTATTGTGCCAGTTTATCCGCGCGAGTTCATCCACGATGTACATTATCGACCCGGAAACGAAAAAGGTTGATCTCATCGCGATGTTCAATAACAAGATTAATATCCTTCTGGAGAAGAAAAAAGATATCGCAAAACATGGGACCAAAGAGGAACGGAAGGTGACGGAAGGATATGCGATTTTTGAAGACCATTTGGTCGGGTTGCCTCTTGTGGCGGATAATAATGTGGGGGCGGTTTTTATCCGGCGCAAGAAAGGTGAGCCGCCCTTCACCGATGCTGATAAGGAAATCCTTTCTGTTGTCGCCGAGCAGTCGGTCACGGCGATCAAGAATCTTCAATTGAATGAGGCTCAGCAAAAGGTCATTTTAGGAAGCATCGAGTTTATCGGGAAAATGCTGGAGCGCCACGGGCATTCTTCAGCCACGGCGCATACCCCGGTGTTTTTTAAAATAGTTGAATGCTTGGGGAGGAAACTCAGCGTTGATGATGAGGCTATTGACAATCTGTATTATGCGAGCATCTTGCGAGGTGCCGGGGCCATCGATGTGCCGTATAATATTTTGGCCAAGACAAGCCAATTAACACCTGAAGAGTTTAAGATCATACGGAACCAGCCGGCGAAAAGCGCAGAACTGATCCGTCCTGTCGAATTCCTAAGACCCGTATTGCCGATTATTCTTTACCATCACGAACATTATGACGGGTCGGGTTACCCTTCCGGGCTCAAAAAGGAGCAGATTCCTATCGGAGCCCGCATTCTCTCCGTCGTGGATGCCTTTGAAGCCATGACCATCGAACGGCCTTATAAGAGCCGTCTATCCATTAAAGAGGCTATCGAAGAGCTCAAACGGAACAGCGCTACGCAATTTGACCCAAAAGTTGTCAGTGCCTTCATAGAACTTTCCAGGCAAAAAAAGTTCAGAAAGTACTTGAGCTTAGGAGAGTAATCCTCTTATAATGCCTAATATGAATATTACTCGTATGGGCCAATCTCAGTTTGAACTTTTTCCAAAGCCTGCAAAAATTAGCCAGGATGCGTTTAAACCGTCCCGCCTAACAAAAGACTTGACACTTTCGCTGGAAAACAGTATCGTGCTATGTATTATTTTCCTTATGGTCTTGGTTCTTTTTTTCTCTTTTGGGGTTGAAAGGGGGAAGAAAATCGCGTTATTGGCTGCCGTGAATGAGGAAGGTAATGTTGCCCAGGCGGCCGAAGAGCATGTTATCCAACAACCCGCAGATGTAAAAGAGAAAGTCAAAGAAGGTCAGCGGGTCATCCTTCCCGTTAATCTTCCGGAGGTTATCCGTGAAGAAAAGGAACCGGGCATTAAGCCACCGATTGAAAAGACACAAGAGCAGGAAAAACTGTTCACTATCCAGGTTGCGTCATTTAAACTCGAGAAGAGCGCAAAGCGGGAAGCTGACCGTTTACGCGGCGTAGGTCATGAGGATACGTTTGTTGTGCCTAAAGGAAATTATTCCATAGTCTGTGTCGGGAAATTCGGGCAGATGGATGAGGCGAAAAGATTTTCCAGCAAATTGAAGAAACGATATAATGATTGCTTAGTCAGGAGACTGTAAGATGTCGTTACACTCGTCGTTAAAAGTGGATAGTGCCGGAGCTCAGCAGAGGACGGTCCTGACGCGTATTGAGCGTATCAAAGACTTGATGAAAAAGGACCTTTGGTATGATGAGCATCCGGTTACCGGGTTGCCGAAAACCAAAATTGTGAAGATCAAAGCGGCCAAGAAAGAGAAGAAGGAAGAAGAAGCAAAAGAAGGCGAAGCTGTCGAAGCCGCTGCACCTGAAACGAAATAGCTCCCTGTGTTCATCTCACTTTAGAATACTCTTAAGTTATATTTTCCCTGGAATATGACTCCACGTGTTATCCCTCAATTCTTTCTTTTGTGCTTAAGCGTGACTATTGGCCTGGGGCATCAGCATCTTGTCTACGGGGAGCAGGAAATCTTCCCTTTTTTAGGTGAGATAACAGCCGATCAGGTCAATGTCCGCGCGGGACAAAGCGCTAATTTTGAACGTTTATGCCAACTGGATACGGGTGATGAAGTCGTCGTTGTTGGTAAAGAGTACAGCTGGTACAAAATTCAATTGCCCCCTACGGCCAGGAGTTATGTCAGCAAAACGTATATTCAGTATTTAGGGCAGAGTGCCGGCGGGATTGTCGCGGACCGGGTGAATATCCGGGCCGGTGCTGGAACGCATAATACGGTCGTGGGACAGCTGGAAAAAGGGGAACAGATCTTCATCAAAGAGGAATTGGAGGAATGGTATCGTATTGTGCCGGTTGCCAAAAGCTATGGATGGGTTGCTGAGCAATACTTGAAGTTCAAGTCCGTTGATGTTGAGGAGTATCAAGCGCGGGTATATGCGCCTCCTTCCTTCGAAGAAGAATCCCTTGAGCCTGATGAAGGGCGGTTAGATGAAGAAGATGTCGAAACTGAAGAAATAGAGACTTTTTCTGCCGTTGGATATGTTGAGAAATATGATGTTGGGGAAACCATTGGAATCTATTATAAGATTGTTGAGAGAGGCAGGCCGGTTTGTTACATACAAGGCGTCAATCATATCTTAGGCAGGTTTATACATCAAAAAGTATTTGTAGAAGGAATCGTCAATAAAAAACTCCGGTCCAAATTCGCCTATCCGGTCATCCAAGCCTCAACCGTCAGATTGATGTTATAAGAGACACTTTGCCAGCAGGTTTCCGTGATTATTGATATTGCCGCTATTATTGTCGTTTTATTCTTCGCCATCATATTACATGAGTGCGCCCATGGCTGGATTGCCTACCAATTGGGTGATCCGACCGCAAAACAAGCCGGAAGATTGACACTAAATCCATTTAAACATGTGGACCCTTTTGGGACCTTACTATTGCCGGGTATCCTTTTGACCTTGCGTTTCCTGGGGTTAAATACATTTGTGTTTGGATGGGCCAAGCCCGTTCCCGTCAGTTTTTCGCGGCTTCGCAATCCCAAAAGAGATATGATATGGGTCGGCTTGGCTGGCCCGGCAATGAATATCGGTTTGGCGGTAATTTTCAGCCTGTTATTAAGACTTAATACCGAGCGCAGTCTTACCGAAATTCTTGAATTCGCTGTATTTATAAACTTATTGTTGGCGGTCTTTAATTTGATCCCAATCCCGCCGTTAGACGGATCGCGTTTAGTAATGGGATTATTGCCAAACCGTTACTTTCTGTCGTATAGCCGGCTGGAACGTTATGGATTATTAATCGTAATATTATTACTATATGTTGGCTTGTTTGAGCATATCCTTTTTCCTATTATCAGTTTTTTAGGCCAGTTATTGGGGGTTCGATTTTCATGAGGATCATACCTGTTCCTTTAAAGGTGAATGCCTATGATATTGTTATAGGGGACCATATCCTTTCGAAATTAGGCGCCAAACTAAAGGGTTTGAAGATCGGCGAGGATGCGGTGATCATCACTAATCCCGTAATTCTGAAGCATCATGGAAAAGCCCTGCTCACTTCTCTAAAAGAGAACGGGTTTTCCGTCAAGGTCCTTCAAGTGCCCGCAGGGGAACGTTCGAAATCGGCACAGAGCGTTTTCCGGTTAATCGAAGAAATCGCGCGTTACGACCGGTTAAAAAAGATTTTTATTATTGCTTTTGGCGGCGGGGTGATCGGGGACCTCGCGGGTTATGTCGCTTCTGCTTACAAAAGGGGCATTCCTTATGTCCAGGTGCCGACAACCTTTTTGGCCCAAGTGGATTCCTCTATCGGAGGAAAGGTCGCTGTCGATCTTGCTATCGGGAAGAATTTGATGGGGGCCTTTTATCAGCCGCGGCTTGTCTTTAGTGATGTCGCGCTATTACCGACACTCACGAAAAGACAAATACGCAATGGTCTGGCCGAAGTCGTGAAATACGGGGTCATTGCGGATGCAAAATTCTTTAAATATGTCTCAGAAAACTCTGACAGCCTCATGGCCCTTGATCCCAAAAGCTTGGTTTATGTCGTTGAGCGGTCCAGTTGCATCAAAAGAGATGTGGTTGTCGCGGACGAACGGGAGACAAAGGGCATCCGTACGATACTGAATTTTGGCCATACCATTGGGCACGCTATTGAAGCGGCGGGACGATATAACCAATATCATCATGGAGAAGCTATTGCTTTGGGGATGCGCGTCGCTGCCCGCATCTCTTATCAAAAAAGATTATGTGGCAGAGAAGATGTTTCCACTCTTGATGAGGCGCTCACGCGCATGGCACTGCCTCAACGCATCAAGGGTGTTAAGGTATCCGATATCCTCCGTATCATGAACCACGATAAGAAATTTTTCGCTGGCAAAAACCGGTTTGTTTTAATGACGCAAATAGGGAAGGTCAAGGTGTATGAAAACATCCCTCTTAATGTCATTCAAAGCGCTATAAAAGCTTACCAGTAATTTCCCCAAGACAGGTCAAGGGTTTAAGGCGGGTGTCAAAGTTTAATGGACTTTGAGGGTAATGATCTTTTCGTTATCGCTGAGTTCGATTTGGTTTAAGTTGATGCTGGTGATTTTCTTGCCATCAACGACCTCGCCGACTTCGTAGATCTCGTCATTGATCAAAGCGACTCTTTTTCCATCAATAAGAGACGTCCCGTTGAGGACCAATTCCCCTGGTTTATAGACCCGTTTTTTGGGAATATATCTGGCAATATGATCCCGTGACGAATTGCGGTCTTTGTTCAGGGATTGAAGAAATTCCTGAACCGGCTCTAAACGTGCGGCAAAAAACAAGCCACCTGAAATCAGCAAAAGGAATATCACGACCGTTGCGGAGACCTTAAACCATCTTTTGGCTGACCGCAAAGGCGGTGTTTTCTTGTCCGTTGATTTTTCCTTCTGGACTTTGCCCGCTACGGAGGGATTTTGCTGATCGAGACGTTTCTGATACAACTTTTCGTAAATATTCGAAGGAGTTAGACTGTCCGGTTTTTCCTGCTTTTTTTCTTGGGCCGGGGCCGGGGTGGTCTTTTTAAAACTTAATTGGGCTTTTTTTAGGGCGTCGTTGATGATGCTCATCTATGCACAACCTCCTGTATACATTTGTGGATGATATGTTCGTCAATCTTGTTTGTTTCTGAGATGTATCCCGCCAATAGAGCCCTGTCGCAAAGGATATTGACCATTCTGGGCGTCCCACCGGAATTCTTGAAAATGATATCGATGGCTTCGTCCGTGAAGAATAATTGATGGTTCATGTCCCTGGATGCATTGGCGATCTTTAAACGGTGTTCGATATAGGCGGATATTTCGTGATGTTCCAAGGGGAGTATATGATAACGGACAGCCACTCTTTGGTTGAGTTGACGTAATTCCTTGAGTTTCAGTTTATCGCAGAGTTCCGGCTGGCCGACCAAGATGATCTGAAGCAGTTTTTCCTTTTCGGTTTCAATATTCGAAAGCAAACGGATGTGCTCAAGTTGCTTAATGGTCAGGTTTTGCGCTTCGTCTATGATGAGCACAACATTATTCCCGCGGCTGGTCTCTTCAAGGAGGAAAATGTTCAGGGCTTCAATTAACTCGAGTCTGTTCTTGAAGTTCCCGGGGATCCCGAGATCTCTGATGATCAGTTTTAAAAGCTGGATCTCGGAAAAGTTGGGATTCAGGATAAGCGCCGTTTTGGTATCTTCGCCTAAATGGTTCAGAAGGGTCCGGCAGAGGGTGGTTTTCCCGGTCCCGATTTCCCCCGTAACGACCAAGATGCCTTTTCTCTGATGGATGCCATAAACTAGATGAGAAAAGGCCTCTTTATGATGCAGGCTGGAAAAGTAGAAATCAGGGTCCGCAGTCATATTAAAGGGATTTTCTCTAAGGTTATAAAACTTTTTATACATGTTCGGAATTATAGCATGTTATAGGGGTTTGGTCTATCATTGTTCTCTGAGCTAGGAGGAAGTCTTTGAAATCAACAATTTCCCGTATTTTCTTAAGAAAGTCCTTGGTTATTACATCATAGTACTAATATTAACAAACCTGATGATTTGGCTTTCTGCTTCCCAAAAAAATGATTGTTACCCAAATAGATTATGGTATAATGCACACGAGAAGTTAAGGAATTAGCCGTCAAGGAATAAGCCAGTTTAATGTAAAGGAGGCTTTCATTATGGCCGAATACACTGTGGATGAAAAACGGAGTTTTCATCGGTTTCATCGTGCCCAGCCTGTCCGGTTACAGTTCAAAGATCCCGGTCAATCTGGCGGTTCCCTTTCTTGTGATCTAAGTGAACGGGGTGTTCGGCTTCACTTAAGTGATTTTGTTCCTTTGAATACGGAATTGACCTTATTCATACAGCTGGCAGATGAAAGTGTGGTGGAATGCCCTTGCCGTGTGGCTTGGGTGGAGAAAAACCGGTTTAGCGACCGTTATCAAGCTGGTTTGGAATTTGTTGAAACGGATTCCATAACGGATTCCCAAAGAAAAATCCGCAGTTTTCTATCACGCCAGGAATAAACCGCAGTATCCATTGAATAGTTCTGAAAGGAGTAACAAAGGATTATGGCAGATCAAAATGAAATAACAGAGGCAACAAAAAATTGCGCGGGATGCAAGAAGCCCATTTCAAGGGCCAGACGATACTATCGCAATGGCGCTTATTATTGCAATAAAAATTGTTTTCAGAAAAAAATAGCAGCATTAGCGGATAAAGGCGCGGAAGGCAGTGAATAAGGCCGCACCCAATCTATGAAGCGGTGGGGTGCGAGTCCGCACCCAATCGGAAAGTCGGATGGGTATCTGGCCTCGCTTAGGCCGCATGTTTTCCCTTATTATTGTGAAGAAAACATTACGCACTCCATTGCACAACAAAGGAGTACGAAAGCCGAGGCGGGCGAGATCTCGATATGGGCGGATCTTATCCCGCTTGTCCTGTAGTTTCATATACGGAAAGGCGGGAGTGAAATGACGGGAGACAATATGATTTCTCCAGGAATGGTCCAGGAACGAAGAAAGGATCCAAGGTTAGAGAATAATATTCCTGTAAAGATTTCCCAGGAAGGCGGAGATATTGTTACAGAGACAAAAAATATCAGCCGGTCAGGCGCTTACTGCTGTGTGAATCAGTATATCGAGCCGATGACAAAATTGATGGTCCATCTCCTGCTTTCTTTTTCGAAAGCCGGGAAGACTGTTACAAAGAAAATTTCTTGTGAAGGGGTTATTGTTCGGACGGAACCCGCAGCCGATGATGGGAAATATCATATTGCGATATTTTTTAGTGATATTAAGAAAAGGGATGCCGAATCTGTAACGGATTATGTGGATACCTATTTGAGTAAGAAGGAAACAGTTTAAGCTATGTTAATGGTTGCCCGAAGGAACGTGTGAAATGGAAAATTCCATCAGTATCAGTGTCTCGCCCTTGCAGGCATTGCTTGCTTTAGCATTTCAAATCTGGATTATTGTTTTTCCCATTATTTTGATTCGCAAATTAAATTATTTGACAGCCCTCATAGCTTCGCGAAATAATGATGAAGACGAAGCGGAAGATTCCGAGTCTGTCTAGGTTGAAACCTTCGTCCTTGGATAAAAGTTCCCACAATGCCTTGCCGTTAAGTACGAATGTCTTTAGACAACCAATCCCGGTTTTGTATGAGGATGAGCATTATGTTGTTTTTGATAAGCCGGCGGGCCTTTTAGTCATTCCGACAGCACAGATTAAGCAAAGGACGTTAGTCCATATTGTTAATCAACAATATTCGCGAGAGGGAGAGGGCTGGAAGTTGCATCCTTGTCATCGCATCGACAAGGAAACTTCCGGAGTGGTCATTTTTGCTAAGGGCAAACGTTCCCAGTCGCTCATGATGGGCCTTTTTAAAAAAAGAGCCGTTACAAAAAGATATATCGCTTTTGTTCATGGAAAATTGTTTGAAAAGACGGGTGAGTTCCGAAACCCTATCAAAAAGGATGTCCATAAAAGAATGGGGGACAGGCAAAGAGGTATTCAGGCCATTACGAGATATAAAGTCCTTGAAACGAGGAAGGAATTCACTGTTGTCGAAGTTTGGCCAGTTACCGGGCGGAAGAATCAAATACGCATTCATTTTAGCCAGGCGGGACATCCGCTTCTGGGAGACAGGAAATTTGCCTATGCCCGGGATTATGCGTTAAAATTCCGGCGCACGGCTCTTCACGCTGCCTCATTGGAGTGGGCCCATCCTGTCTTCCAAAGACGGGTTAGCGTTCAGTCGGATCTGCCAAAAGATATGGCAGAATTCATTATGAAACATTAAAGGAGGTTCTTGTGCAAGAGACTGAAATGAAAGGAAAGTCGCTTAATGAATTGGCCCAATGGTGCCACAGCATTGCCGTCGAAAAGGGCTTTTGGGATGAAAAGCGCAACATAGGAGAAGCCCTTATGTTGATTGTGACGGAATTGGCGGAAGCCATGGAAGCCTACCGGCATCAAGAGGACGCTCATTTTAGGGAAGAGTTAGCGGATACGTTTATCCGGCTTTTGGATTTATGCGGCGGATTGGATATAGATATTGAGCAGGAAATTCATGAGAAATCACAACGGAACAAAAAGAGGCCTTACAAACATGGAAAAATTTGTTAAAGGAAATGTGATCATGAAGAAATTGTTATCGGTATCTCTTCTTTTAAGTTTGATCGGATGCGCTAGTATTAACATTCCCAATTATATTCGAGACAAAAATCCTTACAAAAAGTCATTTTATACCCACTTTGTTAGGGCCCGGGAGGCTGTCATGAAAACGTTCGAGGAAACCGGTTGGACGGTTGAAAGCGAGTCTGAACCAGCCCTGTTCGAACGGGAAAGAGACTTAAAAAGCGGCCTTAAACAGACCTTGATTTTTTCTGATGTCCGCCAAACTTCTTTCTTCATCGGGACAAGATATTCCAAGCTAAACGTGTATGTTCACGAAATAGCGGATAATGAAACGGAAATCGAAATCCGTTATTTGATATTGACGAACGTTGTCTTTAAGAATTTTTATAGCTATAAAAATGACCGGGCTGTTGATCGCATTTTTAAAAAGATCGAAGAGGATTTGAGTTCGTAAAATCAGCATATGATGGTCTCGCGTTCTTTTCTGTTTATGGTGCGCGGATTAATTTATGGATAAGTTTGTTCTTAAAGCCAATTTCAAGCCTATCACGGAGCAAATTGATGCTGTTGACCAGCTGGTTGAGGGGATGGCGCGAAAGGAGAAATCCCAAGTCCTGTTGGGGGTTACGGGAAGCGGAAAGACGTTCACTCTCGCCAATTTGATCGAAAAGATTAACCGTCCGGCATTGGTCATTTCCCACAATAAGACATTGGCTGCCCAGCTGTACAGTGAATTCAAAGATTTCTTTCCCCACAATGCTGTCGAATATTTTGTCAGCTATTACGATTATTATCAGCCGGAAGCTTATATCCCTTCGACCGATGTTTATATCGAAAAAGATGCCTCCATTAATGACCGTCTGGACCGTTTGCGTCTTTCGGCGACGACTTCGTTAATGTCCCGCCGGGATGTGATCATTGTTGCAAGTGTATCCTGCATTTATAATCTCGGATCTCCGGACGAATATAAGGATTGCCTGCTCTGTCTGGAAAAAGGGCAGCCGATCGACAGGGATGAAGTATTGGCTAGACTGATTGATATCCAATACGAACGTAACGACTATGAATTTTCAAGAGGCAAGGTCCGTGTCCGCGGGGACGTGATTGAAATATATCCCGCGTACAGGCAGGATGCCGTTCGCGTTGAGTTCTTCGGGGATGAGATCGAAAGGATTAGCCAAATCGATCCGGTTGCCGGCAGCAGAATTGCGGAAATCGGAAAAACGGCAATCTATCCGGCGAAGCATTTCATTATTTCACCGCCGCGCATCGAAGAAGCCATTGAGCTTATTGAACATGAGCTGCAGGGACAATTGGTTAAACTGAAAGATAAAGGCAAACTTGCCGAGGCGCAGAGGCTCGAATCTCGGACTCATTACGACATGGAAATGCTGAAGGAGATAGGGTACTGCCAGGGGATCGAGAATTATTCCAGGGCCCTTTCGGGCAGGCCGCCGGGAAGCCGGCCGTATTGCCTTCTTGATTATTTTCCGCAAGACTTCT
>JAFGFL010000054.1 GCA_016931055.1 Candidatus Omnitrophota bacterium | reverse complement strand
GACGCGTTGGGAAAGACAATAGAATCATTGAAGGCTGAGCATGAACAGGAGATGGCCGCCCTTCAGGCGCAATGGGGGGAGAAGTTGAACGTTGACGCCCAGCAATGGCAGGCGAAGTTAGCAGATATGAAAGAGCAATATGACATGTCCCTAAATGATGAATTGAAGAAGCAACAGCAAGTGGCGGACGAACGTTATAGCAAACTGGAAGCCATGATGGCGTCTTTGAAGGGAAATCATGAAAAGGAACTTACATTGGCTGAAGATGCTTCCAGGGAAAAATTATCTGTCTCTGAACAGCGCTTCCAGATGGAATTGGCCGCGCAGAAGGAGAGTTTTCAAAAGCAGCTGGATGAGCAAAAACGGAATGCTGAAGAAAGGATTGTCAGTATAAGCGAACAGCTTAACCTGGTAAAAGGCAATGCGGACAAAACAATTGATGAATTGCGCGCCCAGTTGGAGGAACGGCGGCAGTTAGTGAGTTCGCTTGAGAAAAAGGCTTCCGAATTAACATCCTCTCTGGAAGGAAAGAGTGCGAAAGTCACCGTACTTGAAGGCAATTTATCCCAGTTGACCGAAGAGTTAAAAGCCGCAAAGACCTCATATGCTGACCAGGTAAGGATCGCGAAACAGCCGTTGGAAGAGAAGATCAAGACCCTCAATAGCGAGCTGAATTCATTATGGGATGAAGCGAAGAAAGAATTGAAAGTCGCCGAAGGGCAGTGGGAGGATAAATTAGCGGCCAAAGATGATGAATGGCAGGCCAAATTGAGGGAGAATGAAAATTCCTGGAAGCAAAGGCTTTCGGGCGTTGAGGGGGCAAAAAATGACGAAATCGCCGGACTAAGGAGTGAATTAAAATCGCTTGAGGATTCGCGCGCCAATGATATTAAATTGGCAAAAAGGCCGTTAGAAACTGACATTAAGTCTCTGAATAAGGAAATTCAGTCAATCAAGGATGCGGCAAAGCAAGAGTTGGCAATGGCCGAGAATGAATGGAAGGCAAAGCTGAATGAGAAGGACAGGGAGATTAAGCGGATTAAAAAGAACCCGGAAGAGGAATGGAAAGCGAAATTTGTTGAGCTCGACCGCGAATGGAAGGACAAGTTTGCCGTTGCGGAAGAAAGTTACCAAAAGGGGCTTAAAGAACAGGAAGTTGGCCTGCAGGCCCAAATAACTCAGTTGAATCGTCAGCTGAGTTTGTTAAAAGATGACAGCAGCGGCGTCATCGACCAACTGCAGAAAGACTTGAAGGACAAAAGCGATTCAGCCGGCATGCTGGAAAAAGAAAACTCGCAAATCAAAGCAGACCTAAACAAAAAAGACGGTGAGATAGCCAGGTTACGGAATGAGATGGATGCGGTTAAAAAAGATTACGAAAATAATATGAATACGGAAGGCCTCCAGGAAGTTGCCAGGTTGAAAGACCAGATACAGGAAATAAAAGGAAGCAGCGAGCAGCAGTTAGATCTATTGAAGAACGAACTGCAAATCGAGCGGCGTGTTGTCGCGGACTTGGAAAAAGAGAAATCGGCCCTTCAGCTCCAATTAAGCCAGGATTCATCACAGGGCGAGCGCATAGAACTTGCCAAAAATACCTTGGAAGCGGAGGTCAAGAAACTGAATTCCGAATTGGCCTTTTTGAAAGATGATCATGAGAAGAAAATCGAATTTCTGCAACGCAAGGCCGAAGATGACCTTCGTTCAAGTGAAGGACAATGGCAGGCCAAAATGGCCGCCAGTGAGGCTCAGTGGAATACGAAATGGGCCGTGCGCGAAGCTGAGTATCAGAAGCAAAAGGCTGATGAACTGAACGCTCTGGAAGAACGCACTTTTAGCGGCAAAAAAGAGGTCCAGGAAACGATCGTCAGTTTAAATAACCGTTTAAAAATGCTCAAAGACGGCAGTGACAGTCAAGTCAGGGATCTGGAGGCTGAGTTAGCGGCGCAGCAGTATCAGCTTACGGTAAAAGAAGCCGAATACCAGGAACGGCTGATGCAGGTCGATAAACAATGGGCGGATAAATTGGCGCTCCTTGAGAAGGAACATCAGGGAGAGCTGGAAAAACAAAAACGCGCGAACTCCCAGGATTTTCTCGATGAGAAAAAAGAGCTGCGTGAGACGGTGATTGACCTGACGCGCCAGTTCAATGAATTGCGCGACAGCAGCAACAACCGTATCCGGGAGCTGGAAAATGATGTTGAACAAAAAGATTACAAGTTGAGTTTACTGGAAAACCGTTCGCAGCAAGACTTGCTGGGGACTGAAGAAAAATGGCAGGCCAAGTTGACGGCTTTTGAAGAGAAACGGCAGCGGGAGCTCATGGCGCAGAGGCAGGAACTGGAAAAGCAATTTGTCGCTGACAAGGAGAAATTGCAGATAACGGTTAATGATTTAACGCGGGAAATCAATACTTTAAGGGATCAGTATAAACTGGACCTTGCTTTAAAAGAGGAAGAACTTGCCGCTGAAATGGCCCTTCTTGAACGGAAATATCAAGACCAGTTATCGGGGGTCAAAGAAGGAAGTATGGATCAAGTGAAAGATTTGGCCGAGAAAACCAGGACACAGCAGGATTTGGCGGATTCTTTGGAGGCCAAGAATGCCGAATTGGCATTTGACCTGGAACAGCGCGAACGGGAACTGGCGGGCCTGAGGGCCCGGGTCGGCGAATTAGAAAAAGAGACAAAGATGTCTGAGCTGACCCAATCAGAGAAAGCGCGGCTGTCCAAGCAATCTTTGGAGGCGAAGATAGAGGAGTTATCATCGCAGTTGAAAATCGTGAACGAAAAGGCAGCCCAGGAACGGCAGGAACTGGAGGACCGGTGGAAAACAAAATTGGCGAAAACAGAGGAAAATTACATTCAGAGGCTCAAGCTTCAGAAGGAGGATCTAGAGAATAAAGCCGCGACGCTGGATAACAAGCTCGGCTTGATCAAAGACGACCATGGCAAGACAATTAAGGAAATGCAGCTTGAGCTTGAGGATAACCAGACCTTGATACGGCTGTTGAGCAAAGAGAAGTTTGAGCTTGCCTCCGGCCTTGAGGAAAAGAGCCGCATGATCGTCGCCTTGAATGAAGAAATCATTGACCTGAAAGAGGACCTCGAAACGTTCAAGGACATGCTCCCGCTGTCTTCTTCAACGGGACTTAAAAATGCCGATAAAATTGATCGCCAAGCGCTTGCTTCGGAAAATAAAGCATGGTACGATAGCCAAAAGACCTCAACCGAAGAATATTATGCGCTTATTAGAGAGGCGATTTTAAATAAGTTTAAGGAATTTGATTTCTCGGATTATGAGGGGAAAGAGGGGGTCATCAAGATTGACTTTGAACTTTTCGCAAACGGTCAGCCGAAGGAAGGCCCCGAGTTTTTCGGGACCCGGGACCAGGGATTAAAGGCCCTTTTAACGAAGTGTTTTCAGGACGCGCTGCCGTTTCCGCCTTTCCCGAAAGATTTCGGGAAAGAATCCCAGCGGTTCTCATTGGGGATCTCGTTTAAGAAACAATAAGATAATAAGAGAAACAACCGGCGTGCTGTTGGGTTCAATATTTAGGGTTAAAATTAAAAAAAGATAATAACAAGGAGGAGGAAAAGATGAAAAAGATTGTTTTATTAACCGGAATAATCATTGGCTGTTTTTTGTTAACAGCAGGTTTTCCTGTCCAGCCGGCCTTAGCGGCTGAAGACACTGTCCAGGCCGGTGAGGCTAATTTGGCGGAAGAGGCTGAAGAGCCCAGGTTAATGCCGATAGAACTGGACGGGACCGAATGGGTTGTGGAGGTCACTTCAATTAACAAAAAAGGGGAAAAAGTGACCGAAGAAGACACGTTGATGTTTAAGAACAAGCAGTTTGTATCTAAATTGTACGAGAAGGAGGGGCATCAACCAACGAATTATTCCCTGACGGTCAGCAAAGAAGATGTGACCAATTTCGGGACAATGCAGATCAAGGATAAAGAAACATCCTTTTGGAAGGGGAGAGTCGTTGGGGAAGTCATTAACGGCTCGCTTCACATCCAATATGAAAAAGAAGGAGAAAATGAAACAAAGTATTTTAAGGGCAACCTTTCAAGCGGCACGCTTAAACGCAAGGAAGATCCGAATGCCCCAAAGGCTGATGAAACAGTGTTACCGCCAGTAGTTGGAAAAAGCCTTATTTCTACGGATACCGAAAACGTCGATTAACCGGCACGCTATGCGGCAGGATCTTAATGAATTGAGAATAAATGATTTGAGATTCTATCCGAAATCAATAGGTATTGAGCTGGGAAGAAGTCAAATTTTTGTAAAAAAATATGCGGGGAGTGCCCTTGACAAAGGCCAATTTATCGGGTAACCTTGTAGTAGACAATTTATATCATGACTCGAAAAGGCAAACTTCCGCCATAATTCATGGCGGACTCGCCAGGCAGTGTGGCGAGCAGAGCAATCTGAGGGCGCAAAGCTGTGCATCCTTTTCTAGAGAGGAACGGCAGGCTACCGAAATCATAGATAACACATGATCCAGGCAAAATGCCTGGATTTTTTTTTGATCATTAACAAGGTGCCAGGCACAAGGGCTAAAATCGGGGAAAAAGCAATTTTTCTTCTGATTTTTTTAGATTTTTGGCGAAAGTGCCAGGCACTACGAGAAAAAGGGGCCGGAAGTGCCAAGGGAACCAAGAATATATGTAGAAAATGTCTTATACCTCGTTACGGCGAAGGGGGATGAAGACCGTGATCTATTTGGCGATTCACAGGATTATAGTGCGTATCTTAAGACCCTAAGCGAGTATAAGCGGGAATACGGCTTTAAGCTGTTTGCCTTTACGCTTCTTGCGAAAAGCATTTATCTTTTGATTGAGTTAAAGAACAACGTGACCATTTCGCAGATTATGCACGATCTTAACTCCAGGTATACCAAAGCCTACAATAGCCGTTACGGCAAAAAAGGGCACCTCTTCCAAAGCCGTTTCAAATCCGTCCTTATCGAAAAAGAAGAATACCTTCTGCGCATGTCCCGCTATGTTCACCTCCTTGCAAAAGATGCAGGGGTTGTTGATGAACCATTTCAACATCAATACAGCAGCCTTTCTTCCTATGTTTATGGGGGCGCACAGCCCAATCCGGTTTCAGAGATGCTTGGTATGAATGATGAGATCAAGGAAATTTTAGATCTTTTTATCGAAAAGGAAACAGATAACGATAAGAGACAATCCTATGAAGCATATGTCCATTCAGCTGATCATGAGGAAGCCCAATTGGTCCGTAAGCTTCTGCACCGCAAGGCATTTGTTGGGTCAAAAAATTTCAGTGCGAAAATGGAGCGTGAAATCCAGCATCATATTATTGAGGAAGAAGAATCCAGGATCGTGCGCAAGACCAACCCGGCTTTTGCCGTTGCTGGCGGATTGGTCATTATATTTTTTGGTGTGGTCGCCTTCAATTTCTATAATAATCAATCGACCCTCCAGGAAGCGCTCAATGATACAGCCGGTAGTTTTGAAGCGGCCCGGGAGGATCTTAGTACTCATGTCTTTAATCTGAAAATGGCCAGGGAAGACCTCACGAAGCGTCTCGATTCCCTCCAAGATGAATTGGCGAAATTGGAAGATACGGATGAATTAAATGGAGCCGCATGGGAAATCCGTATTACGCCCTTGAAAGATACCAAGATACAGAGTGGAACGACAGATGTGATTTATTTTAAGGATAATCAGGTCACTATTAAGAGTTTGGATGAAAGGGGCTTTCCGGGTTTTGACTATACGATGGTTCCCAAAGGGGACGGTAGAATGGTTTGGAAGGCGGCTAAAACCGGTTCAGACGGAACGAATATCCAAATGGAGGGGTTATGGACGGGCAAAAAAGTGAAGGGGATTGTCCGCGAACGCCCGGTTCAAGGTGAGAACCGGGATTTTATTTTTGTCAGCCTGAGGCGCATTGCAAACATTGGAGGTGCGGATTATGTATTACAATAAGTCCGGTTTATCGAAACGCATGGTTCTATGGTTTAGGCAAAGGCTCTCTTCCCTTATATATGGGTTTCCGGCCTTAGTAACAGTGGAAATAAAACCGGAGAATCAGAATGTTCATAGGACATGGAGGCTGAACATGAATAAAACACCTTCTCGTTATTTGACGGGTATCATCGTCGTTATTCTCGTTGTTGGGATATCTTTTCCTTTATTTTGTGAGGCTGCTTCAACGAAAAAGAATGCGGCCATAACCCAGGATCCTGATCTTGATAATGCCTTGAATCTTGAAATGGACAATAAAATCAAGAAAAAAGAACGGAACAGTAAAGATGACGGATTTAAAGAGACCAAGGAAGTTTCCGGCCTTGTGTCCTGGATCAGGGATGATGTGGTGGCGGTTGAATATTACCATAAAGGCGGCCATTCTGAAGTTATTCTTATACCCGTGAGTGAAATGACGGCTTTAAGGCGCCTTCATTCATTGGCGGATCTTAAGGTCGGGGATGAGATTGAGGTTGAATATTCAGAAACTTTTAAAGAAGATCCCGATGGGAGAAAGCGCGATTTTAAGCGCGAGGCAGTATTGGTTTATCTCCTAAGAAGTATTGATGAGCGCGGAGGGACGATGTCTTCAGGGCAGAGCAATACAAAGGTCAAATAATGGAACACCACGACTACATGAGAGATTATGTGAAAGGCGAAAAGGGGCCGGTCGCTTGGCGGATCTTCGCTAAAGCCCTGATCCATTGCCTTATCATCTCCTTGGTAGTCTTAGGCGCTCCGTTACCGCCGGTGCCGCGTTTCCTTCCTGAATCAATCCGTGGACCTCTTCAGATGGCTAAAGAGGCCATTGAAAGCGTGACCGACACCTCCGAGGCAGATGCCCTCATTGAACAGGTGAGGCGCGTTCAATATATTGACCATACGGCAGGAGATTATCCCTTATCAATTGCGACTGGAGATTCCAGCGCTGTTGCCACGATCCCGGTTGCCACGAACATGGATACCACTTTTGTCATCGGCGGAGGGGCTTTTAGCGCAGGCGGCGGTGAGCAAAGGATCGTATCCGTAAGGCATCTGGACCCGACATCAATCCTGTTTTTTAAAGGAACCGGTAAGGCCGGCGCGGGTAATTTATGGTGGCAGGCTGTCGATTTTGGACAAGGGCTGACGGTTCAAAAAGGGGCGGCATCACTTCTTGCCGGGGGCAGTACAGTAGCGGTAGGCTTAGTTACTCCCGTGGATAAAGACAAATCTTTTTCCCTGGTTTCCCGCTTGATGGGAGGGCAGAATGTCAGTATTAATGGTTCCAATGTGAGCGCAATCCTCACTGATCCGGGGTCAACAGGCCAGTGGACTCACATTACGGTTACAAGAGTAGATACGGCCGGTTCTTTGGTGGCGGAATGGCAAGTCGTTACATTTGACGATTCCACCAACGTTACTGTGCAACATGCCGCATTTTCAATAACCAGCGGGGCTACAGCAACCCCAACCATAGATTGTAACCCTATTACGCAATGTTTTGCCGTGGTCACTGCGACCGGGAGCAGCACGAACACCTATTTTGTGGATGCAGTGGTTACCAACTCGACAACATTAACGCTTACGCGCGCGGCTACAACCGGAACAACAACAGGGTATTGGTATCTCGTCAAAATGCCCGATGGCGCTTCGGTACAACGCAATAGGACAGCCATAAGCAGCACAACTGACACGGTGAATCTTACGACACCTGTCAAGGAAAGCGAATCTTTTACGATTTATTCGGTTTCCTCAGCAGGAACACATGACGTAGCGGAGGTTGGCGTTGAATTGTGGAGGAATGGGGGTAATTCGTCACTGAGCATATACCGCAATACAGCAGGGGCCGCAAATGTTGCCTGGCAGGTCGTTACGATGCCTGCCATCCGCGTTCTGAGCCCGAACGGCGGTGAGGTTTGGACGGTAGGGGACACGGAAAACATAACATGGACGGCGGCTTCAACAATGGCGAATGTAAAAATTACGTATGATATAGATGGCAACTGGGGCACGACAGGAGATACATACAACATAGCGGAATCAGAAGGGACGCCAAACGATGGTGTTGTCACCAATGACGGTTTATTTGCTTGGAGCGTTCCCGATCATCTCAGTAGTAATGCAAAAACTGTGATGTTAAGGATTGCCGATTCCGCGGCTCCAACGACCCGCTATGATGATACGAACGCGGGATTTGAAATAGAAGGGTCTGTTAATTTAACGCAGCCGGTTGGCGGAGAGCCATGGCTGATTGCGGACACGGAACAGATCAAATGGACCTATACGGGAACGATCGGCAATGTGAAACTTGTCTACGATAAAGAAAGCGGCGGACAAACTCCTGCGCCGTATCCCGAAAGCAGTCCGAATCAGGTCATTGCAACGGTGCCGGCATCCGGCCAGGTCGGCTGTGCGCCTGCGCCTTGTTATAATTGGTACCTCGCGGAAGAGCTCGCGTCGGCAACTTTGCGTGTGAAGATTTATGACACCGATGATACGGATGTTGTTGATTATTCCACTTCGGATTTTTCTGTTTCTCCAAACATTCAGTTGGTCAAGCCCTTAAATACCTATGAGTGGCCGGTTGGAAGGACCCGTACGGTCGAATGGTCGTCAAACGGGTCGGGAACGACATTTAATCTTTATTACAGCAGCACCGGATCAGGCGGGCCGTGGGGGACGCCTATCAACGGTGGCTCACCGATAAGCGGCTACGATTGCAGCGGCAACTTCTGTTATGACTGGGCGATTCCCTCGGATACGCCGCAAAGCGTTGTCGGAAGCATGAAAGTCGAATGGGGCGATGATGATGATGTTTATGATATCGGCCCGGATACAGGGAACTTCAGCATTGTCGAGTCGGTGGCCCTTGACAATCCTCAAACGACAACGTACTTGAGAGCTTTGCAGAATACGAATGTTGAGTGGAGCGATCCGGCAGGCGCCGGCTTGGGAACGGTTTCCCTTTGGTATACGACCACTTGGTCAACCTGTCAAAACCTGGAAACCGATGATGAGAGCGAGTGCTGGGTTGGAATGTTGGACGCCACGGGTTTGACAGTGGACGATTCGCCGTATGTCTGGAATGTCCCGGATATTATAAATCCCGGAACGGATGTCGGGATCAGGGTTGAGGAAGAAAGTAATCCGACGACCGTGTTTGACAAAAAAGGAAGTTACAAGGTCAAAGGGCTGATCACTGTGACGGAACCGCTCGAATATGACGTAGTCCGCGTCGGTTCAACAAAGGATATTAAATGGGATGCTTTTGGCAGTATTGGCCAGGTTTACATTTATATGGAGAAAGGCGGTGGCGGCTATAACGTCGAGATTGTTGGCCCAACGCCAATGTGGTCGAACATCAGCGGGTGTCAGGCGGTCACAGTGGATGCTTCTGATGAACTTTTTGTTTGGGGTGCTCCCAACTATTTTAAGGATGCCGCGTGTACAGGCGGCAATCAAGTGTGGCCCGACGGGGTTCCTGATGAACGCAACGCGGTTTGTACAATCAAGGTTTATAGAGTCGGCCCCCCCAACGAAGACAATCCTGCTACGGGCGCCGCCGGCATATCGGATGCTTTTGTTGTGACAGGAGCCCTCTCCAATGTTGTGCTGGACCCAACGGTTATCCCCATCTCAACAACAACGACGGTCACATGGGATTCCATGCCGGCAAATTGGTCGGCTAGTGTGGTTTTGGAATATACGAATGATAACGGGGGTCATTGGTATCCGGTTAACCCGATTAATTTAAATCCGCAAACCACTACAGCGGCAAGCGGGGCAGCCGGCCATATCTGGACGGTTCCCAATGAAGAGGAACTTTTCGGGACCGGCCTCAAATTAAGAGTAACACAAAATCCCGACCCCGATGATACCAGCTCCCTATCCGAAGGATTTGAGGTTACGGGAACCTTGACTCTTACCGGAGATGCGACGAATGCTGATGGCCTCACGGTCTGGGAAATCTCGGACCAGCCGGCGATCACCTGGAACGCCCTCGGGGCCGGCATAGGCAATGTGAATATCGTCTATTCCCTGAACGGGAGCACATTCCCCACGCCTTCACAATTACTTGCAGTTAAGGACGCCTCTCAGGGGGCATCGGGCTATACCTGGTGCGTCGGATATGAGGACACCGGATGCGGTGTCGACGAATCAAATAGCACCAGCGATATCGGCCATGACCCTGATTTGGTCATCGGTTCCCTAGACGAACATACGAACGTTTGGATCAGGGTTGTCAATGGCGACGGAAGTATAAAAAGCACCAGCGCGAATCCGATCACGATCAGGAAAAAATTTAGTAACGTCACGACGGCGGCGGTCTGGACCGTCGGTACTACCGGCACGATCAGCTGGGATACTTATGGATATTTACCGGGGGAGGTTAATCTGTTTTATGACACGCAGGGCGCCAGCAGCACTTTTCCTCCTCAGAATCAAATCGGAGGGGACGAGGTGGATCTCACCGGCGACTATGATTGGTATCCGGTAACGGATATCATCGGGACCCTGACCAGGGTCCAGGTGAGGTCGAGCACGATCAGCGATGTTAATAAGTCGAGGGCCACTAATTTTACGGTTAAAGGGGCGGTTGAACTGACGGCGCCCGTGTCAACGGTCACGTATGTTATCGGGACAACGATCTCCGGCGGCGGCATCAAATACATAAAGCACGGCAATATCGGCCCCTTAAAAATTATTTATTGGATTGATTCTGATTCTGAAGTGATTGAACCTGCGGCGACCGGATCCTCAAATTATGAATATGCTATCCCGGCGACGATTGCCGGCGTCAATGTTATTGACGTCAATCCCAATTCCAAACGCAGCAAGATTGAAATTGTCGGGGTAACTCATGAAGGGCATCCCGTTCTTGAGGCTTCGGATATTTCTGATAATTTCCAGGTGCGCGGGAATATTTATGATATTGAACCCGGATTTACGAACGGCGGCGGGACCGGGGAAGTTTATACCCTTGGCACAACGACATATGTCAAATGGAAGACGGCCGGAAATATCGGGAACGTCAATATTAAGCTGACGCTCGATGACGAAGAGGATGGGTATACCGGCATGACGCCTGTTACGGTGGCGCATAATTATAACGGCGGCGCAGGGCCCGGAAGCTGGCTGTGGAACATCCCTGTGGATATCCCTTCGGCGGGAGCGAGGATCAGGGTTGAAAGCGTTGATAACCCCGCTGACGATACCGACCCGGGCTTGCGGACGCATGATGAATCAAACTACACGTTTAAACTGCGCGGGAGCGTGAACGTAACGGCTCCGGCGTCAGGCACCGAGTTCCATGTTAATGACACCATAACTATCCAATGGAATACGGGGGGAACGAACATCGGAGACGTCGCGATTAATCTGTATTACGATGATGATGAGGAGTTGAGTAAAGTCAAACCAATTTCCGGCAGTTACAGCGGGTCACCGCTCGTTCAGTATAAATTGCCTACGGATACTGTTGCTGAATACGCCATTGTCCGCGTGACATCTAACATCGATCCCGGAGTGACGGATGATTCGGGCGCCCCAGGGACCTTCTTCGGGATTAATCCGGTCCTTAAATTAACATTGCCTAATGACAATTTGGAAGATGTGGTTGTGGGAAGCGATTATACGATTGAGTGGGATCCTCCTGACGGGGCCGTCTCTGACGTCTACATTTATGTTTCGACAAACGGAGGCAAAGGAGTTGATGGTATAGCCGGCGGAGTTAATGGGGCTGATGACTTTCCATCGAATTATCCTCCGACATTAGTAGCAAAAGGGGGCATGGTAACGGCTTCCGCCATAGGCATTGGAGCCGGCGAATATGAATGGAATGTCCATGATATTATGACGAACGAAGCGGTTATCCGTATCTGCCGTGCCGGCGACAATGATGTGGAGGCCTGTGATGATTCGGATAATTACTTCTATATTCAGGGGTCCATAACGAATGTCCATGTTAAGGATACCGCGGGTAGTCCGGCTCCCGAAACGCCGATCGACCTTCCTGTAGCCTTGACAAAACACATTACCTGGAATTCAACGGGGAGCCTGGGCACTGTTAATGTCTATTATTCCATCAATGCCGATCAGGGGGCCGGCACGACGTGGACGGCAATCGATAGCCCGCCCAATTCTGTGTCTTGTCAAAATATTGCTGTCGGCTCAACATCCTGCGCCTGGGATATCCCGAGCCCGCCCTCAACCAAGGTCCGGGTGAGGGTCCGCAGCGTGCCTGGCGCCTGGCAACAGGTCCAGGGCATATCGCCTGCCAATGATGAATTGCCCGACACGGATAACGGGCTCTATAATGAGATCATCGGATCGATTGAACAAGTCACGGTTATTGACGGAGGCGACGGGACCGATGTGATATTGGGAGGAAACTCGACGGATGGTAACGCGGCGGTCATTCAGTTCAAGCAAAATGGGGGAATCACGAATTTTAAGATAGAGTATGATATTAACAACAGCGGGTCATGGCAGAATATCACGATTGATAACGCAGTCAACGGCCCCTATGATAAGAACGGAGATTCGATTGCGGACGGCACGATAACACAAAACGGCCAATACCTGCGGTGGACCTGGGATCCTGTTCCCACAACGATTACCCCTTCCAATAATATTGATTTCAAGATTTCCGATTTCGCTAATGCGGGAAAAGTGACCTGTGAGAGCGAAGATCCAGTTTGTACTCCGGGTGGAGATGCAGGGTACGTTATTAAGGGTCAATTAAGCCTCGTCACGCCGGATGCGGCGCTGATTTACTCCATTAACGATACGATTGAGATCACGTGGAATCAGATAGGCCCTATCGGAAATAAGGAGATTTACTATACGGCGGTCGATGATTTCAGTGATGCGCTGACGGCTATTAATAGCAACTTTTACGCCGATGGTGATGGTCAGAAAAGTTATGGGCCCACTAAATGGAAAGCGCCGTTTAAGGTTTCCGAGGAATACAGAATCAAGATCAGGAATAATACAGCTGTTTCAGAGACCCAATTGGAGGACGTCTCAGAGGTAATGTTCGCGGTGCGTCCCAAATTCAATTCGATTTCATCGCCGACAGGGACTCCGACCTGGTATGTGGGACACACGGCGTTAATTGAATGGACGGCCACCAGCGCCAAGAAGCCTG
>JAFGFL010000053.1 GCA_016931055.1 Candidatus Omnitrophota bacterium | reverse complement strand
CTTGGAGCGTTATCTGTATGTATTGTTTTTGCATACACTTAGGATAGCAGATTTCCTAAGAGTTGCACTTAATTCTTGAACTCGGGATGGTAAATTCGCGATTATTCGCGTGCAATTCGCGAAAATTAGCGTTAAAAAAGTCATTTGACCCAGTCTGTGAAGTCCGGGGTCTCCGGCGAAGGCGGATGAGGACAGCTGGCCCCTCTTCTTTTATGCACTTAGAAATTATCTTCCTGTTCGGGATCCGCAGTTGTATTAACCCCGCCCCCGGAATCAATCGTCTCTGTAAATCCATATTCCGGTTGAGCATAAACCCTGTTTTTATCGCGCTGCACTAACTTGCCGTCAAGAAAGAATACTTGTGAATAGATTATACCCAGGGCCCGCATTTTCTCTACCGCTTTCCTATTCTCATCCGGATATTCCCAAACCTGATATTCCTTACCGTCTATTTCCTTGATGCTTATATTTTGCGGCTCCCCAACGATACGCATGACCTCTTGTTTAGACATCCCATATGTCAGCTCCATAGGTTCGTCTTGATTAAAATTCTGAAAAACAAAACCGCATCCTGATAACCCCATCAATACGAGAAAAACTATTATGCTCTTCATAACTAACCTCCTTCAGGTGGACAGCGTGAATTGGGCGCAGCTTTTAGTATCATGATAGGAACATGCCGGAATTAAATCAATTGTACCAAAGTATACTCTCAGGTTTGGACAGATTGATCGTGCCCTGTGCTTTTGGAATTATTAAGCGCCGCTTCGTTCCGGGAAGAAGCGCTAAGTTTAACGTCAACAATGAGCGGGAGATGGTCCGAGGCGAGTTTATCTAAGTCCGTCCTTGATACTTCCACATGAGTTACCTCAATTTCAGGCCCGACAAAAATATGGTCGATCCTTCCGATGGGATAATAACTAAACCACGTCGCTTTGGGATTATGATTGTCGAGTTTTTCTTGAGCATCGCGAAACATTTTCTTGATATGTCGGCACAACTGCGAATTGGGCAAAGCGTTAAAATCGCCGCACAAAATGACCGGCCCCTGACAGGCCGGATGCAATACCCATTCCGGGCCAAGTAAAACCTTTATTTGGCTGTTTCTTTCCCGAGGGGAAAGTCCAAGATGTGTATTAATAACGTTTATATTGGTTCCTGCAATATGGATAGCGGCCCAAATAGCTCCCCGAGGCTCCATCGTGGGTTTTTTTATATTGCCCGGCAATCGCCCAGCACGAATTAATTCCATCGGATAGCGGCTTAATACGGCCGTTCCATAGCGCTCCTCATCGTCGACAACGGAAGGATGAAAATGATAAATCATCTCCAATTCTTTAGCAATCAGATGCGGTTGATCCTCCTTTCCGGTGCGTTTACGGCCTTTATCCAGTTCTTGAAGCGCGACAATATCCGGGTTATGCCGTCCAATGACGCGGGCAATCCTCTGCGGTGAAATTTTCCCGTCCATCCCAATACAAGAGTGTACGTTATATGTCATAATCCGAATTGTGTCCGAGTCAACTTTGCTCTTTTCATGCATTAAAATTTCAGAATAGAGTTTTAACTCTTGCGGCATAGGACGTTTCAAAAACCGTAAGGAGGCAAAGCGTAAATCCGTTGGGGTTACATACGCTTTCCCTCTCTGCCTGGGAATGATGTCGATGGGAAGCAAGGCAAAACCATTGGTTTCTTCCGGGCCGGGTCCGGCGTGAGAGCCATTCTCTAAGGGGAAGGTCATAGGCTTAAGCCCAGGCTTAAACCCCATAAAGGTAAATTCCCCCGCATTGGGATGATGGCAGATGTGAATTAAGTCTTCCGTCACCTGCGTTAAAAAAGGATGGCCCTCTCCTAATATTTTCTTGGCATCCTGCGGTAGATTAAACTCTCCTTCTTCTGTCCAAACACGGACTTGCCCCTGTTCTTTCGGTAACATGACAACAGGGATCTTAGCTTTATCTACCAATGCTTTCGCAAATTGATGCTTGTCAACCTTGCTCATTTCTCTTGGCAAATAAATATTCCCCGTCGGCCCAATAGCCGTAACAACGATCTTCTTCTCCGGGGGGCCTTCGTGATCCGCATTTGTGTTGTTGAAATCTTTCTCAATCAAAGGAAGTCCCAGAAGGCGGGCGCGCTGCAACTGTACGCCGGTTTTATTAAGAAAAGGAAAGAATTCAACCGTGGCATCAAGCTCTTTAAAGACTTCCGCCACCGCCTCTTCGACCGTTTTACCATATTGCGTCACATAGGAGACCGCGTCTTCCTGTCCATGGTCCGAATAGATCCAGACATCGTAACTGCGTCGCGGGGAATGCACGGCCTTACGATAAATCTTCTCGATCGCCCGGTCGATCCCCTTGAGCGCCCAATGGGCAGATCTCGATGACGGGCCGCCGTGATGCGCATTTTCATCATAACCTAAAAGGTTTAAATGAATGACCGGCAATCCGCGCGCAATATCAATTTTCACTCCCAGCGTCACCAGTTCCCGCAAAAGGACACAGATCAAAGCGCGAAGAGAAATGAACTTAAATTCTTTCTGAAAGTTCTCCCCCTTTAAGATCCCCCGTCCGAAGTCAACAATCCCCAGGATTATCTCCCATAACGTCAGGACAAACATCCGCACAACAGATGGCAGATGAGTAAATGCTAAAATAACAAAATTGACGGGATTGGCCTCCTTCCAAATGTTTCTCCATCCCAAAGAGGTGGCGCAAAAATGCGATTCTTGGGCGCCGCCCAAATAAATATTCGAATACGAGCTTCCTCCTTCTAGAAGCCCTTGCCCTTGTTTCGCCAACCGCCGTTCAATCTCAAGCACCGCCTTGCTGTCATACATCCGGAAAATCTTGCCTTTTTCCCGGTCCAAGAAGGCAAAAGCCGGCACGATTTGTTTAATGCCGTAAAATAATTCCCCCTGGACCGACGGTGTGCTTGACGGGAGACCGGAATAATGAGGATAAAGCTGGTAATATTCTTTTTGGAAAAGACCTTTCAAAAAAGGCATTTTCTTCTCCGCAAACGCTTTGTTAAGCTGTTGCCAAGAAAACCCGTCAATCTGGATAAGAACAAGTCCCGGCTCCGTCTCTGCCCCTTCGATCCGGGGAAGACGCAACAGCCTCGCTGACCATTCGCTTAAGGATAACAGTCGGGGGAGAATGAGAAATAAACCTTTGGTTTTCTTCCTTATTGGTTTTTCTGAACTCGTTGTATCCGCCATGGCCGCGCCGCCGGATTGCATCATGTTCTTGAACATCTCCCATTCATTCTTCAGACGATCTGCCAGAGAACCCCAGGCGCTATTTTTGTAATCAGGCGAGGCGTATTCTTTAACCCTGACTTCTTGATAGATCTCAAGCATCCTGTTAGCGCAAAGATCAACCGCAAATTCCTTTGTCGTCGCCCGGGCGTTTTTCTTCATCCGCTCAAATTCCCCGGGGGCTTGTTTGAGGCACCACGAAAGCGCTTCTAAATAATAGTTCTGGTTTTCTTCAAAAATGAGCCTCCCGTTGTAACCATCTTTAACGACTTCACGGACGCCGGGAGCGTCAATGGCCACAACCGGAAGGCCGGCGGCCATCGCTTCGACCAACACAATTCCCTGCGTCTCGCTTAGAGAAGCAAAAGCAAAAATATTCATCGCGTGATAACAATCGACCAGATCTTGACCATTCAGCGAACCAGCTAAATGCAGTCGTTTCCCGACTCCCTGCTCGTCAAATATTTTTTTAACCAGATCCCCTAAAGGCCCTTCTCCCGCTACCAAAAAATGCGATTTCGGTTCATTCTTTAAATACGCCGCAACGCAACGGCTCAAGAATTCTAAATTTTTTTCTAAAGCCAGCCGGCCGACATAACCGATCACAACGGCATCTGAAGGAATACCCGAACGTTTACGAATAACGCTCCCGTCCCCTTTGGAATATTTTTCCAAATCCACACCCGTCGGGGCCACGGTCATCGGCGCCTGAACGCCGCGCGCCAGAAGGATGGCGCGGACACTCTCGCTGGGGACGATCACTTGGGTCGCAAGGTTCGCGTAACCCGTAAAAAGTTCGATAATAAAACGTTTGATCCCTTCATTTTGGATCGGCAGATAATGCATGTGATGTTCAAACATCGTATGATAAGTAAACACCAGCGGGATGCGGAACTGACTGCTCAGCCGCAAAGCAATATCTCCCATCCAGAACGGATGGTGGCAATGGATAATATCCGGCATAAACGTTTTCATCAGTTCCGGCAACAGGCTCGACATCGGCAGGGCGATGGAAAACTCCGAATGGTTAAATTTCTGAATGGCCTTAAGACGGATCACGCCGGCTTCATCCGGCGGCGCCCCCTCACATTCCGGGGCGACAATGACAACTTCATGGCCCAATCTCTCAAACTCACGCGTGAAGGATCGGATGGATTCCTCTATGCCCCCGACCATGGGCGCATAGGTGTTTGTCATCATGAGAATCTTCATCTTTTTTCCATCTCTTTCAATTCCACGGAATGCGTTCCCGGGGAAACACTCACTTTTGCAAACCCAGGCAAATGAATCTCTATCGTTGGTTCTTCCTTGAACCATTGCCCGCTCCATTCAACAAGGGCATTTTTCCCTTTGGGCTTTATGGTAATTTGAATATCCCCAAAACATGTCGGCGCAAGCCCGAACGCGATCGTTTGATCCTTCGCAAGCCAGGCGCGCGGGATGCCCGAACACAAGATCAACCGGTTGCCTTCCTCGCGCACAAAACAATTTCTTAACATCAACACCCATTCCGCCGCGGCCCAAACATGCTGTCCGTCCCCCATGCATCCGCCGCCCGTCCGGGGATGGATCGCCTCCGGCCATTGCCCTGTCGGTGAAGCCAGTCCGGCCACCGCTGTCATTAAATCAAAATACCTGGGATCCCCTGCCCGCAATAACACTTGCGCTAAATGTAACGTCAGGTAAGGATTGATCCCTGAATGGGTCATGTCATGAAAAAATCCGCCATGAACTAGACAATTTTTCATTAAATATTCAGCTGTGTCTAAAATCCTTGGATCGTTCGGCTCAAAAAGACGGAGCGGATAACTGGCCACTAAAGAGCCAACGGCCCCGGCATCTAAACGTCGGTAAGGAGACGCCGGCATCGCAAGCCGCTTTAACCGGTCGGCCGTCTTCTCTAAACTGCGCTTAAGACACCTGAGCAATTCCGCTGCCGCATCATCAAACCGTCCGGGCGCACAATTCTCGTGATCGCTCATGGATAAAAAGGCTGCCGCTTTCAACCCGGCCATAGCCCAAAGGTCATCCCAATAATAAAAATCATTGGGGCCCAAATGCTCGGCGCTAAATCCGGCCGGTAATAACCCGGCGTGATCGTATGGAAGGACAGAGGACAAACGCTTTTTATAGATCCACTTGCCAGCCTTAAAAATCGATCTTTTCCATTCTTCCGGCGGCGCTTGCCCCGTCATTTCGCAATACTGGCGCATGATCCACAAGGCCTCTCCGTTGGAATCCCATTCCCCTTCCTGAGAGAGGAAATACCCTTGGGCTGTCTGGCGGGCGCGGAAACAATCCAGGGCCCGCCGGACACGGTCTTTCAACCCGGCGCATAACAAAGCGTTTAATATAAACGCGGCATCGCGGAACCAAAACCTCCGGTAAATATACGGCCCGGGATAAACTTCCTTGGGAGAATGCAAGACCATGGTGCGGAGCGCGGCTTTGTAGAGAAACTGAAAATGCTCATCGGGAATCTGCAGGGAACACGCCCCTTGAAGACTTTGTTTCCATAATCGTTGAGATGTTTTTTCATATTCCGGATTGTCTTCTTTTTCAATTGTATTCCTTGTTAAAGGCACTGAAAGGGTTACTTCCCGCGCCTGTCCAGCTTCAAGTGTATACAATGCCGCGGCTGTGGCCATCCCCACTTTACAAAATATATCTTTTTCATTCTCCTCCGACAGCAAACGGCCATAAACATCGCCGCGATGATAATACGAAAAGACGGCCTGTTCCGGAGGCTTATCAAACCGGACAATATCTTTTCGATTCACCTGCCAGCCCAGCGAGCCTTCCAGCAGGGCAATATGATTGATAAAACTCACCCCTTCAGGATTATAAGGCCTCAGGGAAACAACTAACCGCGCCGCAACAGAAGCCATTCCTGTGATTTTAACCTGGCAAAGAGGCGCTTGGGCCGTACCGACAACCTGCGCTTTCAGTTGAAGTGTTAAGTGGCCGCGGCTTGATTCCGTCGTCACGCAAAGATTGTCCTCCATCACCATCTTTTGTGATACCTTTGCGCGCCGCGACGGGATCAAGGGCTCTCCTTCGTTCGGAATGATCCAAACATCAAGTGACCAGCCATCGTAAAAAGGAGTGACCAGGCCGCGAGGGTCTACCAGAGGAAATTCGGTCCCATCGGGAACGCCCAGGGCCGTCCAATTCCGATGGGTCAGATTAATTTGAGTCAAAGAAAAAGAACGGGGAATGAACGCATCGTTATGCGGATCATATTGGCATTCCACCCAATAAGGCCAGATCCAATCAAGATTATGCTGGATCGCTAAACTGTTCATCAGGCCGCGGGCATGTAAAATAACTCCGGAGCGCAACAGTTCCGTCGGGGCTGCCACTTCCGAAGGCTGCGCAAATTTTTGTATTTGCGAAAGGACTTTGACAGGGTCCAAAAACCCCTGCCGGCGCGCAGCATCGCTCACGAGAAACCTCCATGGGAACCATTTCCACCACATCTTATAAGCCTCCCGTTTTGGCGAATGTCACTCTTGCCCTTCGGCTTTTGACAAACCAGAACGTCAGAAAATAAATAAGAACGCTTAACACGGCCCCCAGGACCAAACTTCCCACCATTAACGCGTAAAAGAAATGAGAAATATCGCCATAGGAAAAATCCTTAAAATAATCCCATCCAAGGGGAGGATACGCTCTTCCCAGCATCTGTCTTCCTATGCGATAGCCTGCCCACGTTATAAAAGGGATCGTCGGCGGCAAGGAAATATTTATTCCTAAGAAAATGGCTAACTTATTAACGCGTTTCATGATAAACGCCATAATGATCGCCGTAATGAAATGAAAGCCGTAAAAGGGAGTTATTCCGATAAATACGCCGATGGCCATGCCCAGCGCGATCTCATGGGGCGAGCTATGGCTCTTCCATAGATTTAGAAAACGCGCTTTTAACGTTGGCCGCTTTTGGGGTGCATTTTCCATATCGGATTAACCTTAAAAACCCACCATTTAAAGAATATGAATGTTAAAAAACTTGTGACTGCCGTAGCCATAATTAAAGCCGGCCAAACAGCACCGGGACGCAAGTTAAGGATGCTTTGATTTGTCACAACGTTAATCCCTAAAGCGAGAACATTAATGAATGTATACCGGCCGATTTCGGCATACGATCGCTCGCCGTGCTTAAATGTCCAATATTTATTTAACAAATACCCGGCGATCCCGGCACAAGTGAAAGAAATCCCTTTAGCGATGCTATACGGCAGGAAATGGAACAGGAGATAATAAATGCTGAAGTCTGTCGCAATGACAAAGGCCCCTACCATGGAAAACCGGATAATTTCTGTCTTAGTATTCATATCAATTTTCAAAATAATTCCCCCTTAGTGCCGCACTTTCTCTCCCGCGCTGCTCAATGCGCAGCTTCCCTGACCGGATGATCTCCCCGAACATTCTTGCAGACTCCCGGACCTTTCGTTCCTGCGTTGCATGATCCACCTCGATCAGTCCAAACCGCGGGACAAACCCTTCCGCCCATTCATAATTATCCAGCAAGGACCAATAAAGATATCCGATCACGAAAGCGCCCTCTTCCATCCCCTGGCCAACGGCTTTAAGATGTTCGACAATAAAACTGACCCTCTCAGCATCATCGTTGGTGGCCAATCCGTTCTCCGAAACCAAGAGCGGAAGTTTGTATCGCGAAAAATCAATCAGGAACGTGTGCAACCCCTTAGGATAAATTTCCCAGGAAAGAAAATTGTCTTTGCCGGTATGCCGGTTCTGTTCTACGGTTGCCGTGCACGCCTGGCCTAAAATCCCCGGAAATCCGTAACCGTGATGAAGAACAAAGTCCCTCGTGTAATAATTTAAACCAATAAAATCTAAGGTTTTTGCTTTTGGCAAATGAACATTGAAAAGCCCGATGCAATAGGCCCTTCCCCGAATTAACGCCTGGACAAATAAATGATTAAACATCCAGTGCCGAAAACGCGCCGCAATCCGGTCCCTTAAGGAAGTGTCCGAACAGGCCCTGAATATGAGCACGCTTTGGGCGATTCCGACCCTGGGCTCCTCCCAGCCTTTTTTGATATAGGCCTCTTTAATTCGTTCATACGCCAGGACATGCCCCAGAAGCAAGTTTTTAAAAACTTGAATCGCTTCCTTGGGTGACTTTATACCCGGCGGCCAGTCGCCGACCATATATCCTTTATACGTATACACGACGGGCTCATTTAACGTCATCCAATAATGGACATCGCCGCCTAAAACCTTGGTCACTTTCTCAACGTAACGGGCAAAAAGTTCCGGGGCCTTCTGTGAATACCAACCGCCCTGGCGCGCCAACCATAAAGGAAGCGTGAAATGATGCAGCGTTACAATAGGCTCTATGCCTTTTGATCTCAGTGAACGGATAACCTGCGCGTAATGGTCAACGGCGGAGCTGTCCCATTGACCTTCTTGAGGTTCGATGCGGCTCCATTCAATGGAGAAACGGTGGGCGGTATGTCCTAAAGACTGGGCGAGTTTAAAATCATTTTCAAAACGGTCCCACTGATCACAAGCCAGTCCGGAACGTGCTTCGGGGAGCCGGGTTTGTTCCCATTCCCACCAGTCGTTATTGGTATTGTTTCCCTCGACCTGATGAGAGGATGTGGCGGCTCCCCATAAAAAATCTTTGGGAAATATAAATTCTTGCGGTGCCGCTTCTTTTATCGTTTTATGCGTGCTGGCACACCCCGCTCCCATAGAAACAAAAAGAATTATTGCGAGACTTGTTCGCAAACCAACAGGCATTTTTATTATTGACGATAACTGGCCGCCTATGGTGTACATTCAGTCACTTTTGTCTTATTCGATAACTTTCTTCTTAGACAACACTTTTTCCCGCCTGAACATTCGATTGCCCGTGGCCTTTATGTTCTTCCATAAGTCGCTCCAGCAATCTAAATCCTGGGCTGCCGGCTTCTTCCCCGCTTTTTTTACTGCAATAGAAAAGCCGCCGTCATACGAATACAGACCTTGATTTGACATTTTGCCAGAAGCTATTTTGGGAAACTTGATCCATTTTATCCATTTATATTGATCTATTTTATTTTTCATCTGTCACTCATCCTTTACGACATACGGCGTCCTTTTCGCATCAACCGTCTTGGTGCGCGTTTTCCTGATACGTCCATTTCCCTGACTATCGCGTAGTCGTTGTGGTCGTGGTCGTGGTTGTACTCGTACCCGTAACGACTGGTGAGTACTGCGTAATGTACCGCGCTTGCTGCTTCCCATCGAGCTCCACAAACTCAACTTTGACGACATCGCCGGGTGTAAGTATTAATTCTACCGGCTCCTTGCTTGGACTGCGCATAACAACGACCGTATTGGGGTCAAAAACAAAATAGGATAGCCTCGTTCTTTCCTCTTGGCCGATCCTTACTCTTTCTTCCACGACAAGCGTTCCGGCTGGGACGTCGATCTCCTTGAGCTCGCCAAAGGCTTGTTGGAACTCAGACGCCGGGAAGGGTTCAACAATGATCTTTGGGACAACGTTATCCTCTTGGCCCCTGACCTCTTCAATGGTGATATATTGGCCTGCCCGCAAGTCCGCGACGTTAAGGTACTTCATATCCGTAGGGTCTGTGACCCGCGTCTCATTCTGATTAATTCTATACGCCGTTGTTTTCGTGCCTTTTGGTGTTTCTTTATTAAGCTCTAATCTGCCTAACTGAACATCTACCCAGCCAATTTCTCCCGACACGCGGCGCACATCCATTGTCTCAGTAGCGCCTACAGAAATGCCGGTGAATAACACGGCGGCCGTAACCGCCATCATCACTTTAAAATAATTGGAATTCATGGAACACGTTCCTTTCTGGTTTTGGTCTGTGCCATCCCGCCCTCACAAGAAGGCGTTGCTGTTTTTTAAAACTTCACCTTGACTTGCCCTTCCCCTTTGTCTTGAGCCTCTTGCGCTCTCCTTTCTGCTTCTGCCGCCTTTATTGCTTCCTTTTCAGCCTGCCATTTCGCCCTGAGTTCTTTATTCGTTTTACTGTAAAACAGGTCCCGCGTGCGTTTAAATTTTGCGTTTGCATTAGCCTGTTCATCCGCCGAGGCATTAGGATCGGGCTTTTTTATCTCTTCCGCAAAATTGAAAGCAACCATAGCAAGCAATAAAAAGAACATAACGATCGTCATCTTTTTTTTCATCTCTCTCTCCTTTCTTTCCATGGTCCGCAACGCCAGTTCCCTCTCCCTGAGCTGCGGAACGTCCCTTCGTTCGCCACCCCTCTGATGTTATTGCGCATCAGCGGGGCGGCGTACGTGCTGCGAACGAAAGGAACTCTTTGGAGGAGATCTCTCTTTTTCACTTAAAAATCATCTATTGAACGGCATCCCTAACGGAATCTGCCACGTCACGGCCCGCCGCTTTAAGATCTTGCCCGGCTTCTTCGACCGTTGATCTGACGCTCTGCCCTGAACTCCTAAAAAGCGGCCGGCCTCCGGCAATCGCCCAAATAAGAAAGACTGCCAGCAAAAGCGCCAAAATACCCGTTGGTGCATATCCCCATGACTTGCTGTAAGGCCATGAAGGAAGGGCCCCAATGAAAAGAATAATCAGCACTACTAATAATAAGGTTTCTGTCGTCATTGAATTTCTCCCGTTCATTTTTCCTCATTTCCTTTTAGAAGGAAATGAAGGAGGTCCGCCCCGAAGTTAACAGTTAGGGGGCGGCCCTTACCGGTTAAAGACAATGTCATTATCCTGCATCCCCGGTAAAACTTGCGCGAACTGGACGATCATATCGTCAGTTGATCCTAATTCTGTAATTTGCATATCCGGCTGACCCCATCTTATGGTGCGGCCGGTCTGTTCTTTGAGAATTCTTTCAATATCCGCCGGACTGCACTGCTTGGGATCGAATTTGACCTGTTTCATATCGTCTAGCCCAAAAGTGTTCTTAGCGGTCCCGGGGAGATAAATCGTCCCGTTATTAAAATCAACAGCATAGGCAATGATGCCCGGAATGAAGAAAAACAATAAACCGATCCCATCTAAAAGGGCAATCCCCACATCGATCTTTCCGCCTTTTTGCCCTTTTCGCTCAGGATACAAAATGGTCCCGCAGCCGACCAATTGAAAAATTAAAACCGCGCAAATCGAAACATGCAACGCATTCACTAGTTTCTTAATCATGATCCCTCCTTGCGATAAAAATTAAACATGATTTTCAGATCTATCCCCGGCCCTTGACATCAGCCCAAGAGCTATGGCACGGATGGGCCGGGGAGAAATCATGCGGAGCCTCTTTTCCGCCCAAAAACAAACATGAAAACCGATAAGATCAGAAAAATAATGAACAAGACCCTAGCGATTTCAACAGCTGAACCCGCAATTCCCGTAAATCCTAACAACGCTGCAATAATGGCAATCACAAAGAATGTCGCTGCCCAATGTAACATGGCCCCTCCTTCCTTAAATAAATGACCTGACTATTTCAACAACGAACCCCTCTGGATCTGGTCCTTGCGGATGTCGTATTCCTGCTGGGTGATCTTTCCGCTTTTTAGATCTTCATCGATTTTATTCATTTGGCGTTCGGCATTATATTCATATCCGGCCCCAGCGCCTAAGGCCCCGGCCCCGGTGCCGCCCCAAAATTGTCCGCTGCAGCCCATCAGGGTTGTTGCTAAAAGCAATACCAGTAAACTTGAGAATTTTTTCATCGACAGTCTCCTTAATGTTGGTTTATGGACATCCCCTTAATCATTATGATCCACTGTTCTTTGAATGCTTCCTCCGGCATTCTCGATATCTTCCCCTGCGCCTCTGAGCATGTTGCAGCCCGAACCCAAGATTGCTAACAATAACACTGTAAAGATTAATATAATAATAGTTTTCATATCTCCCCTCCCTTTAATATACCTTATGGATTAAATTGATTAGTGCCTGGTCATGAAACGGTTTTTGTAAAAATCCTGCAGCTCCTGCTTTTAAAGCATTTTCCTTCAGCCCGCCATTTTTGTCTGCTGAAATGATAATGACCGGGCGTGTGGCTTTAGATTTTATCAGCTTCTTTATCGCTTCCCATCCATCCATTCCCGGCATGTGAATGTCCAAAACCAAACACCCATGGACATTGTTCGGTACAGCGCTAAAAAATGTCTCTGCAGAAGGAAAGGTGTTCACTTCAAACCCAAAAGCAACTAAAAGAATTTTGAGCGCGCGGCACACCGACTCATCGTCATCCACAACATAAACTTTTTTTTTGTCTGTCGTCACTTGAACGGCCCTCCTCTTTGACTTTATATTAGGCCGAATCAAAAAAGAATCAATTATACCGAGGTATAACAGGAAAACGGGGGCGGGCGATGGGAAAAAAGGAAAACGGCGATTTTACGGAAGGAAACTAGAAAATGGAGCCCCACGGGCTAAAGTTCTCCTTCGCTGAAGTTTCGGAAAAATCCCGCCGAAGCCTTGGCGAAGGCGGACCCGTGGTGCCTTTAAATGACCCGTCTTCGCTCCAAAACTTTCGTGTTGGAGCTTCGACGGGTTCATCCGCCGCTGACCTTTGGCGGAATCCGCCGAAGCTGAACGCGAAAGCAATTCAGCGAAGGCGGATGATTATCGTTTGGAATGGACGAGACCGGTTTTTTTGGCGAAATCGATAAGTTCGGTAACAGTTTTGGCCTGCATTTTCTTCATGACCCGGCTGCGGTGGACCTTAATGGTCTGAAGGGTGGTCCCCCGCTTATAAGCAATCTGTTTATTCAACATCCCGTTGGCCACTAAACGGAAAACTTCAAGTTCTCTGGGTGAGAGGATCTTGATGCGCCGCCAGATTTTTTCTTCTTCGGCTTGTTTTTTACTCATCTCTTTGTCTTTTAAAATGGCGCGGTCAATAGCTTCCAGCAGATCTTTATCCGTGAATGGTTTCGGCAGGAAATCCACGGCTCCCCCCTTCATCGCTTTCACGCTCGTGGGGATGTCCCCCCGCCCTGAAATAAAAACGATCGGGAGGCTCAGCCTTTGCACCTCGATTGTCTCCTGCATGGCAAGCCCTTTCACGCCAGGCAAGCGCAAGTCCAGAACGAGGCACGAGGGAACCTTGGGACGCTGAAAAGCCAAGAAATCCTCCGCGCGCGTAAACGTCTGGACATTAAAACCGTGTGATTTTAACAGTAAGGATAGGGCGCGGCACACCGAGATGTCATCATCCAGGACATAAATTGTAGGCCTGCGCTTGGTCATGAGGCATCCTTTTTGTCAACAGGAACGGTGAAATAAAAGGTTGCGCCGCCGTCAGGATTATTCTTCGCCTCCAAACGGCCGCCGTGTGCCTCAATAATGGAGCGGCTGATTGACAAGCCCATCCCCAGGCCGTCTGGTTTGCTGGTAAAGAAATGGGAGAAGAGCTTTGTCATGTTTTCCTCTGGGATGCCGCATCCCGAATCCCTGACCTCCACCATAATTGTGTCGGTGTCTTTGCGCGATGTCCTGATCAGCAGCTCACGGGAATCACTGTTCTCCTCCATGGCCTCTAGACTGTTGCTGATAAGATTCAAGAGCACCTGTTGCAGTTGTATTCGATCTCCCCGGATGGAAGGAAGACCTCTGTCCAATTCTAATTTGACGACCTTATTCCTGACGGTGATATGCGTCATAATAAGTTCAACCGTATCATTAACAACCGTGCTGATATTAAGAGGCTCGAGACTGGGGTGGCTCTTTTTTAAAAGTAACCGTAACCGCCGAATAACCTCCGTGGCCCGCTGATTATCATTGATAATGTACTGCAAGATTTCTTGCAGCTCGGGTTCTCTGCCCGCGAACATGCGCTGAGCCGCTTGCGCATAAGAAAGAATGGCTGTCAAAGGCTGGCTGATCTCATGCGCCAAAGACGAAACGAACTCTGCGAGCTTTCCCACCCTCGTGACATGCAAAAGATCCTCCCGCTGTTCCTCAATCTTTAAATCGGAGCGTTTTTGCCGGTCAGCTCCTTTTTTTAATTGCCCGTTCCTGGCCCTTATCTCATTTGTTTGCTGACGGACCTTCTTTTCAAGATTTCGGCGGGTCACATTTTTCAACAACGGCCCTTTCGCTTTCTTTCGTTTAGCCATGAGTTTCTTTTTTTTCATAGTCATTGGTTAACTCCCTGCAAAGTATATCAATAGTATGCGCCTTCCTATTTAATTGCGTTCTCCTTCTTTTCTGAAACAGTATTGAGAAGATCAACCAGCGTCTGGCCGTCAACGGGTTTTTGCAAAAACCCCACGGCGCCTACTTGCAGGGCCCGGTCAGCGGCATTTTCCTTCTTCTCGGCAGAAATAAAGACAACCGGCCGTTTCGCCCCTGAATCAAGGATTTTTTTCTGCATGGCCCATCCGTCTATTCCCGGCATATGAATGTCGAGGACCAGACAGCCGGGCTCATCATGAGGGACAGCATCAAAAAAACCGCCTGCGGAATTAAATGTTTCCACTTCAAACTCAAAAGTCCTTAAAAGAACTTTCAGCGCGCGGCAAACCGACTCATCATCATCCACAATATAAATCTTCTTTTTTTCCAAAGGCATAGCATCCTCCCTTCAATGAATAAATCAGATTCGAAATATGATCAAAAAACCGCATAAAAGTTTTCTTATTATTACAAAAGGGCCGCGTAAATCAATTATACCAAGGTATAATAAGGCCGCGCTCAAAATAAAAGGCGAGGAGAGACTCTCCGCGCCTTAGAATTTACGCCACATTGGATGTGTCCTGACACCCCATTCTTAAAGCCCTTTCACGGGGGTTATTATACACCGGCACCGCCCAAATTTCAAAATATTATCGGGACGCAACCCTCATTCAGGACAAATGAAGTATTGTGTTTCGGAAATATCAGATATTTTTCCTCTCTTCCGGATACCCCCGACACAGGCGCTGCTTCCGACTTTTATCAATGATGTGGAAATTTATAGGCAATGAAAAAGGGCAACCCGAGTGAATGAGTTGCCCTTTTTGGTTCCGTGATCATTTGCTTTTTGTCAAAGATGTTATCACTTCTTTAACTTTTCCAGATAATCCTTGACCGATTTCGCAACGATATCCTTACAGCCCAGGCCAAAGGCCAACGCAAACCCTAATCCGAATGACCCTAAAACAATGGTGATCGTCAGCTGAACGATCTCGGCGCCGATCTTTAGCTGTTCTAAAGCCATCGACACGGCAAAGACCATGATCACAACTTCGGTAATTTGGCATAAAAGGCTCCCATGCGGAATGCCGGCGTTACTTGCGGTGGTTTGTACAATGTTCTTCATGATGACCGCCGCGAACATCCCGACAATAAGAATAAATATGGCAGTAATGATATTCGGGATATAAAGCGTTATTCTCTGTAAGAGATCCGCCGCTATACTGAATCCCATGGCGTTAAAGGCCACGACAAAGGTGATCAATATAACTGTCCAATAACAGATGGCCCCCACTAACGCCGAAAGCGGATAACTGATCCCCCCTTTTGAAAGAATCCCGTTTAAACCGATTTGGTCAGAGAGATCATCCAACTTTAACGTTTTTAACAGTTTGGTAAGAATAACCTTAATGCTCTTTGCGATCATCCAACCGATCAAAAGGATCAAGATCACTAAGAACGCTCCAGTTACAAAATGGCCTACTTGAGCAAGAATCACTTTCGTCGGCTCAACGAAGATAGCTTGCCAATTTTCCATTTCCCCTCCTCCTTTTTATGCCTGCTTGTTAATTTTTTTATATAATCGATCCTGTGATCTCTCCGCAGACAGACCCAGATGCCCCTTTTAGATTCAGGAAATCGTTTGATGGTATTATAATGGATGAGGAAAAGAAAATCAATTACACATAATTCTAGGGTTGAGTGTGAATAAGTAAAGTCCCCCGTCTCTCGACAAGAAACGGGAGTCTATATTGGCTGCCATCGGCTTCCCGTTATTAGGGAAGGCCGAGCACTGCCAAATTCAATATTCAGGCCCCATCCTACGGATCCGGCCATTCCTGCCTGCCGGCAGGCAGGGAATTTGGCTGTAGGGGCTTGATTTCCATCTTTTCTCTCTATTTGATATTGCGGAAAAGACGATCATCGCTTCCATAATTCAATCCAAGAGAAGCGATGGGAACGTGCGACTCCCTCCGCTTCGCTCCGGGAGCGTCAGCGCACTTTCGGTTTATGTTCGCTTCGCTCCATAAGTCGAGTGCTTGACGCCTTCAGGTTATAAGAGAGAAGGTTTTAAATCTTAAGTCTTGCAATTAAATGGGTTATGAACTTCAGGATTGGGGATGTGCCAGATTTGTGCCAAAAAGAAAGATGCAACTTTTATTGTGTGTGGGATTCGAACCCACTATATTGGTCGTCGCAATCCAAGTCTCTGTTATACACTTCGACACGGCCGAGAAAAAGCACTTCAATTATCGGCGGCTGTGTCCACCTCTTCCCCATTGATAAAAGTTCATAATCTTCAACTTTGGCACCAGACCAATACGCTTTCGAAACATTATCAGTCGATATGGTATCAACGGAATGGGCTAAGCGAAGAAAATCAACCCAGCCGAGATCATGCTTCGAATAAATGCAGGCAGTTACTGATTTCACTCTTTTCAAAATGCGACCACCAACATGCTCTTGATGAACTTGATAATAATGCCGGGCCTCATCCGAACTTTCAAATAGATAAATAGCATTTAATCGACTTGGATGATTCTTAAAATGGGCCTCTCGTCCAAGTTCGAGATTATATTCTGCCATATATTCGCGCATGATATTAAACTGGAAAGGCGTAATATCTCCTGTAAAATCAGGATTTGGGATAAACATTAGGTTCGTCTTACGATTCGAGAGATGGCCTCCGGATGAAAACCTCCTGTAACCTCAATCTGATGCCTAACCAACCAGTTATCAGGATTTATCCAAACCCAAAAATCAACTGAATCTTCACTTTTATATAGATTATCCACATCTACCTCTATTATTTTTCTAAAGCATCCTTTAACTTTTGAACAAATTCACTCCTCTAACTTTCTTTCATTTTATTGATATTGAACAGCTTCCAACGAACAGCAGGCAAGTTTTCAATTCCTTTTATTCCCAATAAAGACCACTCAGGTTGACCCATCTTCAATGAAATCAAAAATTCTTTATCATCCCTAGTAAATCTATGTTTGACCACTTGGATTAACCTCTCGCGGGCCTGAATAAGCTCTTCATATGAGGCCTCGTCATCCACCATTCCTTTAAAATCCGTTTCGTAATCGTCACGGACATCTTTCAGAATGGGGTTCAAAGTTTCATGTATTGGACGATCATGGCTGATCAGATAAACCAGAAAACCCTTCCATATTTGTTCTGTTATCCCTTCATTATTTAAAATGAATTTTATGTCATAAAGATCCCGCGGGTGCTGCCTGTCCAAAGCGGCACAAATCTTGCCTCCATAAAGATCAGATAATGAAACCACTGTCATTGAAACCGACATTTCAAATATCTCTTTTGCTTTTGAGGAAAGTTCTCGATTTTCACAAGCAAACACCGACCCTCGAATAACTAAATTGGGCTCTATCTTAATTTGTATACCATCCATAAAAACATAGAGCTTACTGATCATTTTAGGGTTCTTAATTGAAATTTCTTTTACTTCACTTCCCGGCACCTGCCGTTTAATATCTTTTGCTATCTGTCTGAGAGCTCTCTCGATATTCGATAAAGATTGGTCTCGTTCTTGAATCGGCAAGTAAGTTAAATCTATATCTACTGACAATCGTGGCATATTTTGCACAAATAGATTGATTGCAGTCCCACCCTTTAACGCGAAACAATCATGTTTTGCGACCAAAGGTAAAATCCTTATGACCAATTCAGCTTGTTTAAAATATAGGCTGTTCTTGTCTATCATTATTATCGTTGGGCACCGTTATTAAATATTTAGGGTCTAACTTTCCCCCCTTTTGAACGACTCGCTTCCCTTTACCCAAATCAACATGATCTAACTCTAAACGCTCAAACCACGGATGTCCATGTTTTTCTGAGAACCATAAAAAGAGTCGTTTAACTTTGATATTATTACACTTTTCTAAAAGAGTATTTATGACTTCGGGCCTTAATGTTGTTGCGCTTTCCATCATAACATCAACCATATGAAAAGATTCTTTGTTGGGCACATCAGACATCATCTCCAATATAGCCCTCTCAGGAGATGCAACATTTATTTTCCAATCCCAACTGCCAAATAATATAGTTGTGAGACCAAGATTATTTTCATTATTCTTAAATAACTTTCTGGTGTGCTCAACAAATTCGGCATCTATTTTTGTTTTAAATAGCCAGCCGGGCAATTTATTTTCTCGAAATAAATGAACACGTTGTTTTTTATTAAATGGCAAATAATGAGCAAAACCCTTTAATTCTAACGCCGAACGACCACCTATATGAACGCTAAATCCCAAAACCTGCAGCGAATAAACTAAATGCTGCCATTTTAAAGGTGACCCTGGCCTTCGATAAGCGCCATAAGCTACGCGCTCAAGGTATCCTTTTCGTAAATAATAATCCACAAGTGCAGAATTTATGTCTTTTTCTTTTAACCAAGCACGATTTACTACAACCCCATCTGGAACTTGTTCTATTTTTAATTTATCCATTTTCTACTCCAGTTTATAAATAATCTGGAAGGCATAGTCACGCTATGTTTATAACATAAAATATGAACTATTTCAAGGTTTAGCTTATCTAAGTTTTACATAGCCAGGCTATGTTCATATCAAATTAGTTAAACCATAATTTTTAAGTCAAATAGACTCCTAGGAATATTTTGTTCTCCGACTGTTCTCCAAGACTTCAATACAACAAATTGAAAAAACAAAAACCCCCTGTAACTCATTGAATTACGGAGGTTAAGTTGGTTGCGGGGACAGGATTT
>JAFGFL010000005.1 GCA_016931055.1 Candidatus Omnitrophota bacterium | reverse complement strand
ATGACATAGGAGCATATTGCTTGTCGTCGTATTATTGCTAAAGAACAGAATTTTTATCAACCAAATTTCCGTGTCATTATCAATTAAATAGCATGATCTTCCCCCGAAAAAATGGACACAAAGAAGAGTTGGCGTTAGGGGAAAAGCCGACTCATAAGGAGGTGTCCGATGGTGGGAGAAAATGGCAAGAAGAAGCGGTTTGACAAGGAGTTTAATGGATATTACAAGACAAATCCGCATGTAACCAATGAGTGAAGAATATTTTATATCCGTCATTATTCCGGCCTACAATTGCGCCCAAAAGATTGAAAAGTGCATAAATGCATTGCTGGATCAGGATTATCCGAAGGATCGGTTTGAGATCATAGTTGTCGATAATAATTCTAAAGACGGCACGGCAGAGGCGATCAAGAAATATCCGGTAAAGTATCTGCTGCAGGATAAAATACAGACTTCTTACGCGTCACGAAATAAAGGAATAGAAGACGCCAAGGGTGACATCATTGCCTTTACGGACAGCGATTGTGTCCCTTTACAATCTTGGTTAAGTGAGGGGATCAAAGGTTTCTCGGAGGAACATGTCGGGTGTGTTGCGGGCGGGATCCAGGCGGATACCCCGCAGAATTATATCGAAGAGTTCTTGGCAAACAAAAACACATTAGCCCAGTCAGCGACAATGAACAATGTTTTTTTGCCTTATCCTCAAACAGCAAACGCGTTTTACCGGGCTGTTGTGTTTAACGAAATCGGCCTTTTTGAAGAAAAATGGGTAACGGGCGGTGATGCCGATTTGGCTTGGCGAATGCAGCTTCAAACGCCCTACAAGATCAAATATATGCAGGAAGCCATTGTTTTACATAAACATCGTTCAACATTGAAGTCCATGTTTGCGCAGAAAATGAAATGGGGAATAGGGCGGACGAATTTGTATCGGAAGTATAAAGATAAAATGAAAGGAAGGCGCATTAAAGAAACGTGGTGGGACTTGCAAACGCTCCTTTCTTTGCTGGGAAAGGTCATTAAATGCCATATGGGCTATCAACGCTCTAAATGTCCTGAAAAAGAAAGACAAGAGAGCGTGCTTATTTTCTTAAATTACGCGGGAGATAAACTAGGCGAGTTGATCGGGTCGATCAAGAACGGGGTTTATTACGTTTAGTGTAGGAGAGGAGCGAGGATGAATGTTGATATTAGCGTTATTATATGTACGAGAAACCGTTGTGAAAGCTTGAAAGAAGCATTAAAAAAGGCTTTAGCGTTGCCGAACGATGCAGCCGGAAGGATGGCAGAGGAAGCCCGGCGTTCCATCCTAGGCAGATTTAACATAGAGATTGGCGCGCGGGAAGTGCTTGAGAAACTGGGCATCGCGTATATCCCAAGGCCGTCAATAGAAGAAAATAAGGAGAAATAAAATGTTTAACGCGATTAAGGAAATCTTTCAGTACCGCGATTTATTAATGATGCTCACCATGCGCGACCTGCGGGTCAGGTACAAACAGGCATCGATGGGGTTTCTATGGGCGATTTTTATGCCCGTTGTGGCCGTATGCGCGGGTATCTTGATCAAAAAAGCCATGGCGGTTGTTTCCCAGCAGCCGCTGGAACTCGAGAGCATCATATCCATTACCGTCAAAACCCTGCCGTGGACGTTTTTTATCAGTTCCATCAGGTTTTCAGTGCAGGCCTTGGTGGGAAACAGCTCTTTGGTCACAAAGATCTATTTTCCCAGAGCGGTTTTGGTCCTGTCCTCGATCTTGGCCTGCCTGTTTGATTTCGCCGTGGCCATGGCCGTTGTCATAGTCCTTCTGGCTATTTTCAAGGTGGGGGTCAGTATTTATTTATTGTGGGCCCCTCTTTTGTTGGTTCTTTTGGTCCTTTATACTTTTGGTTTGGGCCTTATTTTGTCTGCCGCTAACCTGTTTTACCGGGATATCAAGTATGTGGTTGAAATTATCCTCATGTTCGGAATCTTTTTCACTCCGGTATTTTTCAGCGCGAGCGATTTCGGCAGATGGAAACCCCTTTTGCTGGTCAATCCGATAGGGAGCATTTTGGAGGAATGCGACAGGGTTGTCGTGCTGCATCAGATGCCGGACCTTTTTTGGCTTAGCTACGCCGTCATAACGTCTTTATTGGTTTTGTATCTCGGGATAGCTGTTTTTCATAAGGCGGAACCGTTGTTTGCGGAAAACATCTAGTCAGTTGACGAGTTACGCGTTGACGAGTTACGAGTTACGAGTTGACGAGTTGACGAGTTACGAGTTGACGAGTTGACGAGTTGGCAAGTTTAGGAAGGGGGAGTGGAGTGAAAATACAAAAATTTGAGGACATTGAAGCTTGGAAGAAGGCAAGAGAATTGACGCAGTCAATTTATAAAGTAAGCTCAAAAGACAAATTTATGAAGGATTGGACGCTTAGAGATCAGATACGGAGAGCTTCTATTTCAATTATGAGTAATATTGCTGAAGGATTTGACAGCGGTTTTACGAGTGAATTTGCGAGATTTTTGAATATCTCACGCAGATCGGCATCGGAAGTGCAAAGTCAGTTATATGTTGCTCTGGATCAATTGTATATCAGTACGGCAGAATTTAATGATTTATATGGTGAGACAGAAGAAGTCCGAAAAATGATCACAGGTTTTATCAAGTATTTAAGGGGCTATAAGCCAAAAACTCGATAACTCGATAACTCGTTAACTGGGAAACTATAACATGAATGCCATTGAGTTTAACAGTGTCTGGAAGAAATTCAGAAAAGGGGAAAAATTTAATTCGCTTCGCGACGCTATCCCGGACTTCTTTAAGAGGAAGGCCCCCAACGTAAAACTTGAAGACAAGGAGTTTTGGGCGGTCAAAGACGTGAGTTTCAATATTGAGAAGGGGGGAGTCATCGGCATCATGGGGCCCAACGGCGCGGGGAAAAGCACGATCCTTAAATTGCTCTCCAGGATCATCGTCCCCAACAAGGGTTCGATGAAAATAAACGGCCGCCTGTCGGCCCTGATTGAAGTGACCGCGGGTTTTCATCCTGAATTGACCGGCCGGGAAAATGTTTATCTGAATGCCACTATCCTTGGGATGCGCAAGAAGGAGATTGATGATAAATTTGAGGATATTGTGGAATTCTCGGGGGTCAGGGAGTTTATCGATACGCCGGTCAAGCGCTATTCTTCAGGGATGTATTCCCGCCTGGGATTTTCCGTTGCCGCGCACATGGACCCGGACATTCTTTTGGTCGACGAGGTCCTGGCGGTGGGCGACATGGCGTTTAGGGCCAAATGCGCCCAGAAGATACGGGAATTATTGGGGTCCGGGGCGACGATTGTTTTGGTCTCGCACCAGCTGGACATGATCCAGAGCCTGTGCAAGAGAGTTTTGTTATTGCAAAACGGAGAAGTGATCCGCGATGGCAATGTTGAGGATGTGATCCCGCATTACCAGAATATCGTTAGTAAGGAGAGCGAGGACGCGTTGAGGCAGAAAATGACCGCTTTGAGCAAGCGGGTGCAAGTCGATACCCGCTCTTTGGTAGAAATGACAGAGGTCACTCTTTCAGCCGGGAAAGGCAAGAGTAAAGAAAAGATTGAAATCGGGGATACCGTCGAGGTCGCTCTGGATTATGAGACAAGAGAAAAAATCGACGACCCCATCTTTACCGTGGCAATTATACGGGCTGATGGGGTCTTGTGCTGTTCTTCGCGCTCGGACGAAACAGGGGCCAAGGCGGGGACCATTGAGGGCAAGGGCAAAGTCAAGATCAATCTGGGCAAACTGATTTTGGCGCCGGGGATCTATATGCTCAAACTGTCGGTTTGGGACAAGGACATGATCCACGCCTATGCGGTCCGCAATAAAGATGTTATCCGGGTGGAAACGGACACGGGCCGCCGCCAGACAGAGGCGGTCTTCTTGCCGGACATTACGTGGGAGTTCAAATAAAAAGCATCTTAAGTAGAAATTAATCGAAATTTGCAGAATGGCCCAAATTGGTATATACTATTTCTGGAAATAACCAAAAATAGTTATTATCAGAAACACAAATATATGAATTACACTCAATTTAAAAACCATTTTCAAAGCAGCCCTCTTATTTTAAGTAAAGAGGTCATTCGATTTCAAAGCGATAAACAAAATATCCGAAATCAACTTAACCGGTGGCTACAGAAAGGGTTGATTCACAAATTAAAAAAGGGCGCCTATCTATTCAATGAAAATGACCGCAAAATCAACCCGGATCATTCTTTTATCGCAAATCAGCTTTATGCGCCTTCTTATGTGAGCCTGGAATATGCCTTGTATATTTACGGCCTTATTCCGGAGAAAGTCACGGCGATAACCTCAATCACGACAAAAAAAACAGTCCGGTTTTCGAATGTATCCGGTGAGTATATTTATCAACACGTTAAACCAACGGCCTTTGGCGGCTTCCGGCGCGTTAAGGACTCCAACGGTTATTTTATTTTTATCGCGGAACCGGAAAAAGCGGTAGTGGATTTTTTGTATCTCAATTTTCCCAAAGTCGAAAATATCCATAAAGACATTTTTGAAAAGTCTTACCGTTTTCAAAACGCGGAGAATTTGAGGCCGAAAGAAATTATGAAAGCGGCAAAATTGTTCAATAACCGCGCGCTTCTGCGCAAGGCCCGGGCATTTTGTGAATTTTTAAGCGAGGTGAAATCATGATTGAGATTTTTAAGGAACAATTTTCCCCCCGCATGACCAATGAGGAGAAAATCCACCGCGTGCGGGAGCTGTTGCAGATTATGGCTTTGAAGATCATGTATGACAAAGGATCTCTCGACAAATTGGTCTTTGTCGGCGGGACCGCGTTAAGGGTCCTTTATGATTTAAAAAGGTTTTCCGAAGACCTCGATTTTTCGCTTTATGAGAAAAAAGGATATGACTTTAAGAGAATGATGGATGAACTTGCGGCGGGTTTTAAGTTATACGGCTTGAATGCCGATATGAAAGTTAACGATGACAAAACGGTCCAGGCCGCTTTTGTCAAATTTGAAGGACTGTTAAAGGGCCTGGGTTTGTCGCCGATGGGTTCCCAGAAACTCACGATTAAAGTGGAGGTGGATACCAACCCCCCGGAGGGAGCGGTCTTTGAGAAATCCATGGTCAACAAGACGTATTTCTTTTACGTGCCCCACCCCGACCTTGCCTCGTTGTATGCCGGCAAACTCAGCGCGTGTTTTTATAGAAAATATATCAAAGGAAGGGACTTCTACGATTTTATTTGGTTTTTGGCCAGGAAAATCAAGCCAAACTATAGATTGTTCAACAACGCGGTCCAACAGACGCAAGGGACCCCCCCGGGAGTCGACGAAACCAATATCAAGGATTTTCTTCTTGAGAACCTTGCCCGGGTGGATTTAAAACAGGCCGCGAGAGATGTCGAGCGGTTTCTGGAAGATAGAAGTGAATTGAAACTTTTTGATAAACGGTTATTGGAAGACAGCATTGTAAAGGTGTTCGGCTAAGGAACGAGTTACGGGTTGCCAGTTGCGAGTTAACCAGTTACAAACTCGATAACTCGGGACTCGAAACTATGAGTTTTACGGCCTAAGCTAAACGCTATATGCTAGCATTCGGCCGCTATCTGGTTGACCTCCGGGAACTGAAAGGGGAGACCCGCAAGGAGTGGACTTTGGCAGAGGGCCTGTGGCTGAACCAGGCGCTGTTGGATAAAGGGTTGGCTCAAAAGGTGGAATAATTGGTGAATTTATGAGTTGCGAGTTGGCGAGTTTCGAGTTGACTCGTTCGACGGCGCCCAAGCCCCGCTCTTCAGAGCGGGGAAAAAGGCGCCGCTCAGAGTCAACCCTGAGCCAAGCCCCGCTATTTAAGGCGGGGATAGTCGAAGGGTTGACGGTTTAACTCGTAACCCGACAACTGGCCAACATACCGCTTATATAAGTGTGTAAGGAGTTGTACCATGAATAAAAAAGAATTAGTCAGGGAATACATAAGAAAGCATCGGTATTTTACTTTGTCTCAGATTGCGCGGGAGACAGGGCTGGGGAGAAAGATACTGTGGGATTATTTGTCGCAATTGAAAACACAGAAAGTTATTTTTGATGCCGGTTATGGCTGCTACAGTTTGGTGGGGAAAGTATTTGAGTTGCCGAAGGTTGATCGCGCGCAAGATATCGTTCAGTTTGTTAAAAAAGAATTTCCGTTGCTTACTGATTTTATTGTTTGGGACACCAGGGGATTGCGGTCTTTTTATCATCACATCCAAACACATCATATTACTTTCGTTGAGGTTGAGAAGGACATTCTTCCGTCTGTTTTTGACAAATTATATTTGAAATTTCGGAATGTTCTGCGGGAACGCAGGTCTAAAGTGTTTTTTGAGTCATTTGATGTGACGCGCAATCCGGTTGTTGTACGTGGGCTGGTTTCCAGGTCGCCTTGGTTTGATCATGTTCCGGCCTTAGAGAAAATTCTGATAGATATGTTCATGGATTTAGACAAATACAATTACATTGGGCGTTCGGACTATTTGGAAATTTGGCGGGAGCTGATTCAAGAGTATCGAATTGATATGCGCGTTGTTTATAGTTATAGCAAACGGAGGAAGTGCTTGGAAGGACTATTATCACAACTTATTGATATTCATAATAGTTATGGTATAGAGGTTTACCAACTTCTTAGAGAAGTTGGCAAACCTCTATAATTGCCAAGAAGGGGAAATGTTCAATAAAGACCAAATAGAGGACTTACGAAAAAAGATGAAAGTCAGCGATCCCGGCATATTTGAGAAGGCCGTGCGCGCCTTCAGCCTGTTGGATGCGCTTCTTAAGGTTCATCCAGACCTCATTTTTAAGGGGGGGACATCGATGTTGCTCCATAAGTTCCCTTGGGCGCTGGCTGTGGGGGAAAAGCGCTGAAGAGCTGTTTCAACGGGCGGAAGCGCCTGGAAGGGGTGTTTTCCGTTTGACCGAAGGCCGGCGGCTGAACCAGGCGCTGTTGGATAATTGAATGGAAAAGGGAGTTATTATGGAAATGAAATTGTCAAGTTTGGTCAAATGTAATCGAGAAAAAATTCCCCAAGTGTTTTTTAACGGCATCATGGCGGGGATAATGGTCGGATTAGTTTATTTTCTGCAGCAGTCTAATCCGGCTTTGTATGTTTATTTGATAGGGGAAGATTTATGGGGCGAATACGCAACTTTTAGCGGTTATTTTCTGACGTTTGCGTTTCTCATAGGGGCGATATGCTTAGACAGAAAACTTTTCAAATTCGGATATATTTTATTAGCCGTCTTTGCATTGGTAATAGCCATGGAAGAGATTAATTGGGGGCAAAGATTATTCCATATCACAACTCCCGATTTTATTAAACCCATAAATTCTCAATCAGAGATAAATTTGCATAATATATTGAGTCCGAAGAATCAGTTAACCCGGTATTTTTGTTACGGCATCTTGATTTGGATATTTATTATTCCGGCGTTCGTGACGGTATCTCGCAAATTGAAGAGATTAGCACAAAATTGGGGCATTCCATTGGTGCCGGGTTATCTCACGCCTTATTATTTAACAGGCGTTATTATCACGTTTTATGGTTATCCGATTGTTAAATTTGATGAAATTCGCGAATTATTCTTTGGGGTGTCATTTGGTTTATTAGGGGCTGATATTTTGTTTAAAACTTTCCAAAATACTGATTTGAAGATATCAAAGCGTATTGCGGGTTTTTTCTTAACTATAGTGTTTGTGGGCTTGACCAGCCTGCTTGTCTATATAACGCCAAAAGACGATCACGCGATGAAATGGCGTTATCTGCTTACAGCGTACTACGATTATCCCGAAAGGCATTTATATCCTCAAGCGGAGAAGTTATTCTCGTATATATTGGAAAGTAAAGAATATAGAACGCCGGAGGCGGTGTTTCAATACGGTTTATTTCTAAAGAAAATCAATAGTGATAAAGCTGATGTTATTTTGCGGGAATCGCTGCAGGAACAATATGTTCTTGCGCAGCAATCGCCTCAAAAGTCAGAGCCTAATATTAAGGCAGGGGAGATTTTGGAGTTATTAGGCCAAATGGATAACGCGAGGCTTGAATATCAAAAGGCTTTAGATAAGGACATGTTGCGGTTGTCCAAAGCAAAAACGGATTTGGAGAAGGCGAAAGCATTCGCATCATTAGGCCGCACCTACTTTAAAATGAAGAGTTATACATTGGCCCTGGAGAATTTCCAGGCCGCTCAAAAACTTGAAGTTAGCAAAAAAAAAGGATTGGAATTGAAGAAATGGATCAAGGAAGCGCAATTGAAAGAGGCTGGGCAGGTCAAAGAAGATGGTAACGAAAAATAGTTAATTGAACGGATAAATTGGGTTGTTAATAGGATGGCGAGCTATCTTGGACTCGCGTTTAGGCGGCAAAGGTCATATGAAAAAAAACCAATCTTGGCTGTTTCAATTTATCTTTGAACAAAAGTGTGTTCCGCGGTTTATTCTTTGCCGATGGAGGACGCTTTTAAGTTTTATTAAGGAACAGCGCTTTATCCGGACAATTAATTTAGAAAAAACATATGTAAGCAACATTGATTATGGGTACAGCGTTGAGGAAATATTAGAATTAAGAAATAACGATACTTCAGGATATTTGTTAAAGAATTCAATATATGTGGATTTTCTAAAATGTGTTGGGGATAAACAGGAAATTTCTGATGCCGAAATAATGGAAACCAAGTATTACCAATCTTCTTTAAACACGCTCAAAACTCAGGGGATTTGCCGCCATATGACACGTGAATCCGAAATATTGAATCAATGCAGGTATTACATTGATCTTTTCCGTGCCATAGGCAGCAATACATACAGACGAGATTATGAGGAATTTGCTGTTTTTCAGACTCAGTCTCGAGATCCTTATCCGATGGTTTTCAGGATAGGCGGCTCTAAATATTATATGGTTTCAGACGGGCATCACCGTTTGGCATGCTTGTATGTTATGGGTAAAAGATACGTGAACGTAAAAGTTATTGGCGTGAAGAAAAAGAACCGGTTAAGAGATTGTCAAAAGGCCGAAAACCAAAGTGCAGGTGCGTTAAAATATTTGACTGGCATAGGGGAGATGATGAACAAAATTTATGATCGGATAAGGACGGGCATTGCAATATTTAAGGAACTCGCGCTTGTCGAGAAGATCGATCTTGAAAAAACATATGTTAATTCCCTTGATCACATTGAGGTTAAGAATGTATATGAAATTATCGCGACAAGACCCGAGAAATTTCCTGATCGCCTATTAAAGGATTCATATGATGTGGAAATTTTGCAGAAATTTAAAGATAAAATTAATATTACCGATGATGAAATCAAAGAAAGCCGCTGCTATCAGACATCCTGCCAATATATGTGCCGTTACGGCACATTTAACCGGGTGAACAATGAAACGGATTTATTGAAATATTGCCGTGGATTTATCGATTTATACAAAACGTTTGACAAGGCCCCGTACATCAAGAGTCCTTGGAGATATATTTCTATATTTAGTCGTATTCTTGGGGGCAATCCTCCTGTTGTTGTGAAAGTCGCCGATTCTGACTATTGCATGATTTTGGGAGGGCATCATCGCTTATCTTGTTTATATGTTTTGGGAAAGAGGTTTGTGAATTCCAGAGTTGAAGGGGTAATCAAAAAACCTGTTTAATTAATTGGTTATGACACGGAAATTTGGTTGATAATTAAAAGCCATTACACTGTACTGATTGAATGATTTTAAACTGAAGCTCGAT
>JAFGFL010000052.1 GCA_016931055.1 Candidatus Omnitrophota bacterium | reverse complement strand
TGGCTTTAAATTGGCCGGAAGTTTAAGATAAAAACCGGACATTTCTAATTTGGTTAAACTAGGACATTTCTATTTTGGCTTGACAGGGTTGTTTTTTTATCTTGATTTGAATTCGGGGTAAGGGTAAAATAAACGCATGTTAATTTCTAATGGATAAGTAAATCGTTTTAAAGGACAACTCGAGAGGGTTGCTATTTTCCTTTGGAAGGAGGAATGTTATGAAAAATTCTAAGCATTTGGTTTTACGGAGTTGGCTTCCTCTGGCGGCATTTATGCTGGCCTTGGTCGGCCTGGTTTGGGCTGCGGTACCACATTGTCCCATCGGTTACAATTTGACCGATGATGGCAGCAAGTGTGTGAAAGATGTGTCCCCCATTTGCCCTTCCGACTTCACCTGGATCGATGGGGCTTGTCGTGCGAAGGCGACGCTGCCGCCCAATTGTCCATCGGGTTATCGCTACGAGGAGAGCACGTACAAGTGTGTGATGACCATGCCGCCCGAATGTCCAACGGGATCCGCCTTTGATGCAGAGCAAGGGAAATGCGTGTCTTTAAGCCAGCCAACCTGCTTTGGGGATTACACATACTCCATTGAAAATAAGCAGTGCCAAAAGATGCGGACCCCGAGCTGCCCCACTGGATTCAATTGGAGCGCCTCGGTTAATCGCTGTTTGGCTTTCGCAACCAGTTCCACTATCTCCTGCCCATCCGGATCAAGCTATAATGGGGACAGGAAGATTTGTGAGGAATCCGTTACGCCTTCTTGCGATGCGGGATACAATCTGATTGGTGTGGAATGCTTCAAGAGCCCAAATGAATGAGCTGCTTTTTTCGTTTAATACGCCTCGCCGACGACCTAGTATAATTACTAAAAAGAAAGTGGCAAGAAATGAAAGCCTTTTTTATCGGTTTGGTCTCATTAATAGCGATAAGCCTTCTGGCAGTTGTAGGGATATTGCTTTTTCCCCTTATTATCGTTTTAGGATTCTTCTTAAGGGTCATACTTTCTTTTATTTTTGTAATTTTTTCTATCTGGCTTTTAGGAAAATTTATTATTTTTGTTTGGGAGGGCTTTTCTAAAACAAAATAAATGATGAACGGATATAAAGAGGGGCAACTCACAACGAGACCTTCACCGAGACAAGCATATATGCTCTTGAGAAGGCCATTTAGTCAATTTTGTTAACTGGGGTCAGAATACAGGATTGATATGCTGGAGCGGTTAGGATATCTTTCTAAACAGGTCGGGCTTCAAGAAGCAAGTGAAGCCCGCCCAAAATGCTTATTGAGGGCCTTTTAAATTCGCTTCTATGTAGTCCGATAACTTCTTTTGATCTTCTTTGGATATTTTCTCGAACTCAATACCGACATTATAATAACCTAAACGATCCCCCGCGCCATACCAAACAACCACTCCTTGGGCGCGAATGGGAATTTTGCTGCCAGGGAGAGAAATATTCACGCTGATGGTTTCTTTCGCCTCAATGACTTCCGGCATATAAATGCATATACCGTGGATGCAGATATTCTTAACAGAGGCTTTCGTGGTTGATGCTTGGTTTCCGTTGGCGAAATACTCGAGCTTGATTCCGTCTCCGCTGATCCGCGGGCTGCGGCGCCTCTCCTCAGGGTATCTCTCGAATTGAGCCATCATAGTTCCAATGTAATCCCTAAAATTTATACTGTCAAGAAATGGCTTAAATAAATAGGGACAGACTCTGCTTTTTTGGACACAGACCCTTTTCTAATAATATGCAGTGACGAAGAACCCAGACTTGCCAATTGAGGAAAAAGGGCGGAATGAAGCATTTTCCGCAGTGAGGTCCGCCAAAGAGGCTTTCTCTAAGCCTCTCGCCAATTCCGTTGACATCGAACATAATTCAGCGATAATTATAGCAATACAATTTGTTATTCAGCCATTATTCTTGAAAGACCCGTGGAACAATCCCAAAATAGAAAGCGAAAATTTGCTGTAGTAACCGCCGTCATTGTTGTGATTGCCTGCGCGCTCATGGCAGAAGTGGGGATCAGGGTTTACCACAGGGCGTGCGACCGGGAGAGGTTCATCTGGCTGCCGGATGAATTCTTGGGTTATGTGCATTCCGCGAACAACCGTTTTCAGCATCACTATACCGAGCAGGAAAAACATACGGTTAGGCACCGGACCAATGCTTTCGGGTTTCTCGGTGATGATGTAGTTGTCGAGAAAGATGAAGAAACGTTTCGGATCCTCGTTCTCGGAGATTCCTTTACCGAGGCGCTTCAGGTCGCGAGTGACCAAAATTACTGCGGGCGCTTGCGGTTCCTGCTCAATCATGATCCTGCCAAACGATATAAGAAGATCGAGGTCATCAACACGGGTGTATCGGGATATTCTCCTTTAAATTATTATCTCTACTTTAAGAGGGAACTCACCCGCTTTAAGCCGGATTTGGTCCTCGTGCAGCTTTTTGCTAACGATGTCTTTGAAGATAACACCGCAAGGGCCAAAAGCCTTCTGGACGAACAAGAGCTGCCCCTTAAAACGGAACGTTATTTCTCGGAAAAATATTTCAATCATCCGCTTGTCCAGCGTAAGGATTTTAACGAGAATCCTTTTGGATACCGGTTAAAGAGGCTCTTGATTGACCATAGTCGCGCGTTTGAATATTTTTATGTGAAATTCTACAACAGGCAGAAGGCCTCCGCCTTCAACCAGAGAACGATCCGCCTTGACCAATACGGGACGGGATACCAGTTTTTCATTCTTGACCCGCGACACATTCTTTCTAGGGATGAGGCGTTCCGCGACAAGGCTTGGGGATATTCGCAGAAATATCTTCTGGCTTTAAAGAAAGAAGTGGAAAGCCAAGGGGCTCAATTGTCGCTTTTTTACATGCCTATGGAGGTCCAACTTCAACTGGAACGTTACGGGACCCATGTCAGTTTATACATTCAGGAACACATGGGCACTTATTTCAATGACCTGTTAAAAGGGTTTGCCCGGGAACATGGGATCCCGTTTTTGGACCTTTTAGACGATTTTGAGCAGAATAAAGATAAAGGCCTTTATCTGAGCAGGGACGGTCATTTAACAGAAAACGGGCATCAAGTTGCGGCGCAGGCCCTTTTCCGTTATATTATCCAAAACGGCCTGTTGATAACGAAGGAATAAAGGGATGTTAAAACAAAGGCAAAGGATTTTTTCGGCTGTCACTTTCTTTTTTATCTTCTGGTACATTTTTCTCTGTTCGGTCCACTTGTACAAACAAAGGTCGCTATGGAATGACGAAGAGTGTGTCCTACGCAGCATTGAGAACTTTTCCGCAAAACAGATGTTCGGCGAGGACTTGATGGCGTATCAGGTTTTCCCGCGGGTCTATTTATTCCTTATACAGCAGTTTGCCAAACTTTTTGATTTCAGCCGGTTGGCCCTGAGACTGCCGTCCTTTATCTGCATGATTGCGGCGTTTCTCCTGTGGCTGCGCATTGCGCGCAACAGCATTAAAGACCGCTGGCAATATCTGGCCTTTGTCTGTTCCTGGCCGGCTTCCGGGATGATGCTTTATTATTCCGCGGAATTGAAACAATATTCCATGGATGTCCTGGCGGCGGCTTTGTTCATTTTGTTCCTCTGTCGCCAGGACGCCTTGCGCCGCGAAAGGCCGCGCCGTTACATGGCCGCGTTGATTGCCCTTCCGGCTTTGGGCCTGTTTTCTTATCCGGCATTTCTCATCGCCATGATCCCTCTTTACAATCTTGTTGTCTTGAGTATCAGAGAAAAGGCATGCAGGAAATATCTGGCTGTTTATGCCATGTCTTTAACGGTGATTATTCTGCTGTCCTATTTTATAGACATGAGGCATCGTCCAACGGACGTGTTATCGCGTGAATGGAGGGATTACTTTGTCTCCTTTGCTTCCCTGAGCGAGTTCTTGCAGTCCCTGGGAGAAGGGATCAACAATTTATTCTCCCGCTGGTTCGTTGAATACCCAAAATTCTTCAAATCGCTCGGCCGGATCTTTATCGGCTGGGGCCTGATCAATGTGTTCTACGCGTTTTTCGCGAACCGGAAAAAGGAAGGGGGGATGCTGCGCTCGCTTGACACGGTTGCCTTTGTGCTGTTTCTTGAGATGTTCTTGATCGGCTGCCTGCAGAAGTATCCTTTTACCGTTCCCCGGACGTCCTTGTTTTACGCGCCGATCGTGTTTTATCTGACAGCCACGGGAATCGGCCTTGCCGCCCGTGTCCATCCGTATCTTTACCGTCTGATCCTCGGGTTATATTTTGTGTTCCTGGGATTCTTGGCCGTCATGCAATCCTTCGTGGCCTTTTATTGGGACCTCGGCTTTTACCCGAGGATTTGGTGATTTGATTTGAAGTTGTCTCTTCGGCCCTTCCGCATCTTTTTCGATGTTACGGATAGTTTTCTCCAAGTCGATATCTTTCCTTAATCCAAAACGGGCGGCGTGGTATTGGCCCACGAAGGATTCCATTTTGGCAATGGCCCCGGCCGGGGCCCGTGGTTGGCTTTTCAGGCGGCTGATCACTTCTTGATCGGTATCGGGCGGCTTGCGCATCTCTCCAAAAGATGTCTTCAGATATTGCTCATAGCGTCGGTAGATCAGCTGAAGGGGATCGCTGCGCGATTTTATGACCGCTGTTTTTTTGTGGATGGAGATGGCCAGCTCACGTAACCTCAGGATAATTTTCTTACTGTTCATGATTAACATGAACAGGATAAGGGCTAGGAGCGTGTTTTGTTTGAGTTTCTCTTTATCCAGGTTCTCGATAAATGCGCTGAAGCGCAAAATGGAAAGCCAGGCGTTCTCTGCGATCTTCGAGAAATTGATCCCTGTTTCTTTAAGCGCATTTATTCGTTCTCCGGCGGGGGTGGGGTCCATGATCAGCCAGCGGTCGCGCGTCAGACCGGTTTTGGGGTCGGTATCCTTAAGAAGGACTTCCACCCAGGCATGGGCGTCATAAATGCGGGCGAGGAATACATTTCTTTTCTTATCGATTTTTTCGTCGGCCAGGAAGCCGGTTGCCACGCGGGCGGGAATGCCTTGGGCGCGCAGCAGCATGGCAAAGGCGGATGCAAAATAGGTGCAATAGGCCGGGCGGTGTTCCCTGATCATGCTGATCAATCCCTTGTTATCGCCCCGGAAGTTCACGTAAAGGGAATAGCGGAAATTCTCATGGAAATAACCGCTTAAGAGGTTCGCTTGTGCTGTCGGGTCATTTTCATCGCTGACAATTTGGGAGGATATTTCCTTAAGGTCGGATGCGATATCAGCCGGAATGGCGGTGAATTGTTCAAATTGCGCGGGGGATAACCGGACCGGAACGTTTTTTGATGCCAGGGCGAACGTCAAGATGCGTGTGCGCTGGTCATCTTCGGTGTACACGATGCCGTCATGACTTTTTGTGAACGGCATGTTCCCTTTGGCGGCGCTAACGCTGTAGGGAGAAGGGACAATGTGTTCGAATGACGTAAACATCGTCATGTTGACCTTGGGTGAATCAACCGGAAGATTGTCCGGCAGCGGGAACTTCTTGATGTCTTCCAGTTCGGCCCAGACACCGTTATTAAAATCGTCAAATATCTGCGTTTTTAAATAGATGCCGTAGACATTCGGGGCCTGGACCTCAAGGACGGGGCGCTTGTCCCAGGCGCTGCGTCCCGGATTGCTGAGCTTCATAAAAGGCTCGATCTTCAAGAAATGCGTATAGCTTCTGGGCATCACATAGTCGCTGATGAGGTTCATGAACGCCTGGTCAAAAATCACGATGGTTTTGGCGATCATATAAAATAACCCGGTTGAGAGCATGATGATCAGGACCGAGAAAACAATGAAGTCGCGGTAATATCGAAACACGCGTTTCGGTTCTTTTGGTTTATGCATGGAGAAAAGGATGACAACAGCTATCGCGATAATGCAGAACGAACAGAAGATCATCAGCCTGGCGCTGTCAAAGGGGACATTGATGGAAAGCGCCGCGGTTGCCCATGCCAGCGAAAACAAGGAATACAGGTTTTTTTCCGTAAACGGTTTTAACCAGATGAGCAAGCTGGCGAATATCGTTCCCGATTGAAGGGCCGCCGTCACGGCCGGAAAGGGCGAGATGGCCTCTTCCGGCGGAGGATAGACGCTTCGCCAAGCGAACCCGGCGAGGATCGAAGAGACGAAGATCACGGACAGAGGGATGTGGCCAAAAAAGGAATAATGTTTCTGCCCGGTCCTCAGCCGCAGCAAAAAAGCGGACATCATGACGAAAGCGGCCAGGTCGCGCAGAGACATGTCATTCTGGCAATAACCATAGACGGTCCACGCAAAGAAGAGGACAATCGCGATGTTAAGGTATTTCTTGGTCATTTCACGGCGGCAAGTTCGTTGGTTTTGTAGACAGAAATGTCCAGCCCATCTGTCGATAATGTTGTCGGCCGGTCCCGGATAATGATCGTCCGTGTTTTTAACCCGGATTCCCTCAAATGCCGGATGAACCTGGACCGCTTGGTGTCCCAGTCTTTCAGAAATAAGATCAACATGGAAAAATCGCGGCCGAATTCCGCGAGCCGGGCCGCCGACCTGTTCCAATCAACGGAAAAATCCCCTTCGATGGCCGAAAGGAGTTCAAGGAGATGGTCGAATTTTTCCACGCCGCGGCCCGCCTGAAGGTGCTGCAGGTGTTTATCGCTTAAGAAAAGATCGACAACATAATCGCTGGCGCAAAGCTTGTCGGCAATACCGGCGCAAAGGGAGATCCGGGCCTCCAGGCATTTATGTTTTTCAAGAAGCCCAAGCTCCGTGTCCACGAACAGGCCGACGCGGACGAAATATTCCTCGATATATTCTTTGACGATCAGTTTTCCGGTCCTGGCGGAGGAGGCCCAATGGACGTCGCGCAGACGGTCCCCCTGGCGGTATTCGCGGGTGCTGGCGAACTCATTGGAATCCCCGACCTTCGAGCTTAACGATATCCCTCCCGGTTGAAATTGCCGACGGACCTGCAACTGGAATTCGGATTGGCGGGTAAATTTCGGATAGACAACCATTTTGATCTTTTTCCCAACCTTTACCCTTGAGCGCAGGATGCCAGAGGGGAAGCTGCTGCCGGCCATAAGAGGTAAAATCTCGAACGTTCCCCGACGGGGGGTCCGCATGACCAAAGTCAGCGTGGTTTGCTCTCCCGGATCAAGCCAATCGGCCGTGTTCTTGAATTCGGGATGCGTAATGGCGGCATATAGCCCGTAGGGCAGGGTTTGTTCGAAAATGGCAAGATTGCGGATCGGCCGCCTTCCGATATTCTTAACGATCACATCGTATGGACAATAGCCGCCCGCGCTGATTTTCTGGGGTAATATCCGATAGGCCTCGACCTTGGGGCGGAAAAAGAGCGATAAAAAATAGGCTGTGATCATCAAGGCCAGGATGAAACTGGGGAGCAGATAGGCTGAGATCTGTGTCCCGACCGAAGAAATGGCGATGCCGATCACGGTTGCGACAAAAATAATGATCCCCCAAATTGTCAGACGGGAATAGCAGTACGTGAGGAACCATTTGACCTGCTTGTGGTCTTCGGCCGGCAGAAAGAAAGACCATTCAACTCTGGGCATCAGCGGGGCACTCTTTCCGCATCAAGGATCTCCCGGATGATATTTGCTTGAGTTATGCCGCCGTATTGGGCCTTGGTATGTAACAGGATCCGATGCGTTATGACGGGTAAAGCCAGTTTCTTAACATCCTCAGGGACCACGTAATCGCGGCCTTCGAGGATCGCCAGCGCGCGGACGATACGGGCGTAAAGAAGGGTCCCGCGCGTCGAGACTCCAAGGCGGATATGGGGATGATTGCGCGTTGCCTGTACGATCTGAAGCAGATATTGGCTGATGGAAGTCTCTATCTTGACATGGTCAACGCTCGCGCGCAACTTGTTCAGTTCTTCAAGGGAGATCACTTTTTCGATCGTATCTACGGGATCTTGGCTGGAACGGTTGATGGCCAGCGACTGTTCAATAGCTAAAGGCGGATAGCCGAGATCGATCTGCAGCATGAACCGGTCCAGCTGCGCTTCCGGCAACGGGTAGGTCCCGTGGTATTCAATCGGATTTTGAGTGGCCAGGACAATGAACGGCTTGGGCAGGACGTGCGCCTCGCCGTCGATGGTGACATGTTCCTCGCTCATGGCCTCCAGCAAGGCCGATTGGGTGCGCGCCGACGCGCGGTTGATCTCATCGGCCAGGAGGATATTGGAGAATACGGGGCCGGGTTTAAAAACAAAAGTGCCGGTTGATTGCTGGTAAAAATTGATTCCCGTGATATCGGTCGGCAGGAGGTCGGGGGTGAACTGGATTCTGGAAAATTTTCCGTCAACGGATTTCGCCAGGCTCCGGGCAAGGGTCGTCTTGCCCACTCCCGGGATATCCTCAATGAGGATATGGCCGCCGGCGACAAGGGCCAGGACCAAGAGCTCGATCTTTTCTTCCTTGCCCATGATCACCTGGCTTAGGTTCGAGATGATCGCTTTCATTTGGCTGTTCGTGTGGGAGATAGCTTTGTCCATAAGGAGTACCTGTTCTGGTAACAACGATGTTTACAAACTAACATAACCGCGTTTTTATGTAAATAGAAAAATATCGTAAGCACAATATCCATATTCGTTTCATGTGTTTAAAAAATGCTTGGTTTAAACTAAACTGTGATGTTATACTCGAGCTTGCCCTGTTATCATCTGCTTAGAAAGAGCTTATGGTCAACAAATTCACAAACTTATCTCTCGCCGCAATGATCGTTTGGGGGGCGCTCCAAACGGAATCTTCCTTTGCGCAAACTCAAGCTTTTTATAAGGAAGTCAATTTGATCGGCGGATACTCGGACCGGCAGAAATGGATCGGGAAAAAGGATGAAGAATTCAAAAGTTCTCTTGGATTCGAATATTTCCGGAAATTTGCGAATGACTATGGGGACTTCCTGACAGCGGATCTACAGGCGCGGGCTTCCTATGATTCCATTGAAAGCCCTGAGGATGCCTGGGCCCTTGCGATCCATAATGCGTGGCTGCAATATAATGCGGGACTGGGAAGAAAAGTGATTCTCGGGCACTTTGATCCGTCTTTTGGTTTGGAGCCCGTATTGGACACTCATGGGACTTTATTTAAGACCTTGGCGCATAAGAACATTGGTTTTGATAAGGATTGGGGCGTTGGTCTCAGAGGGATCTTGGGGGATTATGATTATGAAATATCGGCCCAAATCGGGTCGGGCATGGCCATCCGCTCGCGCGATGGGAGTCATTTGTTAAGCGCCCGAATCGGAACACCCCAAACTCAGGAGTTCCGCTATGGGCTATCGGTCGCGTATGGCAGGGTTCTCGAGTCAATGCAGGCCCAGACATATCCTCTGCCGGAATTGATGTCAGATGAAGCTATGGCAAAGCGGAGGGTCGGTCTCGATGCCCAATATTTGTTGGGGTCATTTGAGCTGAAAGGTGAAGCGGCCTATGGCCAGAACAACGATGAGCCGGTCTTCGGCTTTCTTCCCCAGATTGATTATGTGATTCCTGTCCATCAGAATGTCAAATTAATTGATAATGACACGGAAATTTGGTTGATAAAAATTCTGTTCTTTAGCAATAATACGACGACAAGCAATATGCTCCTATGTC
>JAFGFL010000051.1 GCA_016931055.1 Candidatus Omnitrophota bacterium | reverse complement strand
TGAATATCATTCGCAAAATTACTTAACCTTTGTTCAACTGGGCTGTATCGTAATTTTACTCAAACAGTATTTATGAGATGGCTTCTAATAACTTACTTACGGCCCCCCGCAAAGCCCCTAAAAGAAACGCCCACGGGTGAGTGGGCGTTTTCTGCATTCACAGTTCCTTTTCTTGCTTTCTCTAAAATATTAAATTCTCGACAATTGTTCTGCGTCGCCATCGGCCATGCCCAACAAGGGCATAAAATTCGTGATCAGCGTAGCAGGTATAAGCTTTTAAAACAGGCCTTCTTTTTCAATAATTAAGCAGTGAGAAACTGTTTTTTATCCAGGGCTTTCAAGAAATGTAATAGAGAAAAAACATCATCTCAATTTCATGCTCAAGAACCCATTCCCTTTGACTGAAGAATCCGCCTTTTTTCTATTATTACGCTACGCTCAATGTTATACTTTTCATGGCAAAGTGAAAGCCTTCCATGAAGTCAAACCATAAAACCTACATCCGTGACCATTACCAGAGCGAATCTCCGGGAGATATCGCGAAACGACTGAACATCCCGGAAAAATCGGTTAGACGGTTTATCCAAAACATCAAAGTCCAGGAAAAGCCGTCTATTCCAAGCTCTCCCTTAACCGAAAAAAGCGTTGAAAAAAAGGCTGCGCAACCATCCGAAAGAATATCGTGGAAAGCGATCCTTGCCATCATTGTCTTGGGCCTTATGGTTTACGCCAATTCCTTTCAAGGGGAATTTATATGGGACGACCACGTCCTGATCAGCAAAAATTCCTTCATCAAAGATCTCTCCAACTTTAAAGATGTCCTCACCAGCAAGCTCGGCGGGCCAGAATATCACCGCCAGCACGGGTCCTACAGGCCCTTACAGACAGCCACGTATATCATTGATTATGCCCTTTGGAAAACAGACCCCTTCGGCTATCACCTGACCAACATCCTTCTTCATCTCTTGGCATCCATCGCTCTTTACATCATGTTATTTGTTCTCCTTGCCAATAACAGAATTGCCGCTATAACGGCTCTCCTCTTTGTTGTCCATCCCGTGCACACGGAAGCTGTTTCTTATATTTCTGGACGCGCCGATTCCCTTTCGGCCATCTTCCTGATCCTGAGCTTTCTTTTTTACGTTCAATGCTGCCGGAAAAATGTCGGATTTATTATCCCGCTTGTGTTGAGTTATACTTTGGCGCTGCTGTCTAAAGAAAACGCCCTGATGATCCTCCTGTTTATCGGTGCCTATCATTACGCCTTAAACAGAAAGATCAAATGGGCCCCGTTGCTGGCGGTTGTTTGTCTCAGCGGTTGTTATGTTCTATTAAGAGCCGCCGGCGCCTTGGGACAACTGGGATTGATCGAAGCCGTCCCGACAACGCTGGCCGAGCGCATCCCGGGATTCTTTGTCGCGTTGACGGCCTATTTGAGGCTCCTTTTGTTCCCTTTCCATTTACATATGGAATATGGGCCGCACACTTTCCCCTTCACGCATCCTGCCGCCGCGATCGGCGCGGTTTTGTCCTTCCTGATCATTTTCTCCGCAATCCAAATACGGCCAAAATATCCCCTTTACAGTTTTGCGCTCCTTTGGTTCATTCTCGGATTATTGCCTGTCTCGAACACGTTTGTACGCCTGAACGCTTTTATGGCCGAACATTGGCTCTATCTGCCGTCGATCGGCCTGTTTCTCTTGGCGGCCGCTCTCCTGAAGCCTCTTCATGCCCAGGTGAAATGGCGGCCCATCGCCAATATTTTCCTTGCCGCGCTCATTTGCTTCTGGGGGATACGCACGTTCCAGCAGAACGTTTACTGGCGCGAACCGATTGCCTTTTTTAAGCGCACGTTAGAATATGCCCCTTATAGCGTCCGGGCGACTTCCGATCTTGCTTTTGCCTATGACCTTAAAGACCAATACGAGGAAGCCATCTGGTACTATGAAAAGACCTTGGCGATGGACCCGAATTATGCCGACGCGTACAATAATTTGGGGAACACTTATGTCGATGTCGGGCAATACGAAAAAGCCGTCGAGACCCTTCAAAAGGCGCTGACGCTAACCCCCAACGCAAGCTACGTCTATTTTAATTTGGGTTCGGCGTATAATCCTTTGGGGAAAAAGAAGGAAGCGATTGGGTCCTTTGAAAAAGGCCTGGCCTTAGACGACAGGAACGCCGCCGCTTATCTGCATCTTGCGCAAACGTATGACGACATTAATGAATATGAAAAAGCCGCCGCTGTTTACGAACGGCTTATCGCGAAATACCCTTCAAATGATGATTATTTCTACAGATTTGGGATGCTGCGCAAAAAGCACAACCAATTCGAAAAGGCCATATCGGCGCTTGAAACAGCCTCCGAGCTGAACCCTGCCAATGCTGATGCCTATACGGAACTCGGCATCACCTACACCTCCGCGAAACAATATAGCCAAGCCCTGGGCGCATTCCAGAAAGTCCTATCGTTAAAGCAACCGACGGCAGGCGACTATAGCAATCTGGGCGTTGCCTATAATAATCTGGGCGAAAAGGAGCTCGCGATTGTTCAGCATAAAAGAGCGATTGAACTGGACCCTGCCCACGTGGCCGCCTACAACAATCTGGCCCATGTGTATATCAGCTTAAAGAGATATGAAGAGGCCGTTCCCGTATTGAAAAAAGCCTTGGAGATCGATCCGAACTACGCCTCGGCGCTAAACAATTTGGGTGCCGCTTATCAAGGCCTGGGAAAAGAAGCCGAGGCGCGGGAGATGTATATCAAGTCAGGGCGGCGGGTAGCTCCGTAGATAACCTTCTATCACATCAATACACCCATCAATCACACCCCGGGAGTGTGATAAAAAATCACACTCCCGGGGTGTGATCACAACGGGATTCTAACACTTGCTCGCGTTGCTCGCAAGTGCGTTCGGCCTTACGGCCTCACGCCCGAGCTCCCTTCGGGAGCTTTCGGGTCATTCGCGAGGTCCCTAAATATTAAGGGGCACCATAAAGGTGCCCCTTAAAATTTAACGACCCCAACGGGATTCGAACCCGTGTTGCGAGCTTGAAAAGCTCGAGTCCTAGACCAGGCTAGACGATGGGGTCAAATATTTTTGATTATTCCCGCATGTTTAGCCCTCGAAAAGCTTAATGGCTTTTCGAGGGTGATATTGGCTAATGCTTATGTTCGCTTCGCTCCATAAGCATAAACCAATATCAACGATGGGGTTAATTTTTGCAAAGCGAATCAAAATTTGCGCCAAATGGAGAGCTTATTATAATTAAGAATAGTCCAAGGTCAAGCAAAATTCAGCGGGTCTATTCGTCGTCTTTGGACGAAACGACATTCGCAACGGAAGTTACTTTGTCGCCCTGTTTCAGGGTGATGAGCCGTACGCCTTGCGCGCTGCGTCCTGTTTGGCGGACATCGTTGACCGAACAACGAACAATCATCCCGCTTTTGGTGATGGCCATGATCTCGTCTTTTTCCCCTACCGGAAGCGCCCCCACCACAACGCCGTTACGGTCCGTGACTTTCACATTAATAATCCCTTTGCCTCCCCGGGACTGCAGCCTGTACTCATTAAACTCAGACCTTTTTGCAAAGCCCAGCGCCGTGACTGACAACAGCGTGCTTCCCGTTTTATCAACATCTGGGGGAAAGACAAGCATGCTGACCACTTCATCCTTCGCGCCAAGCCGGATGCCCCGAACGCCGCGGGCCGACCTTCCCATATCCCGTATATTTTTTTCGGGGAACCGTAACGACTTGCCCTCCCTCGTGGCAAGCAAAATCTCATGCTTTCCCCGGCTCAATTCCGTCCCGATCAGCCAGTCGTTTTTGTCCAGCGTCATCCCGACGATCCCTGCCTTGCGCGGGTTGCTGAACGCGGACAGTTTTGTTTTCTTGACATTCCCTTTGGCCGTCGCCATCACGACAAACTGGTCTTCCGTAAAATCTTTTACGGCAACGATCGAGCTGATCTGTTCGTCTTTGCCTATGGAAAGCAGGTTGATAATGTTCTTCCCTTTTGCGTTCTTAGACGCGACCGGGATCTCATAGACCTTCAGCCACCGGACAATCCCTTTATTCGAAAAGATCAACAGATAATCTTTGGACGAGGCGACAAAAAGCTGCTTGACAAAATCTTCCTCGTGCGTGGTCATCGCCGAGACCCCCCGCCCTCCCCGCTTTTGTTTCCGGTAAGCGCTGACCGCCAAGCGTTTGACATAGCCGCTATTGCTGATCGTGATCGCCATGTCCTCTTCCGCGATCAGGTCTTCGATCTCGATCTCTTCGGCCTTCCCCGCGATTTCCGTGCGCCGGGGATTGTCGTATTTCTTCTTGATCTCCAAAAGCTCGTCTTTAATGATCTCCTCTATTTTCTTTTCAGAGGCTAAAATCGACCTGTAATTGTCGATATCCTTAAGCAGGGCATTATACTCTTCTTCTATCTTGCTGCGTTCCAGGGCCGTCAGGCGCTGAAGCTGCATTTCCAGGATTGCCTGCGCCTGGGTCTCGCTAAGGTCGAAGTTTTTCATTAAAGCGGCTTTTGCCGCCGGGACACTTTTTGCCTCGCGGATGGTCTTAATGATCTTGTCGATGGCATTGATCGCTATGCGCAGGCCCTCCAGGATATGCGCCCTTCGCAGCGCGCGGTCAAGATCAAACTGCGTTCTCCTTCGGACAATAACGCGCCTGTGATCAACAAAATACGAAAGGATATGCTTCAGATTCAGGATCCGGGGGCTGTTGTTCACCAGCGCGAGGTTAATGATCCCGAAGGTCGTTTCCAGCTGCGTGTGTTTGTAAAGATAGTTCAGGACGATCTGCGGCTCAACGTCCCTGCGCAGCTCGATCACAATGCGGATCCCGTCTTTGTCGGATTCGTCGCGAATATCGACGATGCCTTCGACTTTTTTATCCTGGACCAAGGCCGCAACGGCCTCAATGAGATTGGCTTTGTTAACCTGGTAAGGCAGTTCCGTAATAACAATGCAGTCTTTGCTGCTTTTTTGCCGCTCAATGCTCCCCTTCGCCCTTACGGTCAGTTTTCCGCGGCCGGTCGCGTACGCCTCCTTAATGCCGTCTCTGCCGCAGATGATCCCGCCGGTCGGAAAATCCGGGCCTTTGACAATTTTATTCAGCTCTTTGATGTCTACTTCCGGATTATCGATAAGATAAACGGTCGCGTCCACAATTTCGCCTAAATTGTGCGGCGGCATGTTCGTGGCCATGCCGACGGCAATGCCGCTGGACCCATTGACCAGAAGGTTCGGCAAGGCCGCCGGGAGCACGTCCGGTTCTTCCAGCGTGGCGTCAAAATTCGGGGAGAAATCAACCGTCTCCTTGTCAATATCCTTTAACATCTCGGCCGTGACCGCCGCCATCCGCGCCTCCGTGTAGCGCATGGCCGCCGGAGAATCTCCGTCAATCGAGCCGAAATTCCCCTGCCCGTCAACCAAAGGATATCGCAGGGAAAAATCCTGCACCATGCGGACCAAGGTATCATAAACGGCCACATCGCCGTGCGGATGGTATTTCCCCAAGACTTCCCCGACGATACGCGCGCTTTTTTTGTAGGGCTTGCTGTGTTCCAACCCGAGCTCTTTCATCGCGTAAAGCACGCGCCGGTGGACAGGCTTCAACCCGTCGCGGACATCAGGCAGGGCCCGGCCGACAATGACGCTCATGGAATACGAGAGATAAGATTTCTTCATCTCTTCTTCAATGTAGACAGGAACTATTTTTTCTTTCGCAACCAGATTCATAAAAACGGCCTTTCCCTTAGATGTCGAGATCTTTGACTTCGTGGGCAAAGGTCTCGATAAATTCTCTTCTCGGCGCGACTTCATCCCCCATAAGGACAGAGAAAATCCCTTCTGTTTCGACAACATCTTCCAGCATGACCTTCAGGATCGTCCTGTGCTCAGGGTCCATCGTTGTTTCCCATAACTGTTGGGGATTCATCTCCCCTAAACCTTTATAGCGCTGTATTTGGATGCCTTTCTTTGCCTGCATGCGGACAAGTTCAAGGACCTCCTGCAAAGAAAACAGTTCGTGCTTATCGTTTTCGTTCTCAATGACAAATTTTGCCTTCAAAACAGGTTTCTTTTCAGCCCTTTGTTTTTTTGTTGACTTCTTCTTCGCACCCACAACTTTAGGCTCTTCGGCGACAGTCTCGCTTATGAAGTCCTTAATACTCAAATCAAGTTTGTGCAGACGCCCTTCAATGTTCTCAAGTTCTTCTTTGACAAATATTTCCGTATATTGCGCTTCTTCATCTTTGGTTGTTAACTTGGATAACTCCTTGTCATCATACACGAATTGGGTAACTCCCTCCACTTTGACTATATAAAGAGGCATTTTTCTGGTCTTTTGGTCATAAATTTCTATATATTTTTGAAAATCCACTCCACGTTTGGTCATTATTTCAATCGCCCTTTGCAGCTCTATGCTGGCATTCAAGATGTCCCTGAATTGCGTATTAGTATATCTTTGCTTCCCTTTGCATCTAATCAGCCTCAACCCCTCCATCCCTAATTCCAGCACGATTTCACTCATCTCTTCTTCTGTCTCAATATACTCTTCCCTTTTTCCTCTTTTGATCTTATACAACGGCGGCTGGGCAATATAAACATATCCCCCGTCAATGAGGGGCCGCATCTGCCGATAGAGCAGTGTCAAAAGAAGGGTCCTTATATGGGAACCGTCAACGTCCGCATCGCACATAATGATAATCTTATGATACCTCAGCTTTTCGATGTTAAAATCGTCGCCAACGCCGGCCCCCAAAGCCGTAATGATCGTCCGGATTTCTTCATTGCTTAAGATCTTATCCAAGCGAGATTTTTCCACATTCAATATTTTCCCTTTTAAGGGTAAGATCGCCTGGAAGGTCCGGTCCCGTCCCTGCTTGGCGGAACCGCCTGCGGAGTCTCCCTCAACAAGATAGAGCTCGCATAGCGATGGGTCCTTTTCGGAGCAATCCGCCAATTTGCCCGGCAGTCCGCTGCTTTCAAGGGCCCCTTTTCGCCGGGTAAGTTCGCGCGCTTTTCGCGCCGCCTCCCTGGCGCGGGAAGCCGTGATAACTTTATCAACAATCTGGTTTCCGACAGAAGGATTTTCTTCAAAAAAGGCGTTTAAAGCCTCGAGCGTTGACGACGAAACCAGCCCCTCCACTTACGAATTCCCCAATTTTGTCTTGGTTTGCCCTTCGAATTGGGGATTAGGGATCTTCACGCTGATAACCGCTGTCAACCCTTCCCTTGTATCGTCCCCGGTAATGGCAATCTCATTTTTGAGAAGGTTCTTTCCCTTCGCGTAATTATTGATCGCCCGCGTTAATGCCGACCTAAACCCGCTGAGATGCGTTCCTCCTTCGGAAGTATTAATATTATTGGCAAAGGAATAGATGTTCTCTGCATATCCGTCGTCATATTGTATGGCCACCTCAAATTGGATCCCTTCCCGTTCTCTTTGAAAATAAATGACTTTTTTATGTAATGTATTTTTGGAGATCGTTAACGATTGAACAAATGAGACCAGCCCTCCTTTAAATTCAAAAACAGTTTCTTTTTCTTTTTTCCCGCGTTTGTCAACCAGTTTAATAATCAGCCCCTGATTTAAGAACGCCAGCTCCCTGAGCCTTTTGGCCAATATGTCGTATGAATAAACCGTTTTGTCCTTGAAGATCGTCTTGTCCGGGAGAAACGTGACCTTGGTTCCCGTCGATTTAGTTTTTCCAATTATTGTTAATTTAGAAGCCGTTTTCCCCCGTTCATAGCGCTGATGGTAAATTTGCCCGTCTCTTTTAATCTCTACTTCCAGCCATTCCGACAGCGCGTTGACGCAGCTGACGCCAACGCCATGAAGCCCGCCGGAGACCTTATAGGTCCGGTGGTCAAATTTCCCGCCGGAATGTAGGGTCGTCAGAACGACTTCCACCGCCGGCTTTTTCTCTGTCTTATGCATGTCGACCGGGATGCCTCGTCCGTCATCAATGACCGTGATGGAATTGTTCTCATTAATTTCCACCGTGATATGCGTACAAAATCCTGTCATCGCTTCATCAACGGAGTTGTCGACCACTTCACAGACAAGATGGTGCAGCCCGCGGGTAAACGTGTCCCCTATATACATCGCCGGGCGCATCCGGACCGCTTCTGTCCCTTCAAGGATCTGGATATTCGTCGCGTCGTACTGCCCTTTGGCAAGAGGTTTTGTTTCTTTCGTTTTTTTTGAGTCTTGTTCTGCGGGTTTTTGGGCTGGCTTCTTTTTCGCTTCCTTTTTCGTCATATGATCTTCCCCATCCTAAAACGTATATATTTAATATGCGGCGCTTCTTCTTTAAGCTGCCTTAAAATTTTTGTCTGGCGTATGCGCATCTGGTATAACCACGCCGGAGAATCAACGCACACCAGAAGGCCGTCTTCTTTGATCCCGATGATCTTCGCATGCTTTAACTCTTTCTCGTTAAGTAAATTTTTCCAGATCCTTTCGATTTTATTATGCGTATCCGGTTTCTGTTCCGCCATATTGCCTATGACCGTATTGACAATATTCTTAATATTATCCATGTCCGGATGATACCCGATTAAGCCAACGCATTATATTATAAGGAAATTTGTTTGACAACTAGAAAGACAAGAAAACTCCTCGCTTCGTTCGTCCTTGCTTTCATTCTGATGCTGTGACCAATCTCTATATTCTCATCGGCAAAGCAAGGTACAGATAATCATCTATTCTCATAACAGCGGGCTTGTCCGTTCCGAGCAGCTCCATGTCAATTTGTTCTTGATTGATGTTCTTTAAAAAATCGATGAGGAACTGAGGATTAAAACCAACAATCATTTCCGGGCCTCCGTACTCAACGGGGATTTCTTCACGGGATTCTCCGATATCCGGAGTTGTTTTCGAAACGACAATTTTATCCGAAAAAACTTCGAATTTAACGGCCTGGAAATCCGCCGTTGCCAATAAATTCGCCCTTCGGATCGAAGAAAGGAACTCCTGGGTGTTCATTTTAATCCTGTTTTTCGTGGGCTTTGGAATAACTTGGTTGTAGTTGGGAAATTCCCCTTCTATAATCCGTGTTGCAATCAATATCCCGTCAATATCAAATAAAACCTGGTTCATTCCCACAACAAAAGACGCCTCGCCTTCGTCTTTTAAATTTCTGTTAATTTCCTGTACGGCTTTTATCGGAATAATTACGCTTATCTCTTTTTTTACGGGTTTTTCAAGTTTTTTCTCAATTTTAGCCAACCTTCTTCCATCCGTAGCGACCATTCTTATCGTATCCTCTGAAATTTCCAATAAAACCCCGTTTAAGATATACCTTGATTCTTCATGGGATACGGCAAAAGAAGTTAATCCCAGCATATTCTTTAACATGCCCTGCCCGATATGAATAATCTCTTTATCTTTAAATTCAGGGAATTTCGGGAACTCATCTTTCGGAAGCCCGATAAGCTTAAATCGGCATGTTTCGCTCTCAATATCAATCTGGTTATTCTTTTTGGCACTGATTAGGATATCCCCAGAAGGCATTTCTTTTATAATATCGCTAAATCTTTTCGCCGGAATAGTTATCGCCCCTTCTTCTATGGTTTCCACAGGAATTTCACAAGATATCCCAATATCAAGATCTGTTGCATTAAGCCGCAGAGTAGACTTTTTTAAATCGATTAACATATTGGAAAGAATGGGTAAGGTGGTTTTACTGGAGACAATATTCTGTACTATTTGTATGCCTGACAAAAGGGTATCTTTGGGAACCTTAAGTTTCATTTTATTAACATCCTCCTTTTCTATAATTTCAATTATAAGATAGCCGCAGTATTAATAGTCTTTGTGAATAATTTAAAAATGCCACAACTACTTCATATGGAATTGGTTATATTAATTTGGTTTGTGGAAAACATATCAAAAAGAGGTTAATTACCGTTTTAAAATTGAGGTTAGCTCTCTAATGGTTCTTTTTAATTCTTCCCCGTCAGCCCCTGAGATCTCTTGCTCGATCTTATTATATGAATAAAGCACGGTGGTATGGTCTTTTCCGCCAAATGCGTTTCCGATTTCCGGAAAAGAAAGATTTGTCAATTGCCGGGAAAGGTACATGGCAACTTGCCTAGGGAAAACGATGTTTTTCTGGCGTTTCTTTGCTCTTAGTTCCGAAAGAGAAACATTAAAAAATTCGGCCACTGATTTTTGAATCATATCGACGCTAATGGTTTTCGATGTTTGTTTAACTGTATCCTTAAGAATCGTTTTCGCCATTTCTAAGGTGATTGGACCCCCGTCAAGGAGTGAATACGCGACAACGCGGATAAGGGCCCCCTCCAACTCTCGGATGTTCGTTTGTATTTGCTCGGCAATAAAATGAATAACATCATCGGGGACATGTACCGGCTCATGTTCGATTTTTTTCTTTAGGATGGCAACCCGGGTTTCAAAGTCCGGAGGATGAATATCGGTAATCAATCCCCAGGCAAAACGCGAACTGAGGCGCTCTTCCAGATTCGCGATATCTTTGGGAGGGCGGTCTGAGGTAATGATGATCTGCTTGTGGTTATTGTGCAAATTGTTAAATGTATGGAAAAATTCTTCTTGGGTGGACTCTTTCCCGGCGATAAACTGAATGTCATCGATCAAGAGAACGTCGATTTCCCGGTATTTTGATCGGAACTGAGGCGTTGTCCTATGGCGGATCGCATCAATAAGCTCGTTAGTAAAACGCTCGGAAGACATGTAACAATGCCTTAGTCTTGGGTGAAGCTGTGCAAGCTTATGGGTGATGGCTTGAATAAGGTGCGTTTTCCCTAGGCCGACCTGGCCGTAGATAAACAAAGGATTATAGGCCTTTGCCGGAGATTCCGCGACAGCAAGGCTTGCGGCGCACGCAAAACGGTTAGCCGGGCCAATGACAAAATTTTCGAAAGTAAAGCGCGAATTAAGGTTTGTCCCTAACGATGTTTCAGGGGGTTTGCTTTCGGGAAAAGAAAATGTGGCTTGAGGGGATTTATTTATAATGGTGGGATTGACGGTAAATTCTAAAGTTATTGGGCGCGCAGCCTGACGCGCCAACATGTTTTCCAGGGGGCCTTGATAATGCTCGACGAGCCAACCCTTAAAGAAATCATCGGGAGCTTCGACGATAAGGGTATCCGGATCTTTTTCCACGACGTGGATGGCGGAAAACCACGTTTCATAAGAAGCTTTTCCGACGCTTGTCTCGATTTCCTTTTGCGCTTTTTGCCAGAGGGTTTTTAGGGACATGGAATAATAAAAATCCAGGGGTGAATAAAATAATAATAGCCGAGGTTTGGCAACTACCTATAAAACAATGAGTTAGGAGCGCCCAAAAAATCCATTAACAGGTTTTCCACAGCTGTTAATTGTTGAGCGGATAACAAAAAAGACAAGTAAAAATTTTGTTTTGTTCTCGAGGCATCTTAAAACGAAAGACCGGAAGCCCCCTTCTTTCCCATTTTCCGAGGGGAAGAAACATCTCCCTTCGGAGGCTTTGATCGCTTTATGATTATAAAACCAAAACCGCAGGAGAAATGGTGCTTTATTATAGCAAAGAATATTTTTATTACAAATCAAATTTTCGTTTGCTGAAAAATTTAAAAATAAAAAAAGCACAAGGACAATATGCTCATTGGGAAGTTATCGGGCAGACAGGTTTTCGGCATCAGATCAATGGCCTTTTACATGGAAAACGATTCTTCGACGGGATTCATAAAATCATATAATAATTATAAAACCATATATATTATGGGGTTTTGGCTCTAATCCCCGGGAAATCCCTTGACTATCAAAAGGCATATGATATAATCTACGAACCATGAAAAAGAAATTAAAAACACCCACGTTATTGAAGGGCAAACGAACCCACGGTTTTCGTAAACGCATGGAAACAAGCAGCGGCCGCAATGTGCTCAAGCGCCGTCGTGCTAAGGGGCGAAAACGGCTTAGCAAATAGAGCTGGCTGATGCCGGCCGTCTTAGCTTATGGCTTGGATTTCTATCAAAATCATAAAAGCTTATCAAAAATTGAGCCACGCGTTTTTCCCTCAAACGTGTCGGTTTCATCCTTCGTGTTCTCAATATGCCTTAGAAGCCATACAAATGTATGGATTTATTAAGGGCGGAATCAAGGCTATCATAAGAATTATTAAATGCTCCCCCCTGTCTCAGGGAGGATATGATCCTGTAAGGTAATTTTTTATGGAAAGAAGATTGTTTTTAGCTATCGGCTTATCTATGTTGGTAGTATGGCTGTATTCTATTAATTCCCCTAAAACTCGACCCTCCTCCCTATCCGAAGTGACCGAACCATTTGCAAATGTGGATGTTACGAGAATTGCAAATAAAACCAAAGAACAAAAATCATTAACGGGGCTATCGGGAAACCAGCCTGATACCGTACAAAAGGTCATGGAAGAGATCAATGTCTTGGAATCCAACAAACTCTCTATTGAAACATCAAATATTGGCGCAGCATTAAATAAAATTTGGATTAAAGAATATGATGCTACCCTTCCTCTCGAAGGGATAACCACTATTGCGGGATATGATAATGTAAATTTTGTTTCGCAGAAAAATGATGATTATTCAATCCAATATACGTTCGAAGATAATTATACGATTATAATTAAAAATTATATGATTAATGATGAAAATTACACTATTAAATCTGAAATCAGATTCCAAAATAAAAGAGATATGTCCAAACTGGTTAAGGTCAAGATAAAAAGTTTTATAATAAGAATGTCCAATCTGGACAAAAAAGAAAATACGCTTAATAAATCAGAGATGAGGGATAAATCTCTTAATGAATATGTAGTACACTCTGAGAGTGGGATTTACAGAAAGGCAGGCGCATTCAAATTTGGCACTAGAGAAAAAAGGGATGTTTCAGAAAATGTTGTTTGGAGCGGATTTCGTAATCGATATTATTGCCTATTACTTAAACCGCAATATGAAACATCGGGATACGATATTATACCAGTTGAAGATAACTCATTAGAAATTGATATAGTAGCAAAGGAGGCAAATGTACCAGCAAATGGAAATGTCCAATTTGATTCAATCATATATGCTGGGCCAGAAAAGGTCGAGATTTTGGAAAAATATGGATTAGGCTTTGAAAGGATAACAAGATATTATAAATTTGGCCTGTTTGATGGCATTGCAAAGATAATTGCGAGCTTAATGCGTTTGCTATATAAAGTGATACCAAACTGGGGGATATGTATAATCTTGATAAGCATTATTATTTATTTCTCAATGTACCCATTGACTATGCGCAGTATGCTTTCTATGAAGAAAATGCAGGCTTTACAACCTATGATCGTTAAACTTAAAGAAAAGCATAAAGATAATCCTCAAAAAATGAACAAAGAAATGATGGAGCTCTACAAAGAGAATAAAGTAAATCCTTTGGGAGGCTGCCTTCCGATGTTGTTGCAAATGCCTGTGTTTATAGGCCTTTACCAGGTTTTATGGCGTTCAGTAGCATTTAAAGGAGCTAAGTTCTTATGGATGAAAGACTTATCACAACCGGACAGGCTGTTTATTTTTCCGGTTTCATTGCCAATTATTGGCAATGAGTTTAATTTATTGCCATTAATTATGGTTGCAGTAATGTTTGTTCAACAGAAATTATCATCCAAAAATATGATTGTTACTGATCCTAATCAGGCGTCACAACAAAAAATGATGGCTATAATAATGCCGATATTTCTCGGGTTTATTTTTTACAAATTCGCCAGTGGACTAACGCTGTATTTTACAATGTTTTACTTTTTCTCGACATTCACTCAGTGGAAATTGTCCAAATCAGTGAAGGCGGATTAGGGTATGGGAGAGAGTATGCCGAAAGAAAATTTTAAAAAAAGCATTGAGGTAGAAGGGGGTACTGTTGAAGAGGCAATAAATAAAGCTCTTGAATATCTCAACGTTTCTCGAGAAGATGTCAAGATAAAAGTGGTTTGCGAAGAGAAAAAAGGGCTTTTTGGCATGGAAGGGGCAAAGCTGGCTAAAATTAAGGTGTCTTTAAAAGAAAATGAGAATAATCCTTGATTTTTTTGTAATTTATAGGAAAATTAAGATGGTTTTGGACATGTTTCACGTGAAACAATATATTCATTGTTTTCACGTGAAACAATTGGCAATTTCTAAAATAAATAATAATATTTTACTAAACGTATAATCGAGAAATACCATGTCAAAGATCATATGCATATGTAATCAAAAAGGGGGAACAGGCAAAACAACAACCACGATTAATCTTTCTGCAGCCTTGGCCGAACTAAATAAGAAAATTTTAATTGTTGATGCTGACCCTCAAGGGAATGCTACAAGTGGCGTAGGTATCAACAAGAGCGAGCTCGACAAATCTGTATATGAGGTGCTTCTGCACAAATGCTCGATTGAAGAAGCCTTAATCAAAGATATTTATCCAAATGTCGACATTGTCCCATGCAATATTGATCTTACTGGAGCGGAAATTGAACTCGTCGGAGCCCTGGCAAGAGAGAACCGTCTTAAAAAAGCACTAGATCCCATCAGAAACAAATACGACTACATATTTATAGACTCGCCGCCATCCTTAGGGCTTTTGACATTAAATTCCTTGGTAGCAAGCGATAGCATCATTGTTCCGATACAATGTGAATTCTATGCACTCGAAGGAGTGTCACAGCTGATGAAAACGATGGCGCTTATAAGAGACGGCCTAAATCCTGATATAGGAATAGAAGGAGTCTTGTTAACTATGGCGGATTTCAGAACAAATCTGACAACGGAAGTTATTAATGAAATACGAAGGTATTTTAAGGAGAAGGTCTATAAAACGATTATCCCAAGGAATGTTAAGCTTAGCGAAGCTCCAAGTCATGGAAAGCCAATTACATTGTATGACACTCATTCGATAGGAGCGCTGAGATACAAACAGCTTGCTAAGGAAATCTTAGGAGAATCTGGAAATTCATCTAACCAATTGAGAACAAATAGGTTAGGGAGCAGAGAAATGCTTGTTGAACAGTCAAAAGAAAGCGGAACAGAAGAATAGTTTTATAGGCATACTAACGTTCAATAAATGAACAATTAAGGAGACAAAAGATGGAAGGAAAAGCTTTGGGAAAAGGATTATCTGCGCTTATTCCAGAAAGAAAAAGCGGTGTGCCTGTTAAAGGAGAGACAGTTGCCTATCTAAAAACAAGTTTAATCCATGACAACAATCTCCAACCACGAACGAATTATAACGATGAGAAAATGAACGATCTGATAGCTTCCATAAAGGAAAAAGGGGTTTTGCAGCCAATTCTTGTTCGTGAAAAAGGAGAGAATTATGAGGTTGTTGCCGGTGAGCGCCGGCTGAAAGCGGCTCGTGCGCTTAATTTCGAGGAAGTTCCTGCGATCATTAAGAATGTGAGCGACCAAGAAGCTTTTGTGATTGCGCTGGTTGAAAATATCCAGAGGGAGGAACTAAACCCCATTGAAGAAGCGGAAGCCTATCGGAAACTCATCGAGGATTTTTCTTATACGCAGGAAGAAGTCGCTCAGTCTGTTGGCAAGGACCGCTCAACGGTCAGCAACTTCCTAAGAGTGCTGAAGCTGCCAGCTGAAATCCGTAAAAGTGTTTATGACGGCGAACTATCCCTTGGACATGCCCGCGCATTGTTAGGGATTGAAATGCCGACGGAGAGAGACAGGCTCTTTGCCCTAACCGTGAAAAAAGGCCTTTCCGTTCGGGAACTTGAAAATCTTGTGCAAGCCAAGTCTAAGGGCGGGACTCGGCGGGTAAGCAAGCAGGCAAGCAGGGACCATGAAGTTATTGCGTTGGAAGAAGACCTTCAAAGAACTCTCGGCACCAAAGTTCGGATAATCCCACAGAAAAAAAGAGGGAAGATCATAATTGAATATTATTCTCTGGACGACTTAGACCGCATTATCCAATTGATCAAAAAGTGATGTTTCCCCCAATATAAAAAATCATAACTAACAGGAAAGATAACATAAACATTTAAAAGAAGGTTGCCCAATGATTAGAGGAATGACGGGATTCGGACAAGCGCAGGTAATAACGGGAAAGATAAAGGCGCTGATAGAAATAAAAAGTGTAAATCAGAGATATTTGGATGTGACCTATTTTCTCCCCGTGGGCTTTGGAGCTATTGAGAACAAGATTCGCCGGGTCATCCAACAAGAGGTTTATCGGGGCAGGGTCACCGTTTCTATGAAAATTATCCAGAAGGAAACGCAAGAGATCGTCTTGAATAAGGATATTGCTAAGAAGCACATAAGGAACATTGCCCGTTTGAAGAAAGAAGTCGGGATCAAAGGGGAGTTGTCTCTTTCGGATCTGATCAAGCTCCCGGGTGTTTTGGTGACCACAGATTTGTCAGAAAAACCGGAGGCTTTATGGCCGGTTTTAGAAAAAGGTTTTAAGAAGGCTCTACAAGGGCTTGTTAGCATGAGGATAAGCGAAGGCCGCAGCCTGGCTGCGGACATCCATGGCCAACTAGTGCGCATGTCTCTGCAAATAAAGAAGATACAGAATAAATGGAAAACTGTTTTGAATGAAAAAAAGCCAACTTTAACTAAAGAAGAATTTCGTGCGTTTCAGAAAAGTTCGGATGTGAACGAAGAAACGATCCGTTTGGGGCATTATATCGATGAAATCAAGCCGCTTTTAAAGAGCAAAATACCGGTTGGGAAAAAGATTGATTTTATTGCCCAAGAAATGCAAAGAGAAACCAATACGATCGGGTCAAAATTGCAGGATAAAGTTGTCTCCAATGCCGTCATTTCGTTAAAGAGCAAGATTGAAAAAATCCGCGAGCAATCTCAAAATATTGAATAACCATTCAGGGCATCCGCTATGAAGAAGGGCAAAATTATCGTGATCTCCGGCCCTTCGGGCTCCGGGAAAACAACGCTTTACAAAAAGCTGCTGGACGATAAGGAAATAAAAAAAAGGATCGTTAAAATTGTTTCTTTTACGACGAGACCGAGGAGAGAGGGAGAAAGGCGCGGGAGGGACTACGTTTTTGCCAGCCCAAAAATGTTCGAGCGCAAGAAAAAGGCCGGGCATTTTTTGGAAACAGAAAAGGTGTTTGGCCATTGTTACGGAACTCCGAAAAAGAAGGTTCAGGACGTCCTTGATCGGGGAAAAAACGTTTTGTTATGCATTGATGTGAAAGGGGCCAGGACGATCCGGGATAAATTCCCAAAGGCGGTGACGATATTTGTAAGAACCCCCTCTTTGAAAGTCCTTGCCTGCCGCCTTAAGGAGAGAGGCTCTGAGGATAAGGATGTCCTTCGAATGCGCCTTAAAATAGCCCGCAAAGAACTAAAAGAAATAAAAAAATACGATCATGTCATCATAAACAGCCGTTTACAGACTGCATATACCCGGCTTAATAGAGTTATTAAAGATGAGATTGCTAAGGAAGAGGGAAATTAGTGCCAAGTCTTATTATGGGATTGCTGGACATCTGTAAGTTCAGACAATTCCTAAAGTTATGAAAAACGGCAAATGTTTTTATTTCAAAATACGGCCGATTATTCTTTTTGACAATATAAGGCTCATATGATATATATATCCCTATTCTTTTCTCATATAAAATGGGGGTTTTTTATTTAAAATATACTTTGGACATTAACACGGAAGGATAAGAAAAATGACAGATTTACCTATCGAAGAATTGTTGCCACAAGCGAACTATAGCGTTTATAAGCTTGTTAGCATGGCTGCAATTCGGTCTTTGGAGCTTTCTGATGGCAGGCGATGTTTGGCTGAAAATATCAATACAGAAAAATTCACAACCATGGCCCTGCATGAAATTGCACAAGGTAAAATCAGAATAAAGGAAGCGACAAATGGGAAGCCTCTTAAAGAGGCAGCCCAAGAGGAGCCCAAAGAAGAAGCATTGGCAGAACAAGAACTTTCCTAATAACTGGAGTTGAGGGCAGTGAAACAAAAAAGAGTTCTTTTAGGGGTTACGGGCAGCATTGCTGCCTATAAAGCGGCAGAAATCATAAGAAGATTATTAGACGAAGGGGTGAAAGTTTCGGTTATTATGACGAAAGAAGCCGGACATTTCATAACCCCTTTGACCTTAGCGAGCTTGTCGGGTGAGCCTGTTTATCGAGGGATGTTTGATGAAGGAAGCGGCCCGCAAAAAATGCCGCATATTGATTTGGCCCGGGAAGCGGATGTTTTCTTGATCGCTCCGGCAACGGCTAATATTATTGGAAAACTTGCCAATGGGATAGCGGACGATTTATTGACCTGCATCGCTCTTGCGACAAAAGCCCCCATTTTAGTGGCTCCGGCTATGAACGCGCAAATGTATCAAAACAAAATTGTTCAGGAGAATTGCCGGAAGTTGAAAAAATACGGCGTTCAGTTCATTGATCCGATCAAAGGGAAACTAGCCTGCGGGACAACGGGCCAAGGGCATATCGCCGACGAAAAGGTAATTGTCAGGACTGTTTTAAAGGCCATTAAGTAACTATTATGGCGCGATAGCCAAGTGGGAAGGCAGAGGTCTGCAAAACCTCTATACGTCGGTTCGATTCCGACTCGCGCCTTCAAGGTTTTTCCTTAATGTTTTTTAGAGAAAAAACTTAGATATCCCGAGAGACTCTTGCCCAGAATGTTTGTCTCGAGGGATTAAACAATAGGAAGCTTTCCCTTCGTTTCCAATTATAAAAAATCAGGGAAACACGGGGTTAATTCATGTAACAATTTACTTCACTGGCGTTCCGTAAATTGTACATTCATGAATTGGGCAAGTGGTGGAATGGCATACACGCAGGACTTAAAATCCTGTGGCCGAAAGGCCGTGTGGGTTCGACTCCCACCTTGCCCATT
>JAFGFL010000050.1 GCA_016931055.1 Candidatus Omnitrophota bacterium | reverse complement strand
GAGCTTCAGTTTAAAATCATTCAATCAGTACAGTGTAATGGCTTTTAATTATCAACCAAATTTCCGTGTCATAACCAATTAATTCGGTTGAGTAGCCACGCTCCATAATGTAGTACAAAATATCACTTGACATACATTTTCTATATGGTATGCTTTAGGCAGAAAGGGGGCACAAATATGGTTACGACAATTGTCACGACTAAAGGGCAAATCGTTATTCCTGCCCGCATGCGGCGGAAGCTTAACATCAAGAAAGGCACCCGGCTCTGCATTGAAGAAAAGGGCGATCAGCTTATCCTTCACCCATTGACAGATGATTATTTCAAAAGAATGGCAGGAATTGCCAGCGCAAAAGGAAAAGGGGTCTCAGCCCTCCTGGAAGAACGCGTGAAAGAAAAGGAAAATGAGGACAGAAAATGGTCAAAATCTTAGATGCATCCGCGCTGGTGGCGTACCTATGGAAGCAGCCTGGATATGAGACCGTGCAGAATCTTCTCAGTAAAGCAGCCGGCAGTGAAAAAAATCTTCTTATGTCAACAGTGAATTTTGGGGAGGTCTTTTATATTCTGCTTCGGGATCATGGGCCTGAGGGCGCTGATAAAATTCTAAAAGTCATCGAAACTCTGCCCATCGATTTTATTGAGGTCGACATGGGATTAGCAAAACAGGCAGCTATTTACAAGGCCGCCACAAAACTTCCTTATGCCGATTGTTTTGCCGCCGCCCTAGCCAAGGTTCATAAGGGAGAGATTGTGGCGGGAGATAAAGACTTTAAAGCGATTGAGAATGAGGTGAAGGTCGTTTGGGTGGGGTGAGGAAGTATGGAGGGCGGCACCTGACGGATGTATGAGGACAAAATTGAAATCATCCTGGTTGTGAAGATTTTGAAGTATTTAAGGACCCGTTAAAGATGAACCTCCCGGCGGTATTGACTTGGACCCAAATAAGTTCAATTTTCAAATTAGAACGGAAGACGGAGCATCGGTTATACCGATCGATAATCAGAATATTTTTAAAAGCGATTTCCAAGGGCTGACGCCAATCATCATCGATATCATTCCAATCCCAATGCCCCTGTTTTTAAGCGAATTCAAAACGCTTGAAAACCAAGAAGAGCCTCAAATTATTACGCAATTAAGCACGCTTTAAACCGCCTAATCTCCGGCCTTGTACTCCAAGCGCCTTTTTGCCGGCCAGGAGCCGCAGGTCCCCTTGACCTTTCGTCAAAAACAGCAGGCCTTTCCATTCTTTAAAATCGACCTGTCCTAAGTCGAAAAGATTCATGAATTTGCGTCAAATTTGCCGCATTTTCTTGTTTTCCGTCGAGAAAAAATGAGGAAAACGTTTCCCTCAAAGCGGTCCAATCCTCTTGTTTGGGGTTTTACGGGTGTTATACTTTTAATGTAAATCACACAGCCGCCAACTCATACGCATATAGACGGAAATGAGGGGGAGATCATGAAAAAGGTCCTATTCAGAAAGCGGATTAACCTCGAAAAGAGGCTTAAGACGTTCTCTATATATTCGAGGACCGAAGATGAGGAATGCAAGACCCTGGTCCGAAAGGGCTTTGCCTATGCGGTTGACTGGGCCAAAGAGCAAGAGCCAAGTTCAAGGCCGCCCCTGATCTTTATACGTAAATCTTTTGATACGCAGAAGGGGATTGAAACCTTCAGTTTTCACGTTAAAGGGTATTTTTTTGTTAATTTTAATCGCGAATTGATGAGGGTAAGGTTTAACCATGCCCTTGATATTGAAATAAAGTGGAAGGTCAAGGATTTCTCCCCCAAGAAGTCAGTGAGCCTGACGTAATGCTAGGGCGGGTTTGATCCCCCGCCCTGGTAGGCTTAATGGGGCCATAACAATAGATTTTCTCCCCCAAAGAGAAGGCGGAGGCGCAAGCTTCCGCCGTTTTTTTAATGAGGGTTTGACTTATGGACGAGCGTGAGCGAGGAACATAAGTCAATGCCCGAATTAATCCCGAGCATCAATCTCAGAGATGCCGGATGCGAGGGATCAAATATCAGAAAAATGATGGGATTAAAATGAGATTCCTCGCGGCAGAGTGAAAAGGACAACCGTTCGGGATTAATTCCGATAACAACTTACGTCACTTCGCCTGCCTGCCGGCAGGTTCCGTAAGTTGTATCGTCATTAAATTTAGCTGCTTTTGAATTCAGCGACAAGGCCCTGGATGGACTGCTTGGCGTCGCCGAAGAGCATGCGGGTATTTTCGTAGTAAAACAGTTCGTTCTGGATGCCGGCAAAGCCGGGGTTCATGGAGCGCTTAAGGACAAAAACGGTCTTGGCCTTATCGGCATCAATAATAGGCATGCCGTAGATAGGGCTTGACTTGTCATGGCGGGCCGCAGGATTAACGACGTCATTGGCTCCGATGATGACGGCGACATCGACCGTGTCCATTGTCGGATTGATATTGTCCATTTCAACCAGTTGGTCGTAGGGAACGTTGGCCTCCGCCAGAAGAACGTTCATGTGCCCTGGCATCCGGCCGGCAACAGGGTGGATTGCGTATTTGACCTCCGTGCCGTTCTTTTCAAGAAGCTCGCCCAATTCACGCACGACATGCTGAGCCTGTGCCACGGCCATGCCGTAACCGGGCACAAATACGACCGAGTTGGCGGCCTCGAGGATAAGATAGGCATCTTCGGCCGTGATTGGCTTGATCTCCCCCTGGATACCTTTGCCTTCCTTCTGTATCACCGAGCCGAACCCGCTGAAAAGCACGTTGGCCAGGGAACGGTTCATGGCCTTGCACATGATCTGTGTAAGGATAATGCCGCTTGCACCGACGAGCGACCCGGCAACGATCAGGATGTTATTCTGGATGACAAAGCCTGTCGTGCACGCGGCCATCCCGGAATAACTGTTTAACAGGCAAATGACCACAGGCATGTCAGCGCCGCCGATGGGGATGACGCTAAGGACGCCCAAGATCAGCGAGAGAACAACGGTCGCGATGAAGACCGGGTAATTCGCGGCTGGGTCCATCGCATAGATAATACCGCAGCTGAAAATCGCCAGCAGAATGACAAAGTTAACAATCTGCTGGCCTTTAAATAAAACAGGCTTGCCGCTTATGATGACTTCCTCTAATTTAGCCCAGGCAACAACGCTGCCCGTGAAGGTCACTCCGCCGATAAGGATGGACAAGAAAATGGTGATTGTAGTAAAAGTGTCGGAGTGGGGATGGAAATGGTAGACAGCCCAACCGACCAGAAGACTGGCCAAGCCGCCTGAACCGTTGAGAAGCCCGACCATTCCGGGCATCGACGTCATCGCTACCAGGTATGCCGCCAGAATTCCCGCGACACTTCCAACGATAACACCTGTCAGTATCCATTGGTAAGTCAATCCTTTTGTCGCCAGCGTGGCGGAGATGGCAATCAGCATCCCAACCGCGGAAAGCATATTCCCTTTGCGGGCGGAGACCGGAGAGCTCATCATTTTCAGGCCAAGGGCGAAAAGGATGGCGGCGATAATATAGGTAATGTTTATGATTACGGCGAAGTTCACTTGCGGCCTCCCGGTTCCTTCTTCTTGAACATGGCCAGCATGCGGTCGGTCACGAGATACCCTCCGATGACGTTGATCATCGCGAAGGCGACGGCAATGGTCCCCAAAAGCGTGCTAAAGTCATTCTCAGGCGTGCCGGCCGAGACGATTGCGCCGACAATCGTGATCCCGGAGATCGCGTTAGAGCCCGACATGAGCGGCGTGTGCAGGATCGATGGGACCTTTGAGATCAATTCCACTCCGAGAAAAACAGAAAGGACGAAGACAAAAAGCAAGAATATAAGGGTGTTGGGATCCATGGCTTATTCCTTTTTCATGAGCATTTCATTAACGACCCGGCCCTGATGGGTGATCAAGCAGCCTTTGATCGTTTCGTCTTCGGGATTGAGCTTAAAGATCTTCTCTTGGCTGTCCCAGCAGGATTCGAGGAGGTTCGTCAGATTGCTGGAATACATCTGGCTGGCATGGACAGCGACGCGGCCCGGGAGGTTGGCCAGTCCGATGATCAAGACGCCATTGGCCGTTTCGATCTCTTCATTCAATTTTGACCCTTCGACGTTCCCTCCGGACTCAACGGCCATGTCCACGATGATGCTTCCCCGCTTCATGGTTTCGATCATCTCCCTGGTAATAATGACAGGGGCCTTGCGCCCGAACAGCTGCGCCGTCGTAATGACGATATCGGAGTTGGCGCATACTTTCGCCATTCCCTCGTGCTGCTTTGCCATCTGTTCAGGCGTAAGGGCCTTGGCGTAGCCGTCCTTTGTCTGGCCGGTCTCCCCAAGGTCGATCTTAATGAATTTTGCTCCAAGCGATTGGACCTGTTCTTCGACAACCGGGCGCGTGTCAAAAGCCTCCACGCGGGCGCCCAGGCGTTTGGCCGTCGCAATGGCCTGCAGCCCGGCAACGCCGGCCCCGATGACAAAAACACGCGCGGGGGTGATGGTCCCGGCAGGGGTCATCATCATAGGAAGTATCTTGTTTAACCGTTCGGCGGCAAGGACAACTGAGACATAACCCGCCAGGTTGGCCTGGGAACTTAAAGCGTCCATTTTTTGGGCGATCGTAGAGCGCGGGATCATCTCCATACTGATGGCGCTGATCTGATTCTTGCAGAATGCTTCGATTAACTGCGGTTCATTAAAGGGGTCCAGGAAACTGATATGGACAGAGCCTTTTTTTAGCCGGCTGATCTCCTCCAACGGCGGTTTGCGCAGGCGCAAGACAATATCCGAGGACGACAGGATGGCAGCGCGGTCGGCAATCTTAGCCCCGGCTTTTTTATATTCTTCATCGCTGGTCCAGATAGTTGAGCCGGTCCCGCTTTCGATGGCGATTTCCGCCCCCTTCTTGACCAGCTTATCTACGGAAACAGGGATGAGCGGCACGCGGCGCTCACCGGGATGTATTTCTTTGAGGACACCGATAATCATGCGAAATAGGTTATCAGATTGCCGTTTCTTGTCAAGAAGAATTGCAATTTTTGGAATCGTAAAATTGCAACTTGACAATATTTTAAAGAGGTGTAAAGATATGCCCTAACTCATTGTAATGTAATGTCCAAAAGATGTGTTAACAAATCGTATAGGTTATGAATGTTGGATGATGTTATGAAGGTTAGAAAGGTTACGGCTAAAAGATGGCTTCAGGTTACCTGAAGTTACTCTAGGTTTTAACCTTATGCGACATAAAACCTCTTATTGACGGTAACCTTCACAACATTTATAACGTTTTCAACCTCCATAACATGAAACTATCTGTAAAGAAGGAGATTGTTTATGCCCAGTAAATTAGGGACAGAAGAACGCCCTTTGCGGATTGCCATTATCGGAAGCGGTCCCAGCGGATTTTATGCGGCCCATCCGTTATTGAAATCTGGCCTCAAAGTCAAAGTGGACATGTATGACCGCCTGCCTGCGCCTTATGGGCTTGTCCGCTACGGCGTTGCCCCGGACCATGCCAAGATCAAGAATGTGACCAACGTCTTTAAGAAGATTGCCGAGCTGCCCGGATTTTCCTTTTTGGGGAATGTCAATGTGGGCAAGGATATTTCCGTTGAGGGATTGAAGCGTTTTTATGATGCCATTATCTTCACTTCCGGGGCGGAGACAGACAGGAAGCTGGGGATCCCCGGTGAAGATTTAAAAGGAAGCCACACGGCAACGGAATTCGTGGCCTGGTATAACGGCCACCCCGATTACCGCAGCCGGCAGTTCGACCTTTCCGGGCAAGTTGCGGTGATCATTGGGCAAGGGAATGTGGCGATCGATGTCTGCCGCATCCTCTGCAAGACGGTTGAGGAACTGAAGAACACGGACATTGCTCAACATGCCTTGGATGCCTTGGCCAAAAGCAACATTAAAGAGATCCATTTGATCGGCCGCAGGGGGCCGGTCCAGGCGAAATTTACCGCTGCCGAGATCCGTGAGTTTGGGGAGTTAACCGATTGTGACCCGATCGTTGACCCCAAGGACCTGGAAGTGAGCGACGTGAGCCAAGCTGAATTGGATAATCCCAAGAATGCGGCTAATCTGAAGAATTATAAGATCCTGCAGTCTTATGCAAACCGTCAACCGTCAGGCAAGCCGAAGAAATTTGTTATCCATTTCCTTGAAAGTCCGGTAGAATTGGCGGGAAAAGGGAAACTTCAGAAGCTCATATTAGAGAAGAATAAATTGGTGGGTGAGCCGGGAAAACAAACTGCTCAGGGGACAGGGATCAAAACGGAAATGAACTGCGATATCCTTTTTAGAAGCGTCGGGTACCGCGGAATTTCCATTGAAGGAGTGCCGTTTCACGATAAATGGGGGGTATTCCCCAATAAAGACGGCCGGGTTACTGATGGCGAACATGTCGTTCCCGGTTTTTATACGGCCGGCTGGATCAAACGGGGGCCTTCCGGCGTGGTCGGGACAAACAAGCCGGATAGCGAAGAAACAGTGGCCCGCCTTCTTGAAGATGTCAACCAATTGACACCGTGCAAGCAGCCCGACACAAAAGCGGTGCTTGAACTGTTGGCAAAAAAAAGCGTTTGGGTGGTCAGTTTTGATGACTGGCAAAAGATCGATGCTTCCGAGATCGCGCGCGGGCAAAAAGTCGGAAAGCCGCGCGAGAAATATACGTCCGTTGATGAAATGCTCAGCGTTCTTAAATAACTTGTCATCCTGACCCGCCATGCTTTTTGGCGGGGAAGGATTTCGACGGTTCAGATTCTTCCCCTTCGCCATAGGGCCATCCCTTGGGCTCAGGGTCAGAATGACGAATGTTTAGAATTAATGTATGATAATGAGGCGTGAGTTCTAGAAAAGGCATCATGTCCCTGAACAAAAAACAATTGGAGCGTTACAGCCGCCATATCGTTTTAAAGGATATCGGCGAGGAAGGCCAGCGCAAGATCCTGGAAGGGAAAGTCCTGATTATCGGCGTCGGCGGGCTCGGTTCATCCGCCGCGCTCCATTTAGCCGCGGCAGGGGTAGGGACGATCGGGCTGGTTGATGATGATGCGGTTGACTTAAGCAACTTGCAGCGGCAGATCATACACTTTACGGCAGATATCGGGCGGCCCAAGACTCTTTCGGCGCAGGAGAAGATCGCGCGCATCAATCCTGATGTCCGTGTTGTCGCCTACAGCAAGAAGGTATCCGCGGACAATATTATCGGTATTATCAAGGACCGGGATTATGATTTTGTCATTGACGCGACCGATAATTTCAAAGCGAAATTCCTCATTAACGACGCATGCGTATTGGCTCATAAGCCGTTTTCCCACGGCGGGGTCCAGCGTTTTGACGGTCAGACGATGACCTATGTGCCGGGAAATGCTTGTTACCGATGCGTTTTTGGCGAAGCCCCGGCGGCCGATGTCACGCCGAAACCTGCGGAGGCCGGGGTGTTTGGGGCGGTCCCCGGGATATTAGGGACCATTCAGGCAGCCGAGGGCCTTAAATATTTGGTGGGCGGCTGTGAGCTTTTGGTGAACCGGTTATTGATTTTTAATGCGCTGGATATGGAATTCAGAAGCGTCCATATGAAAAGAAACTTTGAGTGTCCGGCTTGCGGCAACCATCCTACCATCAAAGAATTGAATAAGGAAGTGCAGAATGTATAGCACGGGTCTGGCGAGTTTAGACAAGGTCCTTTCGGGATTAAAACTTGGGGATAATGTCGTCTGGCAGGTCGATTCGGTCGATAATTACATCAACTTTGTGAAACCTTTTGTCAAAAAGGCGCTGGAAGAAAAGAGGCGGGTAGTCTATATCCGGTTCTCCTCTCATAAGCCTATTATCGAGGACCACCTGGATGTTGCGGTCTATGATCTTGACGCTTCTGCCGGATTTGAGTCATTCTCCATGCAGCTGAACCAAATTATCGGGAAGGAAGGCCAGGGCGTTTTTTATGTCGTGGACTGCCTTTCCTACCTGCTTTCGGAATGGTCGAATGACCTGATGATCGGAAATTTCTTTAAGATCACCTGCCCCTATCTCTATGAGCTTGATACCATCGCGTATTTTTGTTTGCTGCGCAATCATCATTCTTATAAGACGATCGCGCGCATCCGCGACACGACCCAGCTTCTAATCGACGTTTATCATTACGAGAATAATTATTACATCCATCCGCTGAAGGTCTGGAAACGCTATTCGCCGACGATGTTCCTGCCCCACGTGAAGAAAGGCGGCCGTTTTGTCCCGATCACCAACAGCGCCGACGCCTCAAGCCTTTTCTCCCATACGTTCACGAAGGGCGCGAAGATCATCCGAAGGAACCTTGATTACTGGGACAGGCTCTTTTTGCAGGCGGAAGAGCTCGCGGCGAAAGAGGGGAACGCCGAGAGGAGGGAGAAAATGCTTGACCAGCTGTGCCGGCTCGTCGTCGCCCGGGAAGAAAAACTGTTACAGCTGGCCAAAGAGCGTTTAACATTGAGGGATCTTCTGGACATCAAGGGGCGGATGATCGGCACCGGGTTCATCGGAGGCAAATCCGTCGGCATGCTGATCGCCCGCAAGATTCTCACGAAAGAGGAATTCCCGGACGCGGACAATTTATTTGAAGCGCACGATTCCTTTTATATCGGCTCGGACGTTTTCTACACCTATATTGTCGAGAACGGGTGGTGGCAGGACCGCGTGCGGCAGAGGACCAAGGAGCATTATTTTGAAGCCTCGAAAGACCTGAGAGAAAAGATGTTAAAAGGTGTTTTCCCTGAAGAGATCATCGAACGGTTCAAGGAGATTATCGAGTACTTCGGGCAGTCGCCGATCATCGTCCGTTCCAGCAGCCTGCTTGAGGACAGTTACGGCAATGCCTTTGCGGGAAAGTACGAAAGTATTTTTCTGGCCAACCAGGGGACCCCGGAACAACGGTACGCGGCGTTCATAGAAGCGGTCCGTCGCATCTATGCTTCAACGATGAGCAAGGATGCGCTGGCCTACCGCCTGCAGCGGGGATTGGACCAAATGGACGAACAGATGGCCCTTCTGGTGCAGCGGGTTTCGGGCTCGTACCATAACGATTACTTTTTCCCCGATGTCGCCGGCGTCGGGCTGTCCTACAATACCTTTGTCTGGAAGGAAGGCATGGACCCTGAAGCCGGCATGTTGCGTTTGGTTCTTGGGCTCGGGACGCGGGCGGTCAACCGCGTTGAGGGGGATTATCCCCGCATCGTGGCCTTGGATGACCCGTTATTGAAACCGCATGCGGGCATTGAAGATACCCAAAGGTTTTCGCAGCACAAACTGGACACGATCGACTTAAGGGAGAACAATTTTAAGACGGTATTGATCACCGACCTTTTAAAGGAAAAGGTGGATTTGAAGCTGGATTTAACGGCAACGAAAGATTATAAGACGATGGAACGGAGGCAGGCCAGGGGGGTCGATGAAGAGGCCTGGATCATCACTTTTGACAAATTATTCGCTGAGGACAATTTTCAACAGACGATACAAAAGATCCTTCAATGTTTGGAGGCTGCCTACAGCTATCCTGTGGACGTCGAATTTACGGTCAATTTTAAAGAGAATAATAAGTTTCAGATCAATGTTCTCCAATGCCGGCCGCTGAAGACCAAAGGATGGGGGAGGAGGGTGCAGATCCCTGATGCCATCCCCAAGGAAAAGATTGTCTTCGAGTCATCGGGGAATTTCATCGGGGGCAATATTTCCCAGTTCATCAACAGGATCATTTATGTCGATCCGCAGGCTTACAGCGACCTGCCGTCACAATCGGAAAAATATGACATTGCGCGCGTTATCGGCGAATTAAACAAGCAGATCGAAAGCAGGGAGCAGACAACAGTGATGCTGCTGGGGCCCGGAAGATGGGGGACAACGACGCCTTCTTTGGGGGTCCCCGTTTCCTTTGCGGAGATCAATAATGTCACGGTCCTTTGCGAGATCGAGTTCGCCACAAGCAACGCGGTCCCCGAACTTTCCTTCGGCACCCATTTCTTCCAGGATCTGGTCGAGACGGATATCATGTATCTGGCGCTTTTCCCGGAACGCCAGGGCGTCTTTCTAAATAAGTCATTTTTCGATTCCAAGCCCAATATTCTGGCCTCTTTAAGACAGGAGTATCAAAAATACGAACATGTCGTCAAAGTCTTTGACATTGGCGAGAAACTGCTCAATATCTCTTCGGACATCATCTCCCAACGGCTGGTCTGTTATTTTCCGTAAAAAACTTCCTGTTATTGTCTTCCTGAAGCTGTATCCGGGCCCATCATGGCGGGATTTCCTGTATTGAAAATTTATGAAATAGTTAAGGAAATTCAGAGCACGCTTGGTAGAATAATACCCGGCCTGAAGGCTTGGGCCCATAAACTGAGCATATTCGATATTTCCGATTTTACCCGCATATTTCTATAGGGAGACGATTATGAAAGATAGAACGATGAGTCTTCCCCCCATACCCCAAGTGAAGTTCTTCAAGAGAGGGAAAGTGCGGGAGATCTATGAGTACAAAGACATGTATCTTATGATCGCCTCGGACCGCATATCGTCCTTTGACGTTGTCCTGCCGACGGCCATTCCTCATAAGGGCGAGATTTTGACCCAGGTATCCTCCTTCTGGTTCGGGTTCACCAAAGGCATTATCGATAACCATCTCATCACGGCCGATATCAATGAATTTCCCGGGGAATTATCGCAGTGGAAGGATGCCTTGCGCGGGAGGACCATGCTGGTCAAAAAGGCCGATCCAGTACCGGTCGAATGCGTCGTGCGAGGCTATTTGTCAGGTTCAGGCTGGACAGAATATAAGGAGAACCAAACGGTCTGCGGCAACAAGCTGCCGGCCGGTTTGCGCGAGTCGGATAAACTCCCCGAGCCCATCTTTACGCCGGCTACCAAAGAGGAAACAGGCCACGATATCAATGTGAGCCAGGACTATGTTGAGAAGGAAATCGGCAAGTCATTGGCTTCGCGCCTTAAGGAGATAAGCATTGCGATCTATAAGAAAGCCAGCGAATACGCGGAGTCCAAAGGGATCATTATTGCCGACACGAAATTTGAATTCGGACTACTGGATGAAGGCAAGACGCTCATTCTCATTGACGAGGCCCTGACCCCTGATTCATCCCGTTTTTGGCCGAAAGACGAATACGAGCCAGGGCGTTCCCAATCGAGCTTTGACAAGCAGTTTGTCCGCGATTATCTGCTGACTTTAGACTGGGATAAAACCTATCCCGGCCCCGAACTGCCGGAAGAAGTGGTCAATAAGACCTATATAAAGTATTCTCAGGCCTACGAGATGCTGACCGGCAAAAAATTCCGCAATTCCTCGGAATCCTTTTGAAGCCGCGCCGCAAACCCGCCGCCTTGAGTACATCGCACTAAAATCCAATAGACAAAAATCATGCCCTCGTATAAAATAAACATCCAAATTTGATTAGAAATAAAGGCCGAGTAGCTTCAGTCGTATTTACGATAAACACGGTATTTTCGCTTTAAAGGAAAAGATATGAGAAAAGCAAAACGGATTTCACCGAAAGAACTGGTTTTTAGTTTTAAAGTGGCTATCCGCGGGATATGGTTTATGCTGCGTTCTCAACGTCACGCGTGGATCCATTTGACGGCGACACTGGCGGTGTGTATAACGGGCGCGTATTTTGGGGTCACTCGAATCGAATGGTGCTGGCTGGTTATGGCCATGACTTCCGTTTGGACGGCAGAGACATTGAATACGGCTTTGGAGCTATTGTGTGACGTGGCTTCTCCTGAGTTTCATCCGCTGGTTGAAAACGCGAAAGATGTCGCGGCCGGCGCTGTGCTTATTTGTATCGTTGGTGCGGTTATCATTGGCCTCATTATTTTTATACCCTATTATTGAGGTATAAAAATAAATAGGGTCTGTCCCAGCTTTCCTAAAATGAATATAACCTTCCTGAGCGGGGGAATTTCTATTATAATACCTCTTCCAAAATTCTTGGTGCCTTGAGGAGTCATCCCTTATGCCTTCTATGGTCACTGCCATGAATTATAATCACGCTTTATTTTTGAATCCTTATATTGAAAGCAGCGATAACGGCGCGATGAGGCTTTTCCCGCCAGTTGGCCTTGAATATGTGGCGGCCAGCGCCAAGGAGTTTGCCCGCCGCATCACGGTCATCGACCTGCGCCATGAAAAGGAGTTATGTGTCACAGAAAATCTATTGGCGTTTATCCGCGAAGAAAAGATTGACCTTGTCTGCGTCAGCATTACCTGGGACCGCCAGTTCGATGAAATATGCGATTTGTTGAATCGTATCCCTGATCACATCCCCGTGATCGTGGGCGGCTATAAGGCCACGGAGTTGGCGGTTGAGCTCCTCCAGCGTTGTCCGACCGTTGATGCCGTGGTGCGCGGCGAAGGGGAAGAAACGATCAAGGAGATCATGGGGAATGTGCCGTTTGAAGATATTAAGGGCATTTCCTTTCGGCACAACGGGGAAATCCGGCACAATCCTTTCCGGCCGTTTCCCGCGGCTGATACCATCCCGGCCCCCGACCGCAGTCTCAGAAGGTACAAATACCGGATGACGTTTGGCGGAATCAACGTCACCAATCTTACCTTTGACTCGGTCTTAACCGCCCGCGGCTGCCCCTTCAACTGCAAATTCTGCACGTTTAACCTGAACCCTTTAGGGCAGAAGAGGAAATATTCCGAGCGCGACATTGCGTCCGTCGTCGATGAGATCGAGGCGAGCTGTGCCGGCGCGATCCTTTTCGGGGACGACGAGATCTTCGCCAACAAGAAAAGGGCCGAGAAGCTCTGCGATGAGATCATCAGGCGCAAGATCAGGAAACGGTTCATTGCCCAAACACGCATTGATATCGCCAAGCACCCCCAACTGCTGGATAAGATCGTCAAGGCCGGTTTTAAGGCCCTTCTCGTCGGCATCGAATCACCGCATGACTGGGTCCTCGGCCAGTTCAATAAAGGGTTTGACTCCAACACTATCCGGGAGGCCTTTGCCGTATTGCGCAAATACCCGATTTATTTTCACGGCTATTTTATTTACGGCAACATAGGGGAGACCGAAGAGGAGATGCTCTACATCCCGGAATTCGCCAAGGAGATCGGCGTCGACGGTGTGACGCTGAACAAATTGAGAATTGAAAAATTTTCGGCACTCAGGGAGATCGCAGAGAAAACCCCCGGATACCACATTACGGAAAAAGGCGAATTGTATTCCGACCGGTATAGCCACGCGGCGCTGAAGAAGATCGGCCGCAGGATGCGAAAGATGTTTTATACCCCCTCACGCTTTCCTAAGATGCTTTACAAGGTTGTTTTCAAGGCAAAATTCTTTACTTTTTGGGAAACGGTTCAGTTGGTATTGACCGCTCCTCTTTTGATCTTCGCGGCGTTAAGCAAGGAAATGCAAAAACGGCGCTTCGCGAAAAAATAGCAAAAAATAATGACGTTTGTCCTAACTTTTTTCAGGCTGTATATGTTAGGACATTTTTATTTTGGCTTGACACAGACCAAAAAAATTATTGTTTGCAATGAGAATTTATTGTACAATACCGCCCTATGAATGACACGGTTTTGTTCAGACAGTTTGCTTAAAGTAACCCGCCCGGGTTACTTTTTTTTGTCTTTCAATGAGGCCGCCAGGGTAACATCCGGCCACATGAAAAAATAAAAAGGAAAGAGGGAAGAATGCCCAAGCGAAACGACATCAAGAAAGTCCTCATCATCGGCTCCGGACCCATCATTATCGGCCAGGCGTGCGAGTTCGATTATTCCGGCACCCAGGCCTGCAAGGCGTTAAGGGAAGAGGGGTTTGAAGTGGTTTTGGTCAATTCCAATCCCGCGACCATTATGACCGATCCCGGCATGGCCGATAAAACATACATTGAACCGCTTACGGTTGAAAGTTTAACGGCGATTATTGACAAAGAGCGTCCTGACGGCATCCTTCCGAATTTGGGCGGGCAGACCGGCTTGAACCTAACGTCTTCTCTATATAAGCAAGGGGTCCTGGATAAATACGGCGTGCGGATCATCGGGGTCAAGGCCGACGCCATCGAGCGCGGCGAAGACCGGATCGCCTTTAAAAACACGATGAATAAATTGGGTGTTCCGATGCCTAAGTCTGACCCGTCCCATTCTGTTGAGGAAGCGGAGAAAGTGGCTGAGCGTCTTGGGTATCCGGTCGTCCTGCGGCCGGCCTATACGCTGGGCGGAACAGGGGGCGGGATCGCCTATAATGTCGAAGAGTTGCGCACGATTGCCGCTCGCGGCCTGGCTGCCAGCCTTGTCCATCAGGTGCTGGTTGAAGAGTCTGTCTATGGCTGGGAAGAGCTTGAACTGGAAGTTGTCCGGGATGAAAAAAACCAAAAGATCACGGTGTGTTTTATCGAGAACATTGACGCGATGGGCATCCACACGGGCGACAGTTTCTGCGCCGCCCCGATGTTGACCGTTCCGGAGGTCCTGCAGAAGCGCATGCAGGATTACAGCTACAAGATCGTTGAAGCGATTGGCGTTGTCGGCGGGACCAATATCCAGTTTGCCCATAATCTGCAAGACGACCGTTTGGTCGTCATCGAGATCAATCCCCGCACATCCCGTTCATCGGCGCTGGCCTCGAAGGCAACGGGATTTCCGATCGCGCGCATCTCAACAAAGTTGGCTGCGGGATTGAACTTGGATGAGCTTCCTTATTGGCGCAAAGGGACCCTTGAGAAATATGAGCCTTGGGGCGACTATGTCGTTATTAAATTCGCCCGCTGGGCCTTTGAGAAATTCCCGCAGGCCAAAGATATTTTGGGCACGCAAATGAAAGCGGTCGGCGAGGTGATGAGCATCGCCAAGACGTTCAAGGAAGCCTTCCAGAAATCCATCCGGTCCCTGGAGATAAAACGCTTTGGTCTCGGAGGGGCGAAGAATTTCAAGGATCTTCCGTTGGATGAGTTGCGCCAAAGGATCGCCTGGCCGTCCAGCGAGAGGGTATTCCTTATGTATGAATGCCTGCGTAAAGGGGTGAGCGTTGAAGAGCTTTATCAAACGACATTCATCGGACGATGGTTTATCGGGCAGATGAAGGAATTGGTTGAGTTTGAAGAGGGATTGATCAAGTCTCAATGGAGTAAAATATCCGATCAGCAGCTCAGGGCCGCTAAAGAAACGGGATTTTCAGACCGTTATTTAGCCAAACTTTTTGATATTAAAGAAAAGGAAGTCAGGACCAGGAGAATCGCGGACGGAATAACCGTGCGCTACGAATCCGTCCCGGTCAGCGGTGTGAAGAACGCGGCCTATTATTATTCAACATATAAGGATGTCAAAGACGAGGTCCCTGTCTCGCGAAATAAGAAAGTCATGATCTTAGGCGGCGGGCCCAACCGTATCGGTCAGGGGATCGAATTCGACTACACCTGTGTCCACGCGGCCTTTGCCCTGCGCGACGCGGGTTATGAATCGATCATGGTCAACTGCAATCCTGAAACGGTTTCAACGGATTATGACACGTCCAATAAGCTTTATTTTGAGCCTCTGACGGTTGAGGATGTGCTGAATATTTATGAGAAGGAAAGACCCGAGGGGGTTGTTGTCCAATTTGGCGGGCAGACACCGCTGAATATTGCCCAGGAATTAAAAGACAACGGGGTCCCTATTTTGGGGACAACGCCGGAAAGCATTCATTTTGCCGAGGACAGGGAGAGCTTCCGCCAGAAGATGATCGAGCTCGGCATCCCCCAGCCGGAAGGCGAGACGGCACGGTCTTTAGATCAAGCGGTAAAGATCGCAAGGAGGATCGGTTATCCCCTGATGGTCCGGCCGTCTTATGTTTTGGGAGGAAGGGGCATGGAGGTGGTTTACGACGAAACGGCCTTAAAGAAATACGCCCTTGAAGCGATCGATGTCAGCCCCGAACATCCGATGCTGATCGACAGGTTCCTGGAAAAGGCCATTGAGACGGAAGTGGATGCTTTAGCTGACGGGGAAAATACTTTTATTGCCTCGATCATGGAGCATATTGAACTCGCCGGTGTGCATTCCGGGGATTCCGCGTGTTCCATTCCAAGCCGGACGATCAAGGAAGAACATTTGAAGACCATCGAGAAATATTCCAGGGCCATTTCCAAGGAGCTGAAAGTTGTGGGCCTGATGAATATCCAGTTCGCGATCTGTGATAACAAAGTTTACATTCTTGAGGCCAATCCGCGCGCGTCAAGGACGGTGCCGATCGTGTCAAAGGTGGCAGGCATTTCTTTGGCGCGCATCGCGATGCAGATCATGCTGGGCAAGAAGATTAAAGATTTCCCTGAGCTGCAGGTCAAGAAGATCCCTTATGTCGGCGTCAAGGAAGCCGTATTCCCGTTTAACATGTTCCCGGAAGTTGACCCGGTGCTTGGGCCTGAAATGAGGGCAACCGGCGAGGTGATGGGGCTTGCGGATACCTTCGGGCTCGCGTTTTATAAGGCGCAAGAATCGGCCGGATACAGGCTGCCGCTGGAAGGCAATGTCTTATTGACGGTGGCAAGTAAGGACAGGGAAAACCTGCTGCCCATTGCCAAGAAGATAGAATCCTTGGGGTTCACTATTCTGGCGACAGAAGGGACAAGCCAGTTTTTGAATGATTACGGAGTCAAAAATACGTTAATTAAGAAATTATACGAAGGAAGGCCGAACATCTCTGACGCGATCAAGAATAATGAACTGAAGCTGATCATCAATACTCCGATCGGGAAAGACAGCAAATATGACGACAGCTACATCCGCATGATGGCGATCCAGAGAAAAATACCCTATGTGACATCCATTGCGGCTGCTGAGGCCTCCGTTGACGGCATTGAAGAGATGAAAAAGAGCAAAGTATTTCCAAAGTCACTCCAGGAATATCACGCCTTGCTTCAAAACCAGGAACTCGCGTTCCACGAGGCTTAATGAATGATTGCCACATATGATCGATATAAATTCAAAATTCAAATACTACCAAATCCAAAATAAATCCAAAAACCCAAATCCAAATAGCCGGTTTTGGATTTTGAAATTTGGATTTGTTTGGCAGTATTGGTATTATTTGGATCTTGGATTTTCATAAATAACCATTTACGGAGACAAGACATGAGCGGAATATTCGGTGCGGTATCAAAAAAGGATTGTATCGAGACGCTGTTTTACGGTGTCGATTATCATTCGCATTTGGGCACGGAGTACGGCGGCATGGTTGTCCTGGGGAAAAAATTCAACCGGCAGATCCACAATATCAGCCAGAGCCAGTTCAAGTCGAAGTTCTACGAGGACCACCGGCACATGGAGGGCAACAAGGGCATAGGCGCCATCAGCGATTTCGACGAGCAGCCGATGTACCTGAATTCCAAGTTTGGGCCTTTCTGCATCGTGACAGCCGGCCTTATCGAAAATACAAAGGAGCTGCAAGCCGGTCTTTTCAAGAAGGATATTTCTTTCAGTGAGGTCAGCCGCGGAGGGGTGAATGCGACAGAACTGATTGCCAAACTGATCAGCTTGGGGGATAACATCATTGACGGCATCGAGAAGATGTTTGATGCGATCGAGGGTTCCTGCTCGCTTTTGATCCTTAATCAAGACGGTATTTACGCGGCCCGTGACCGTTGGGGGTACACACCGCTCGTGATTGGCAAAAAGGACGGCGATTGGGTCGTTGCCTCGGAAAGCAATGCCTTGCCGAATCTCGGTTTCAAGATCGAGAAATTCTTAAGGCCGGGAGAGATCATCCTTTTGAACGAGAGCGGCATGGCTGTCAGGCGCAAGGGCATGGACCATCAACAGATATGTTCCTTTTTGTGGATCTATACGGGATTCCCGGCGTCGGTTTATGAAGGGGTCAACGTCGAGACGGTCAGGGAACGTTGCGGCAGGGCGTTGGCGAAAAAAGATAAAGATATCGGAGTCGATATCGTGTCAGGTGTCCCCGATTCCGGGACGGCCCACGCGATCGGATACGCCATGGAGTCCAAGAAACCCTACAGGCGCCCGCTTATCAAATACACGCCCGGTTACGGCCGAAGCTATACGCCGCCGAGCCAGGAAACGCGGGATTTCGTCGCGACGATGAAATTGATCCCCATCGATGATATCATTGCCGGCAACAGGATCGTTGTCTGCGAAGATTCGATCGTCAGGGGAACACAGCTAAAGAACTTCACTGTCAAGAAACTTTGGAACGCCGGGGCCAAAGAGGTCCATGTCCGCCCGGCCTGCCCGCCGTTGATGTTCCCGTGTAAGTTCTGCCTTTCAACGAGAAGCGCGGATGAATTGGCCGCGCGAAAGGCGATCAGGGCCTTGGAGGGAAAAGACATTGAGGATGTCTCGGAATATCTGGACCAAAATTCCGAAAAATACAAGAAGATGGTCAAGTGGATCGAGCGGGACATCGAGGCGACGACCTTGCGGTATCAAACGATCGATGATATGGTCGAAGCGATCGGGCTGCCGCGTGAAAAGCTGTGTTTGTATTGTTGGAACGGAGAATGCCCTTCATCAAAATTGTCCAAGACAACACAAGAATCCCAAGAGAAGTGCATGGTATAAAACTGCACATGATAAGGAAAGGAAAGGAAAGGAAAGCTTGATGGCTGTCTCTGCTGTTGAAAAGAAGAACGCGAAGATAAGGAAAATCGGGTTCGATAACGAAAAATATCTCAAAGAACAGACGGAAGAGATCTTAAAACGCGTCAACCAGTTTGACAATAAACTGTATCTTGAATTCGGCGGGAAACTGCTTTTTGATTATCATGCTTCCAGGGTTTTGCCGGGTTTTGATCCAAACGTCAAAATGAAACTCCTTCAGCAGTTGAAAGACCAGGCAGATATCCTCCTCTGCATTTACGCCGGCGATATCGAAAGGCGCAAGATCAGGGCGGACTTCGGCATTACGTATGATGTGGACGCGATGAAGCTCATCGATGATTTGGGGGACTGGGGCATCCTTGTAACGGCGGTCGTGATCACGCGCTTTGACAACCAGCCTTCGGCCGTCATCTTCAAGAATAAACTGGAGCGCCAGAATGTGAAGGTCTACACGCACCGTTACACGAAAGGGTATCCGACGGATATCGATATCATCGTCAGCGATGAAGGATACGGCGCCAACGCGTATATCCAGACAAAGAACCCTCTTGTCATTGTGACAGGGCCGGGGCCGGGAAGCGGCAAGCTGGCCACATGCCTTTCCCAGCTTTATCATGATCACCGGCAGGGGAAAGAATCCGGTTACGCCAAGTTCGAGACTTTTCCCATTTGGAACCTGCCGCTTAAGCATCCGGTCAATATCGCTTATGAATCCGCGACCGCGGACATCCGCGATTTCAATATGATTGATTCTTTCCATTTGGAGGCTTACGGGGAAACCGCGGTCAATTACAACCGCGATGTTGAGATCTTTCCGGTCCTCAGAAGGATATTGGAAAAGATCACGGGGGAGAAATCGGGCTATCAGTCTCCCACGGATATGGGGGTCAACCGGGCGGGCTTCGGTATCGTCGATGATGAAGTGGTCAAGGAGGCCGCAAGACAAGAATCCATCCGGAGATATTTCCGGTACGCCTGTGAGTACGCGATGGGTTTGACGGACAAGGAAACGGTCCAGCGCGCCGAACTGATCATGGAGGAAATGGGGGTCAAACCTGAGGACAGGAAAGTCGTGGAACCGGCGCGAAACGCGGCAAGGGAAGCAGAAAAATGCGGCAAAGGGAACGAAGGCATTTACTGCGGCGCCGCGGTCGAACTGCATGACGGCCGGATCATCACAGGCAAGAATTCCCCTTTGATGCACGCGGTCTCAAGCCTTGTGTTGAATGTGATCAAGGACTTATCCGGGATTCCCGATAACATTCACTTATTGTCGCCTATTACGATTGAATCTGTCTCGAAGTTCAAAAAAAATAATTACGATCAGAAAGCCGTGAGTTTGAACTTGGAAGAGGCTTTAATCAGTTTGGCCATCAGTGCCACGACGAATTCGGCGGCGCAAATGGCCCTGGAGAAATTGAGCGAACTGCGGGGCTGCGAACTTCACATGACGCATATCCCGACGCTTGGCGACGAGGCCGGGCTGCGCCATCTGGGAGTGAATTTAACGAGCGACCCGAATTTCTCGACCCACGGCTTCTACGAAAGCTGCAAAGGCCGGTAGATAAAGGGGACAGCGCCCTTTTTACAAAGAAAAGGGCGCTGTCCCCTTTATTCCCTTTATTCAAGGAAAGGATCATTATGGACAACAAAGTTTATTTAAGCCGGGATGAGATCCCAAAACAATGGTACAACCTTGTCGCGGATTTGAAGCGTCCTTTAAGGCAGCCGTTGGGGCCGGATGGAAAACCGATAAGCCCCGATCAGCTGGCCCCGGTCTTTCCGATGAACATTATCGAACAGGAAGTTTCACAAGAGCGTTGGATAGATATCCCAGAGGAGATCCTGGAGATCCTTTATCGCTGGCGGCCGACGCCGCTGCGCCGCGCCGTGTACCTGGAGAAGCATTTGAAAACTCCGGCCAGGATTTATTACAAAGATGAAAGCGTTTCACCGGCTGGAAGCCACAAGCCCAATACGGCGGTCGCGCAAGCCTGGTACAATAAACAGTTCGGCATCAAACGATTGACGACGGAAACCGGGGCAGGGCAGTGGGGCAGCGCTTTGGCCTTCGCGTGCCATTTAGTAGGACTTGAATGCAAGGTGTTCATGGTGAGGGTGAGTTATGAGCAGAAGCCTTTCCGCAAAACGCTCATGCGCGTTTGGGGCGGGAATTGCGTCTCGAGCCCCAGCAATGAGACAGAGGCAGGGCGCAAGATTCTCAAAGAAATGCCTGATACGCCAGGCAGTCTGGGGATCGCGATCAGCGAGGCCATAGAGCAGGCGGTTTCGGATCCATCGGGAGAGACCCGCTATTCTTTGGGAAGCGTTCTAAACCATGTGATGCTCCATCAAACCATCATCGGATTAGAGGCCAAAAAACAGCTTAAGAAGTTTAAGGAAAGCCAGCCTGATGTCGTGATCGGGTGCGCCGGCGGCGGCAGCAATTTTGCCGGCCTGTCCTTTCCCTTTGTCTGCGATAAGATCCACGGGAAATCGATGGAGATTATCGGCACCGAACCGACGGCCTGCCCGAGTTTAACGCGAGGCGCATACCGCTATGACCATGGCGATATTGCCGGCATGACGCCGCTTTTGGCGATGTACACGTTAGGTCACAAGTTCATCCCGGAACCGATCCATGCCGGAGGCTTGCGTTACCACGGGATGTCGCCGTTAGTCAGCCACGCGGTTTGCGAGGGGCTCATTAAGGCGCGGGCGTACGATCAGCTGAGATGTTTTGACGCCGCCCTGACTTGGGCGAGGACTGAAGGCTTTGTCTGCGCGCCGGAGACAAGTCATGCTATTGCGGCGGCTATTGATGAAGCCATTAAGGCGCGTGAAGAGGGCAAAAAGAAAGTGATCCTCTTTAATTACAGCGGCCACGGTTTGCTGGATTTGCTCGGATACGAAAAATACTTAAACGGGGAATTGACCAAATACGAGCTTCCGCAGAAAAAACTGGATGAAAGTTTAGACCAGATCATGCATTTTCCTGAAATAGAATAATCATTCCGGGTTTTCAGGAGGAAAATATTTTTTGACATTTACAGGAAATATGCTACATTAGCATCAGCGGTGATTTGAAGCGTATTGCTCCGCTTAACAAATGTGCTAAAAAGCGTAGGAAGTTGTTAAAGCCCGTGCTTTTTGGCACGGGCTTTTCCTTTTGGTGGAGCGTCAGCGGAACCAAAAGGTCCCAAAGCTACCATTATTTAGAAAAGCTTGGGATTGAACTTTATAACTTATCCGGCAGACCGATTTGGGATGTATTGCAGCTGCCTTAACAAAGTGCTAAAAAATCATGACCCCGTGGTTATTTTTTTAGCCTCGGGGTTATTTGTTGAAAGGAGGGAAAAGGAGATGATTCACCTATGATGTAACGGGACAAAGAAGGCAAGGGAAATCCTTCTTTTCATTCCCATGCCTTCTTGGTATACTACAGGCAAAACTTCAACAAGGGCACCATAACAAAGGAATCAATTATGTCCAAGATAGATAACCAATTAAAGACCGAATCGATTTTATTGCACGGAGGCCAGGAGCCTGACCCGGCAACGGGGGCGCGGGCCACGCCGATTTATCAGACCACATCGTATACTTTTAAATCCGCCGAGCACGCCGCCAATCTTTTTGCCCTGAAGGAATTCGGCAATATTTACACGCGGCTGATGAACCCCACGACCGATGTCTTTGAAAAGAGGATGGCGGCGCTGGACGGCGGCGTGGGCGCTTTAGGGGTCGCCAGCGGAATGTCGGCCGTCATGATCGCGCTTCTGAACATCGCCAAGTGCGGAGATGAGATCGTCTCCATGGACAATCTTTACGGCGGGACATATTCCCTGTTTGTTGATATTTTCCCGCGATTCGGGATCAAGGTCGCGTTCGTTGACTCAGAGGATACCGACGCTTTAAAAAAGGCCGTCACGGATAAGACCAAAGCGGTCTACGCGGAGGTGGTGGGCAATCCCAAACTTGATGTCCTCGATATCAGGAAGGTTGCGGACATTGCCCACAAAAATGGGATCCCGTTGATCGCGGACAACACGGCAACGCCGTACATCTGCAAGCCGTTCGATCACGGCGTCGATATTTCGGTGTATTCGGCCACAAAGTTTATCGGCGGGCACGGAACATCGATCGGCGGGGTGATCGTGGATTCCGGCAAGTTCGACTGGACCAACGGGAAATTCCCCCTCATAGCTGATCCTGATCCTGCTTATCACGGACTTAATTTTGTCGAGGCGTTAAAGCCCCTCGGCAATATTGCCTACATCATCAAAGCGAGGGTCTCCTTGCTGCGGCCGATGGGGCCGGCCGTCTCGCCATTTAACTCGTTTTTGTTTCTGCAGGGGCTGGAGACGCTTCATTTAAGGATGGCGCGCCATTGCGAAAACGCGCTGAAGGTGGCAGAGCATTTGAAGAAACATCCGAAAGTGACATGGGTCAATTATCCCGGCTTGGCAGACAGTCCGTATAAGAAGCTGGCAGACAAATACCTGCCCAAAGGATCCGGGGCGATTGTCGGATTCGGGATCAAGGGCGGGGCAGAAGCAGGCAAAAAGTTCATCGAATCCTTGAAGCTCTTTTCGCATCTGGCCAACATTGGAGATGCTAAATCGCTGGCCATCCATCCAGCCACGACAACGCATGCCCAATTGTCCGAAGAGGATCAAAGGGCAACGGGCGTGACTCCGGATTTTGTCCGCTTGTCGGTCGGCATTGAGAACATCAGTGATATCATCGCGGATATTGACCAAGCATTAAAGTAGAAATATGGTTGAGGGATGCTAAAAAGGGGCAAATGATAACCGTTTGCCTTTTTTTCTTGGAACGTTTGTTTATGGTATGAAGAGGATATAAACAAAGAGCCTCTGAGTGGAATGCCTTAAATAGAAAAGCCCTATTAAACCAGAAGGTTCATAAGTTTTTCTCATTAAGATGGAGGAATTCAATGATTTCATCTTAGCCATCGGCTGGACGGTGGCCTATAGACAAATTTTCATTCCGCCTGAAAAAATAAAGACTGTTCCCACTTTCCTAAAATGAATAATCTCAAAGAATTTATTTGACAAATAGGGCTTTAGATAATAAACTATAATGGAAATGATTTCCAATAGAAGGAAAGTGACAGCGTATGCCTAATCAAAACGGGATGGGGCCGCTGTGGTGGCACGGCAAGTTCCGCGGATGTGGTTATAGGATCACATTGGCGCGAGAGGTTATTCTGAATGTTTTGTCAAAAACAGAAGAACACCTAAGCGCTGAAGACATTTATAGCCGTATTCATTCTAAACATCCTAACATCGGGCTTACAACGATTTATCGGACATTAGACGTGCTGGCTAATTTAGGGCTTGTTTATAGATTTGATTTCGGCGACAAAAGGGCGCGTTATGAGCTGGCAAAGGGCCCTAAAGGCGCCCATCACCATCATCATCTCGTTTGTACCGGGTGCAACCGCGTCATTGATTACACGGATTTTATCGATGACGAAATGAGGTTATTGCAGGAAACTGAGAAGGGGTTGTCGAAAAAATATAATTTCAGGATCATGAATCATCTCATTCAGTTTTATGGATTGTGCGGAAATTGTCAGGCTAAGGAGTAACCGATATTGTTTCAACTATTAATGGAAATCATTTTCAATAAAAGGAGGTTCATATGCCAGGATATGACGGAACAGGACCAAGAGGGCAAGGGCCTATGACAGGAGGCGGATACGGATATTGCGTTATGCCGCTTGCTAATGCCGGTGTTGGGCAAGGGCGTGGCCGTGGAAACTTTGGCGGCGCCAGAGGCGGCCGGGGGAACCGAAACCGCTACTACGCTACCGGTCTTTTCGGATGGCAGAGGGGCGCGGGTGGAGGGCAGAATTTCGGCCGGGGATATGGCGCTAACGCCGCAGGAAATATGACTCCGCAAGATGAGGCCCAGATGCTCAAAGATCAAGCCCAGTTTTTAGAACAGCAACTCGCGGATGTTCAGAAACGTATAAGTGCGCTTCAGGAATCCGATAACAAATGAAGAAAGAGGGTGGTATGAGAATCGGAATTACGCTCGAAGATGAAAGAGGTTTTGAAAGCAATGTTTCCCAGCATTTCGGCCAATGCCGATATTTTTTTATTGTTAATATTGAAGACAAAAAAATCATGGAGACAAAAGTGGTGCCGAATAATGCCCAGCACGGCGGAGGCGGATGCCAAGCGGTCGATGAGATCCTGCGCCATAAAGTCACTCATGTCATTGCGGGCGGGATGGGCGGCGGCGCTCAACAGAAATTCTTGCAGGCTGGCGTCAAAGTCTTCGGATATTCGGGAAAAGTCCTTGATGCCGTCAGGGATTTTCTTAAAGGCCCGCTAGGCGGTTTAGACGCATGCCGGGAGCATGGACACGATGGAGAGTGTCATTAAGAGGTTTTAAAGATAAGAAACTTTTATGAAAGGCAGGCTTTGAACTATGGTTATTTGTATTACTGCCGAAGGAAAGACCCTGGATTCTAAAGTTGATTCCCGTTTCGGGCGCAGCACGTATTTTATTTTGTATGATACAGAAACTGGAAATGTTGAGGCGGTAGAAAATCCCAACATTCAGTTTTCCGGAGGGGCGGGAATCCAATCGGCCCAGCTCATGATCACTAAGGGGGTTAAAGCCGTGGTGACCGGCAATGTGGGGCCGAACGCTTTTGGGGTGTTGACTCAGGCCGGGATTGATGCATATGTCGGGGCAAATGGGCCCGTCAGAGAAGCGATAGATCATTTCAAGTCCGGGAAATTAAAGAAAGCGGATTCGCCTGGGCCTGGGAAGCAATCCAAAGGCGCAAAATTGTAAGGAGGTGCCATATGCCAAATCAAGATGGGACAGGACCGAGGGGACAAGGGCGTGGTTACGGAGGCGGGAATCCGGGGCCAGGGGGACAATGCGTGTGCCCGCAATGCGGGGAAAGGATCTCGCATGAAAGGGGGGTGCCTTGCCAATCCGTCAGTTGCCCCAAATGCGGCGCGAAGATGACCAGAGGGAATTAAAAATTTTACCAAAGAGCACGGGAGAGAGGGGGACCCACATGACTACGGCGCAGGCTCGGGTCAAAAAAAAGTCTTTCGGTTATGAGCTTCTTTTAGATCTTTATGATTGTAACCCAGGCGTTTGCGATGACCTGGATCTGTGTTATCGATTCCTTGACACGATTGTCGGGGAACTGGGGATGGAAAAGCAGGCTCCTCCGAGCATTTTCCGCAGCGACGCAGAGAGGTACCCTGATAAAGCCGGCCTGTCCGGCTGGGTCCCTTTGATTGAAAGTTCGGTTGTCATCCACACCTTGAGCCCGAAGAATTTTATAACGATCGACGTTTATTGCTGCCGGGATTTTGATGAAGAGAAAGCATTAGAGTCCTGCAAAAGGCATTTTTTACCCAATAGAGTTGAATCGCAGTTTTTGCATAGGGGTCAAACTTATTATGACGACAAAGATTGAGAGCCGGAAGGGAACAAGAACGGTTTGGACGAAGAGGCATTAAAAAATCAGGAAAGGTATGCTGAGCGCAAAGCGCTATATCAGAATTTCGGCTATGACATCGACAAGGAACGGGGTTTTGTTATTGAGGCAGCGCTACCCGTTACAGGAAAGATCCTTGAAGCCGGGACAGGGAAGGGCCATTTTGCGCTTCTTTTAGCGCGGGCCGGCTTTTCCTTTACCACATTTGATATTTCTAAGGAGGAGCAGGATTTTGCCAGGCTGAACTTGCGTTATTTCGGGCTTGAGCGTTTTGTTGATTTTCGCCTCGAAAACGGGGAAGCGTTGAGCTTTGCGGATAAGAGTTTTGATGCCATCTTCTCTGTGAATACCCTCCATCATCTTTGCGAACCCTACCAAGTGATCAATGAATTGCTGCGCGTGCTTGCTCCCGACGGGAAATTGATTTTAAGCGACTTTACCGATCAGGGATTTGCCATGATGGAGAAGATCCATGCGAGGGAGGGCGGAAAGCATGATGCGGGGAAAACAAGACTGGCGGATGTCCAGAAATATTTAGATAATCAAGATTTTGAGACAAGGATCGCAAAGACGCAATTTCAAGAAGTGCTGATTGCTGTAAGAAAGACACCATGATTATTTCGGTCGCCAGCGGCAAAGGAGGAACGGGCAAAACAACCATTGCGGTTAATTTAGCCCTTGCTTTAGGCAACGCGCAGGTGCTGGACTGTGATGTCGAAGAACCCAACGCACATTTATTCCTTCATCCTGAAATAAAAGAAACGAGAAGCGCCTCCGTCCTTATCCCCGAAGTCGAAAAACAAAGATGTAATTTCTGCGGGCATTGCCAAAGGGTTTGCGCTTATCACGCTATTGCGGTTATTCCTCCGAAAGAACAATCAAAAGGAGGCGTCCTTTTTTTCCCGCATCTTTGCCACAGCTGCGGGGCCTGCGCTATCCTCTGTCCGCAAGGGGCGATTAGGGAAATTCCCAAAGAAATCGGGACAATCGAACTCGGCTCCGCAGGCCAGGTGCAGTTTGTTCATGGCCGCCTGAACGTCGGAGAAGCGATGTCCCCGCCGTTAATTCGCCAGGTCAAAGAATTTGTCAATTCGACCAGAACTGTAATTATTGATGCTCCCCCAGGCACGTCTTGTCCTGTCGTTGCTTCGGTTAAGGGCAGTGATTACACGATATTGGTCACTGAACCTACGCCATTTGGGCTGAATGATCTGGTTTTAGCTGTTGAGGTCTTGAAAAAATTACAGATACCGTTTGGTGTCGTTATTAATCGCTCTGATATCGGTGACGACAAGATGGAATCATATTGTCGGGAGAGTCGCATCCCTGTTTTAATGCGTGTCCCCTTTGACCGCGAGATTGCCGAACTCTATTCAAACGGAATCCCTTTTGTCTTAAAGAAACCAGAATATTCAGTGAAGTTTAAAGACATGTTTAATATGATTAAGGAGGAAGTAGCTAAATGAGACTTATTCCGATCGGCGTCATTCACACCCCGTTTAAATGCAAAAAAGAAACACCCATCCAGCCTTTTAGATCAAAGGTGGTCGGTACAGTCGAAGTTTTCAAGAAATATGAAGAAGGGTTGAGCGATATTGAAGGATTTTCGCATATCCTGTTGATCTATCGCTTTCATAAATCAAGGGGATACAAACTTAAAACGAAACCTTATCTGGATAAACACGAAAGGGGGATCTTTGCCAGCCACTATAACCGTCGTCCTAATCAGATTGGAATCAGTATCGTCAAATTAATCCGGCGGGACAAAAACCGTTTGATCATCAAGCATGTTGATATGCTCGACGGCACGCCGCTGTTAGATATCAAATCTTACAATCCGTTTTTTGATCTTAAAAAGGGGATTCGAGTCGGCTGGTACAAAAACGTCATGAAAGCTGTTGCCCACAAAGACATATAGCCCTATGTTTGAACCTTTGGTGTTATTTGGGAGTGCCGTTGCCGCCGGAATATTAGGCGGGCTTTTAGGGATTGGCGGCGGAGTGGTTATTATGCCGGTTCTGTGTTTCCTTTTCGGCATATCAACCCCGTTTGCGGCAGGAACGACAGCGGTTGCGGTCTTTTGTACAACCCTTAGCGGAGGGTACAAGCATATTAAATTGGGGCATGTCGACACACGGTCATTAGTCCCGATCATGACGGCTGGGGCGTTCTCGACCGCCTTGTTTTCTCATTTGTTTATGTTAATCGCCAAAAAACCGGCGTGGCTTGAACTGGGGATAGGTTGTGTTTTTTTGGTTATATCGCTGCGCATGATCGGCGAAGGGATAGGCAAAATTCAAGGGCCATCGGAGACGGACGATAGATCCGAAAATGGCAGCTATCTAGCCAAAATATCTGTGGGTGCCGTGTCGGGAATGCTGCCCGGCCTTTTTGGTATTGGGACAGGCGCCGTGTTGGTCCCCGCGTTTAATTATTGTCTTAAACGGCCCATTAAAGTTGCCATCGGCTCATCCCTGGTTTGCTTTGCGGTGAATGCTTTTATAAGTTCGGCATATAAGTTTTTTCAGGGTTTTGTTTTAGTGGATAAGGCCATTATTCTCTGCGCAGGGACGATGATCGGCGCGTATATCGGGGCCGTCTGGAATAAGGGATTTCCCGCGGCATCGCTCAAACTGTTGTTCGGTTTGATTTTTTTATACATTGCCTTGAAGTATATTTTTCTTTTTTGGGGAGTGCACATTTAATGAAGACTTTGTTGGTCATCAGTGGCAAGGGAGGGACAGGAAAGACCGTTCTCACGGGGTCTCTGGCCGTTCTTGTGAAAAATAAAGTTATGGTTGACTGCGATGTGGATGCGGCGGATTTGCACCTGTTGTTGCATCCGGATATCAAAGAGCGCCATGAATTCAAAGGCGGTCAGACGGCGGTTATTGATAAAAGCCTGTGTAAACAATGCGGAAGATGTATGTCGGTGTGCAGATTTGGGGCCATAAAGCCGGATTTTGTTGTTGAGCCGTTCTCCTGTGAAGGGTGCGGCTTATGTCACGAGCTTTGTCCGCGCGGGGCGATTCGGATGAAGGAGAATATCGCCGGCGAGTGGTTTGTTTCACAAACGCGTTATGGGCCTTTTGTTCATGCGAAGCTGGGTGTTGCCGAGGAAAATTCAGGAAAACTTGTGGCCAAGATCAGGCAGGTGGCCAAAGAATTAGCGGAAAGAAATGGCTGCGATTATGTGATTATTGATGGCCCTCCGGGGATAGGATGTCCGGTGATTGCCTCGTTATCCGGGGTAGACTTAGCTATCATCGTGACAGAGCCGACGGTTTCCGGGCTGCACGATCTTAAGCGGGTCTGGGAGACCGCACATCAATTTAAAGTTAGAACTCAGGTCGTGATTAATAAATATGATTTAAATCTGGAATATACGAGCAAGGTCAGGAATTTTTGTGCCCAGAACAGTGTTGATGCCGTGGGGGAGATCCCGTTTTCGCACGATATCACCAAAGCTGTTGTCCAAGGCGTCCCGCCGGTGGCATTTTGCAGTAATGGGACAACGGACGCCATAAAAGCCATTTGGTCAAGGATAGAAAGGAGTTTAGGGCATCCATGAAAGAAAAAGTTGATGCGCAGCAGGAAAAAATGCCTCAATTTTATCTTTGCTTTATGGAGAACCAAGAATTTCTGGGCCGGTTAATGGATTTTACGAGTCATGCCCGGTTGCGGGGCCCTTGCGGGGACTCGATGGAATTTTATCTTGTCATCGATCAAGACATTATTAAAGATGTAAAGTGTTATACCGACGGCTGTGGACCGACCAAAGCCTGCGCGGTCGTGGCCGCCAGCCTGATTGCGGGAAAGCCCATTCAACAGGCATTGAAAATTTCAGCCGGAGACATCCTGGAGAGACTGGGCGATCTTCCCGAAAATCATCGGCATTGTTCTATTCTTGCCGTCAGTACGCTTTATCATGCGATCGCAGAGTATCTTTTAAAGTATTGAGGAAGGGGGTGGACTATTCAAATGAAAAGATTCCTTCAGATCTGGTTTGTATTTCTTTTTTGTGCGGCTGGTTCGTCTCTGGCTCATGCTCAAGAGAAAACGGATAAGGCATTGTGCGCTGTTTATATTACCGGCAACGGTTGCAGCAATTGCGCGGTGACTGACCCGATGCTTTTTACGGAAGCGACGGCCGTTAACCCCCGTTTGGTCATTTTAGAATACGAAATTTACAAAGCCCGGCAGGATAATACGGAAGTCAAGAATGGATATTTTCAGGAATTTATTCCTTTTCGGCGTCCGGGTGTTCCTTTTCTTATTTGGGGGGACAGAAAGACAGCTGTCGGACGTATTGAGGTTCTTAAAGCGGCAGAAGAGATCGTTCACAGCGGCATTTCCGAGTGCGCTTTGCCCGACGGCTCAAGCAAGGCATTTGAGGAATTGGATATTACGCGGCTTTCAGGCCGGGTGAATATTTGGACAAAGAACCGTGTGTTAATGGCGGGGAATTCCCTTCAGGGAGAAAACCGGGTTTTGCATCGATTGGCGGCGGCCGCGGATATTTCCGATGCTTTGCGGGGAACTGAATTCGAAACAGTCGAGGCAATGCCCTTTGAAATCTCGCAAGGCAAGATTGATTTTCAATATGCAGTTAAGATTGGCGATTGGGTTTTACAATGGAACGGCGAGCCTCTGTCGGTGACAAAGGGAGAGGACATCTCAAGGGTGATTGCCGGGATATTTGTTCTTTTAATCTTGATGGGGATCCTTTTCACATTTTTTGAGGCAGTCCGCACGTCGACAGGATGGAAGATAAAATTCCGACTGGGGGCAAAAATTAAGGACAGTATTGTTGTCGGGGGATCTGTCCTTGGGTTGGCCTTGTTTTTCATTCTCGCGGGCAGAGTGCCGCCGGATTTAATTGAGAAAAGCGGTTACACCATGCCGTTGCCTCTTTTTACTTTCTTGATTGGCCTGGTCGACGGTTTTAATCCCTGCAACATGTTTGTCCTGACCTGCCTTTTGGGATTATTGGTCTCGACCTCCAGTACCCGGCAAAGGCTTTATCTGGTGGGATTCTGCTTCGTTTTTGTTGTCTTTCTTTTTTATTTTCTGTTTATGGCGGCCTGGCTGAATGTTTTTAAATATATGGGGTTTGTGACGCCGTTAAGGATTGCCTTAGCGCTCATTGCTTTGATCGCCGGGACCATCAACTGCAAAGAGATCCTGTTCTTTAAGAAAGGGGTCAGCCTCACTATTCAGGACCAGCACAAGGGGCCGTTGTTTCAAAAGATGCGAGACCTTCGTTCCCATATTGAAAAGGGGTCTTTGTTTGTCCTTTTGGGGGCATCGATTAGCCTTGCGGTATTTTCTTCTTTGATAGAATTGCTCTGCACCGCAGGGTTCCCGATTATTTATACCGGCATTTTGACAGGAAAAGGATTGGAAAACACATGGCAATATTACCTGTATTTAATTTATTACAATATTGTCTATGTCCTTCCTTTGGCGGTTATTGTGTTTATGATCATCCACACCTTTAAAGCGGCGCATGTCACCCAGCGCCAGGTGGAAATTATGAAGTATATCGGCGGGATAATCATGATCCTCCTAGGGCTGGTTCTTCTTGTTAATCCTGCGTTGTTGGGCATATCGATCAAATAGCGAAAGAGAGAGAATGAATCAGCAGAATTTAATGGAAGAACAAGATCGGCGCTTGAAAGAAAAGATGCCGAGGATCAAACATAAATTGATCGTCATGAGCGGAAAAGGCGGGGTTGGGAAGACTTCGGTCGCGGTCAATTTATCCTATGCGCTGGCTTCCTTTGGGCGGGAGGTCGGCCTTCTGGACGCGGATTTGCATGGGCCTAACATTGCCAAAATGCTTGGGATTGAACAAGCGTCCCTGACAACCACTGATTTGGGTATTGAGCCGGTAGAAGCTGCCTCTCATCTGAAGGCGGTCAGTTTGGCTTTGACCGGAATGGACCGTGACCGGCCGGTCATTTGGCGCGGGCCGATGAAGGCTTTGGCAATCCGGCAATTTTTAAGCGACGTAAATTGGGGGGTTCTGGATTATTTGGTTGTCGATTCTCCTCCGGGCACAGGGGATGAGCCATTAAGCGTGTGCCAGCTTATTCCGGGAATTGCCGGAGCGGTGATTGTTACGACTCCTCAGGATGTGGCTGTTTTAGACGCGAGAAAAAGTGTCCTTTTCGCGAAAGAACTGCATATCCCGGTTATCGGCGTTATCGAGAATATGAGCGGTTTTATATGCCCGCATTGCCGTCATGAAGTTGATATTTTTAAAAGCGGAGGGGGAGAAAGGGCTGCGCAAGAATTGAATGTCCCGTTTTTGGGCAGGATTCCGCTAGACCCGGAGTTGGTGGCCTTGGCCGACAGCGGCAAGCCGTTTGTGTCCTTTAAAAAGGAATCGGATGCAGCCAAGGCGTTTATTGAAATTATTAAAAAGATTGAAGTTGCACTGAGCAAAGAGAAGATTTAATAATGCAAAATAAAAAATATAAATATATTTATGGTCCGGTTCCGTCTTGGCGGTTGGGTTCTTCGTTAGGCATAGATCCTGTCTCGAAAGGAAGAAAAATCTGCAGCTTTGATTGCGTTTACTGTCAAATCGGCAAAACGGGATTTTTCACTAATGAGAGAAGAAAATTTATCGAAACCCGGGAGATTATCGACGAATTAGAGTCATTGCCGCCGATGAAGATAGATTATTTAACGTTTTCAGGGGCAGGGGAGCCGACATTGGCGGAAAATTTAGGCGAGATGGTCAAAGCGATTAGACAAATCAGGCGCGAACACATTGCCGTGATTACGAATTCTTCTTTATTGGATAATAAAGGCGTAAGAGAAGATTTAGTTTTGACTGATTTTGTTATCGCGAAATTGGACGCGCCGACCCAGGCCGTTTTTAAGAAAATAAATCAACCTATGCCGGATATCAGTTTCGAACGCGTCATTGACGGCATAAAAACATTTCGGCAGATGTTTAAAAAGAAGCTGGCATTACAGATTATGTTTATTGAGCAGAACAGAAAATATGCCCAAGAGATTGCTCAGATTGCCAAAGAAATCAACCCCGATGAAGTCCAGATCAATACTCCGCTTAGGCCCTGCGACGTTAAACCTTTATCCAGGCAAGAAATCGACAGGATAGAGGGTTATTTTAACGGACTAAAAACTATTTCTGTTTATAGGGCTGAAACCAAGAAAATTAAACCGATCAGTGATGAAGATACACTAAAAAGAAGAGGCAAGATTAAGTCATAACAATGTTCAGAGAGATACTGAAGTCTAAAATTCATAAGGCCATAGTCAACAAGAGGGAGCTTTACTATGAAGGCAGCATCGGCATTGATAAAGCCCTTTTGTTAAAAAGCAAGATCCTGGCGAACGAAAAAGTCCAGGTTGTCAATTTTAACAACGGCGCACGGTTTGAGACATATGTAATTGAAGAGGAACAAAACAGCGGGATCATCGCTCTCTATGGCCCGGCAGCGCGGCAGGCAGAATCGGGGGACATGATTTGCATCCTATCATACGTTTTAGCGAAAGATGGCGAGGCTCAGTTGATAAAACCGCAGATTTTAATATTGGATGATAAGAACAAAATAAAAGAATGGAACCCTTAGACATTAAGAAATATCCGGATGTTGTTTTAAGAAAAAGATGCGTGCGCTTGCAAGAGATGACAGACAGCGAAACCATTCTTTTTGAAAAGATGCTTTTCACCATGCGGCATTTTGCGGGAATTGGTTTGGCAGCACCTCAAATAGGCATTTCCAAAAGATTAATCGTCGCAGACATCGGTGAAGGCGCGATCAAACTTGCGAACCCGATTATTCTAAAATCAAAAGGTTTAGATCAGATGGAAGAAGGCTGCTTAAGCATTCCCGGCGTAGGCGTTGCCGTAGACAGGCCAGATGAAGTTATCGTAAGCGGTTTAAATGAAAAAGGAAGAGCCATCGAAGTCAAGACAAAAGGGCTTATGGCCAGAGTGCTTCAGCACGAAATAGATCATTTGAACGGGAAATTGATCATCGATTATTTAACGTTGTTCGAAAAACTTAAACTGAAGATACAGGGGCAGGGAGAATTAACGCGCGGTACGAATGTTAAAAAAGGGGATAAAAATGAACATAAAAATCCTTTTTGATAAAGACAGCTACAATAAAAACCTGCATACCGGATGGGGTGTTTCATTCTTGGTTGATGATAAAATTTTGTTTGATACGGGAGAAAAAGGGACATGGCTTATTGAAAATATGAAGTACTTAAGCGTGGATATTAATAAGATCAAGGTTGTCGTCATTTCTCATGACCATTGGGATCACAAAAATGGTTTGTGGAAACTTTTGGAAGAAAATCACAAGATTAAAATTTATTCCTGCCCTCATTTTGGCAGGCGATTCAAAAACAAAGTTAAATCTTATGGCGGGCTGTTAACGGAAGCAGATCGGTTGACGCTTATCGATGACAATGTCTACACCACAGGTGAGATAGAGGGCTGGTACCTTTTACGATACATGCCTGAGCAGGCGTTGATTTTAAAGACAGCCAGAGGGCTGGTGATCCTTACCGGTTGCGCGCACCCGGGGATCGTCAAGATCATTGAAAATGTAAAACAAAATATTCCTGAAAAAATATACTTGGTCATCGGGGGATTTCATCTGATGGGGAAACACACAAAGACTATCAAGGATATTATTAATAAATTTAGAGACATGGAGATAGAGAAAGTCGGTCCGACTCATTGCACAGGAAAGACCGCCATAGAGTTTTTTAAAAAGGAATACAAAGATAAATTTGTTGAGATAAAAGTTGGGGAAACTATCAAAGTGTGATACTTCACTTGGAAGCAGGAAAATGGGGAAACAGATTTTAGTGGAATTAAGAAGGCACGCGCCTTTCACAATATTGGGCACGATGACAGGGATAGTCATTATGGCATTTTCACTAAAATTGCCCGATAAGTTTTCATATAATATTTTTTACGTCCTGCATCCTCTTCATGTGTTCTTAAGCGCTCTGGTTACCGCGGCAATGTATAAACTTCATACATGCTCTCGCATAGGAAGTAACTGTGTTAAAGGGCAATGTAACTTCTGGAGTTTAACCATAATTGGCTATATTGGATCTGTTGGTATTGCTACCATAAGCGATTCTCTGATTCCTTATGTCGCTGAATCCCTTCTTAATATGCCTAATAAACGCATACACCTTGGGTTTATCGAAAAATGGTGGTTAGTTAATCCTTTGGCAATTCTAGGAATAACAGTAGCTTATTGTAAACCGACAACAAAATTTCCTCATAGCCTCCATGTATTATTAAGCACCTGGGCGTCTTTGTTTCATATCATCATGGCGAAAGGGGAGATTTTAAATTGGTTCTCCTATACCTTAATCTTTTTATTTTTATTTTTAGCGGTCTGGATTCCTTGTTGTGTAAGCGACATCGTTTTTCCGTTATTGTTTGTAAGGAACAATTGTAAAGAAGGCTGAAGGCATGCACGAAACAAGGTTTATGTTTAGATGAAAAGTCTTATTAAGGAAAATATAGATGCATGAATGGGCGTTAGCCGAAGCCGTCGTCTTAACGGCAGAGAAAGTTGCAAAAGAACAAGGTCTTGGAGCAATTCAAGGGATCACCATCAAATTGGGCCAGTTGCAGCAGATAGAAAAAAATATACTTAAATTTGCCATTCGAGAGATTATACAGCACCAAAGATCGTTGTTTAAAAAGGCGAAAATACGGTTTCAAAATGAAAAGGCTGTTTTTAAGTGTAGGAATTGCGGGCGCAAGTGGAATTTCGCGAATGCGGGAAAATTGAATTTTAAAGAATCTGAGGCGATCCATTTTGTCCCGGAGGTGGCGCATGTTTTCATGTCGTGTCCCCAATGCAAGAGCCCGGATTTTGAAATTATAAAAGGCCGTGGCATATGGGTAGATTCTATCGTTGGAGAGAAAGAGGGGCCGGATGGATCCGAGAATAAATGTCATTAATAAAAGATTGGCAGGCGTTAAGAAAATTATAGCTGTATCCGGCGGAAAAGGAGGAATCGGGAAGAGCACTTTTTCCGCCGTCTTGGCATTAACGCTATCGAAAGCGGGCTATAAAGTCGGATTAATGGATTTGGATTTTTGGGGCCCCTCAGGCCATGTCCTATTAGGCGCGCAGGGAATTTCTCCCGTTGAGGATAAAGGGATTGTCCCGCCGCAGATTAACGGCGTTAAGTTTATGTCCATTATTTATTATACGGAGGATAAAACATTGGCCTTAAGAAGGGCCGGGTTTGATCAGGCGGCCATCGAACTGCTTGCCGTTACTCAATGGGGCGCTTTGGATTATTTAATTATGGATATGCCTCCGGGGGTCGGAGATGTGACATTGGATGTGATTCGTTTTATGGAAAAAGTGAAGTTTTGTATCATAACCACTCATTCTAAAGTGGTCATGGAGACGGTGAAAAAGACGTTAAATATATTGAAACAACTCAAGATCCCTATCTTCGGTGTTGTTCAAAACATGAAAGAAAAGAATTTATCTGTGGAAATGCAAATAAAAAGACTTCATGTTCCTTTTTGGGGAAAGATTGATTTTGATGCTGAACTGGAGGGCGCGATCGGCGATCCCAAAAAGCTGTTAGAGACCAAATTCTCTAAAAATGTCAATAAATTGATTCATAAGGACAGCCGCAATCATATTTAAGTACTGAATATGGGAGGAAAACGCGATGAAGGTATTTGTTAGGATGCTCGCTTTTTTCTGCCAAATATGCCCGCTTTGTATTATTGCCAGGCGGTTCCCCGGATCTAAATTTGCTTTGGGCATGCGACAACTGGGCAAGATTTGTCCTTTTTGCCTCGCATATAAAAAACTGAAGTCTACCCCAAGCGTTCAGTAAACCCTGCCCATGATCAGGAGGACACCCCATGTCAGAACATAAAGCAGATGTAAAATGGGAAAGAAGAACCAACGACTTTAATTATGATAGTTATAACCGCGGGCATAGTATAATTTTTAACGATGAAATTAGTATTCAGGGTTCGGCAGCGGCCGAATTTAAAGGCGATCCTCATTGTGCCAATCCGGAACAGGTTTTAACGGCTGCCCTCTCCAGTTGTCATCTGCTAACTTTTTTGGCTATCGCGGCTAAAAAACGCTATACTGTTGAGGAATATCATGATGAAGCCATTGGCTTTCTGGAAAAGGGTGAAGAAGGGAGGCTCGTTGTCTCACGTGCGGTCCTCCAGCCAAGGGCAAAATTCAGCGGCGGAAAAATCCCATCGAAAGAAGAACTTGAAAAATTGCACGATTCGGCCCACAAGCACTGTGCTATTGCCAATTCTGTGACAACGAAAGTAGAAATTAAAATAAGATATTTTTAAAATGGAGTTAGACGTTGCAAATAGGAAATGAGATGCCGTTGGGATCAGAAGACAAGGAAATTGTCATAAAAATACCTTGTCAAAAAGGTTTACATATGCGGTCAGCGGCAAATTTTGTCAATTTTGCCAAGCAGTTTAAAGCAGATATTAAACTGACACAAGGCGCTGTTACGGCCAATGCTAAAAGCATCCTGGGGATTCTGCTTTTAGGGGCTGTTTGTTGCAGCCATGTTAAGATCCGAGTGACCGGAGAGGATGCCGGGCCCACGCTGGAAGCTTTAAAAGCATATTTTCAAGGAGGGATAGGCTGTGTTGATGAGGAAGCCTCAACTCATGAGCGGCATTTTTGACCGTCACACTGAAAGATATGACGCATGGTATGACAAGAATAAATTTGTTTACCTCTCGGAGCTTGGGGCTATCAAAAGGGCCTTACCAAAGAAAGGTAAAGGTTTAGAAATTGGCGTGGGAACAGGGAGATTTGCCGCGCCCCTTGCTATCCAATACGGCGTTGATCCTTCAAAAAACATGCTTAAATTTGCCAGAAGAAGAGATATTAATGTGCGAAGGGGCGTTGGAGAAAAATTGCCTTATGCCAGCGCCACTTTTGATTACGTGGCGATTATCATTACTTTATGTTTTGTCAAAGACCCTCGCTTGGTCCTTAGCGAGGCGAGAAGGGTCTTAAAGAAGAATGGCAGAATTATCATTGGCATGGTCGATAGGGAAAGTTTTCTTGGTAAAATTTATCAAAGGAAGAAAAGTGTATTTTATAAACAGGCGAGATTTTTTAGCGTAAATGAAGTCGCGGATTTGCTTAAGGAAGCTGGTTTTGCTTCCTTCTCTTATTATCAGGCAATATTTGCTTTGTTCGATAAGATAAGTCGTCTTGAAAAACCTAGGAAAGGTTTTGGCAAAGGAGGGTTTGTTGTCATCAGCGCTCGGAAAGGCCTCTTAAGAAAAATTACCTAGACATATGATTGATGATATTTATCAAGACATTTATTCTAAAGTTGAGAAGGGGGATGCCCTTAGGCGCGATGTGGCTTTGCGTATTCTTGACTTAAACGATCTCGACACTTTTTCTTTGCTTCATTTGGCATATCTTTTTCGCCGGAAATATTACAGTAACGTCGTTTTGCTTCATGTAATCAATAATGTTCAAAACGGGCATTGCGGGGAGGATTGCCAGTACTGCGCGCAGTCAAAATTATCTGCAGCGGATATTGAAGAATATCCCATGAAATCTGATTCCGAAATATTAGGCGAGGCGGAGGCCGCGTATCAGGCAGGGGCTTATCGGTATTGTATGGTTTTTTCGGGAAGAGGCTCACCGAATGAACGCATTGACCGTCTTGTGAAAATAATCAGGAACATTAAACAGCGCTGGCCCATTGAGGTTTGTGTTTCTCCGGGCACCATCACCCTGGATCAGGCGCGAAAATTGAAGGATGCCGGTCTTGACCGTTTAAACCATAACCTGAATACTTCAAAAGGATATTACAGTAAAATCTGTACAACTCACTCGTATGAGGAACGTGTGCGCACGCTTAAAGTCGCCAGATCTGTAGGGCTGTCTGTTTGTTCTGGGGTTATTCTCGGAATGGGGGAGGTGCCGCAGGATGTGGTAGAAATGGCCATGAAGTTACGGGAGGTCAAAGCAGAGTCAATTCCTGTTAATTTCTTAATTCCCATTCCCGGGACGCCAATTGGAACCCCGAAGGGACTGTCCCCGGAATATTGTCTGCGGGTCTTATGCCTGTTTCGCCTTCTGAATCCAGAAGCGGAAATTCGTATTGCGGCTGGACGAGAAATGCATCTACGTTCTTTGGAACCGATAGGCCTTTATGTGGCGAATTCACTTTTTCTTCAAGGGTATTTAAACGTGAAGGGTGAATCAAATGCACGAACATTACAAATGATCAAGGATATGGGATTTCGTATTTCCTCGGAAATGAAGTTGGATGATTTGTTAAAGGAAGATGATGAGCAGCTTTTTCAGATGGATTTCAAGGACGAGCTAGAATTGCGGCCATTTAAAAATAAGGAATAATGATGCGAACTTTTGTTGAATGTATCCCCTGCTTTTTCAAACAGGCGCTTGAGCAAGGGCGGTTGTTTACCGGCAATGAACTTATCCATAAAGAGATCATGGATGAGGTCGCGGCTTTGGTCCCGAAGTTTTCTTTAGGGTTAACTCCTCCGGAAATGGCGCGGGAGATGCATAGGCTTTTTGATAGAAGGTTCGGAGGACAGGATCTTTATAAAAGGATCAAAGACCAGAGCAATCGTCGGGCAATGGAGCTTTATCCAAAACTTAAAGAGAAGGTCGCACGATCCAAGGACCGTTTATTGATGGCCGTCGAGCTGGCGATCGCGGGAAATGTCATCGATTATGCGGTAAAAAACACTTTGAATATCGAAGCAGAAATCGAGAAGCTGCTGGGAGAGGATTTTCCGGCCGGCCGAAAGGGCGCCTTCGAATATGAGGAATTTAAGCGGGATTTAAATGCGGCCAAGACAGTCCTTTATCTTGCCGATAATGCCGGCGAGATTGTTTTTGACCGGGTCTTGATTGAGGAGTTTCGCCAAGATCGAAAAGTGATTTTTGCAGTTCGGAACAAACCGTCGATTAATGACGCCCTCATGGAAGATGCCCTCTTTTGCGGGATAGATAAAGTCGCTCAGGTGATCTCCAGCGGCGTTGATGCCCCTGGAACTGTTTTAAAATACTGCTCAGAGGAATTCTTAAAGATTTTTAAGCAAGCGGATTTGATCATCAGCAAAGGCCAGGGTAATTATGAGGCCTTGAGTGAGGCTGATGGGAGGATATATTTTCTGTTGAAAGTGAAATGTCCGGTGATTGCCCGGCATTCCGGGGCAACGCTGGGGGACATTGTTTTAAAGAGGATCGGATGAATGATTGCCGGTATTTCTTTATGTTTTAATCATAAAAGGATGATTTCCCACCGCAAGCGGTTTGTGCTAAGCCGCGGTTTTAATGCCATTGTGGGGCCTAATGGCTCAGGGAAAAGCACTTTGTTGCGGGCCATTTACAAATGCCGGGACTGCAAAAGGCATGAGAGCGGCCCAACCCGCTATCAGTATTTTAACGGTGAAATGATGAATCCGCACCGGGCTTATAAATATTTTAAGGGATTGCAGGGCACAATTATCCGTACGCGGGCCTTGTTTTCTTCTCATGGGGAGACGATGCGGGATGTTTTAGGGTCGTATAATCCTCAAAAAGGAGATTGCTTTATTTTAGATGAGCCGGAAACCGGCCATGACCTTGAGTGGATTATCAAGATCCGTAAAGGGCTTGACGCGCTTGTCCAAGAGGGCTGTCAGGTGATCGTGGCGTCTCACCATCCGGTTTTTTGGCACAATGCCAAGGTTATCGAGTTGAAACGCGATTATCTGCGGCAGGCCCTTAAAATCATGTCTGCGCAGATAGAAGACAAAGGAGGTCACTCATGAACCTTTGGTGGGCATTGGGCGCAAGCATTGTGGTAAGCTTGATTTCTTTTATCGGAGTTGTGAGTTTAATTCTTAAAGAAAAGTATTTAAACAGCATTTTAATATTGTTGGTTGGCCTCGGCGCCGGCGGTTTAATCGGAGGGGCTTTTTTACACCTTTTGCCTGAGGCGCTTGAAAAAAGCACGGATTTCAGCCACACGTTTTTCTTTACCATTGCGGGCTTTACATGCTTCTTTATTTTAGAGAAATATTTCTATTGGCGGCATTGCCATAAAGGGAAATGCGAATTTCACGCATTTACATATCTCAATCTTGTCGGGGATGCGGTTCATAATTTGATCGACGGCTTAATTATAGGGGCGAGTTTTACCATTGACGTGAATGTCGGAATGGTGACAACAATTGCCATAGTTTTGCATGAGATCCCTCAAGAGTTGGGGGATTTCGGGGTTTTGCTTTACGGGGGATGGGGTAAGGCAAAAGCCCTGTTTTATAATTTTCTTTCGGCAACGACCGCCATCCTGGGAACATTATTAGGATATTATTTTTCATCTCAGATCTCAGGATTATCCGGCTTGCTTTTGCCGTTTGCCGCGGGAGGTTTTATTTATATCGCGGCCTGTGATTTGATTCCTGAACTGCATCGCCAGCCGGACCAGAAAAAAGCGGCCTGGTCGATGCTCTTTTTCTTGCTGGGGATAGGAATGATGGCATTGCTCAAGATGTCGCATCACCATTGATTATGGAATCAGAACAAATAGAAGAACTTTTTCAAAAGCGGATTGCTGCTTTTCAGAAGATGGATTTTGGCATAAAATTTCCTGAAAAATGGGAAACAGGGAAAAAGGAGGACTAAATGAAAGTGGGGATTGTTATTTCGAGTAACGATGCGGAAACTTCCTGGAACGCGCTTCGGTATGCCAATTTCTGCCTTGGGCAGAAAGACGAGGTCAAGATTTTCTTCATGGGCAAGGGGGTTGAATATCAGAAAATTAGCACGGATAAATTCCATACTATCGAGCAGGCTGATAAATTCTTAAAGTCCGGCGGTAAGATCTATGCCTGCGGGATATGTATAAAAAGCCGTGAGCAAGAAGGATCAGAGATGTGCCCGATCTCTACGATGAAGGATGTGTATGACATTGTTAAGGAATCAGATAAGGTCGTGACTTTTTAAAACAAAAACCGCATTAACCTGAAGGAGGGGAGAATGGGAACAAAAGGGAGAGATATCGTCGGTGTAGACTTAAAAGAATTGGTAAAACTGCTCAACAAGGCTTTGGCCGATGAATGGCTTGCCTATTACCAGTATTGGGCGGGGTCCAAAGTCGCCGTTGGCCGCATGCGCGGTATTGTCGCTGGAGAACTTGAAGAGCATGCCAAGGAAGAATTCGAGCATGCGGAGAAACTTGCCGAACGCATCATCCAGCTTGGCGGGACGCCGCTCATCAACCCAAAGCAATGGGAAAAAGAGGCCAATTGCGGTTATGATGAGCCGGCGAGCCCAAATACCAAGAAGCTTTTGGAGCAGAATATCAAAGGAGAGCAATGCGCGATCGAGGTTTACAGGAAGATCCTGAAAAAGGTCGAAGGCAAGGATGTTCTTACCGCGCATTTAGTTTTGGAAATCCTCGAAGATGAGGTCAAGCATGAGGAAGACCTGGAAGCCATTCTCCAGGACATGAAAACTAAGGTCGAATAAAATTATTAGTTTTCCGGCTAATACTGGCTCACAAAACAGACTCCAAAGCGGCAGAAAGCCGTATAACAGCAACAAAAGAAACTTCTTGAAAGAACTCCCAAGATATAGCATGGGCTAATACCGAGAATTATCGGCAATAAATGGGCCAGCCGCGCACAACTCTTCTTTTTTTTCTGGGAACAGTTCAGCAGGTTTTTTTAACATCCTGGATTAGCCCAACATAAAGGCCTTTAAGTAAAGGGGATTGTGTTGAGGCACGGTAATTTTCAAAGATAGTCAAGGCTTTCCGGAACGAAACAACGGCTTTCGAACAATCGCCTTCCTTGGCATAAGCCCTTCCCAAGAGAACATGCCCCCGCCCGAAGTCCGGCTCATATTGGGCCGTGCGGCTGAAAAGAGGGGTCTCCCCCCGCCAATACGTGTTTTGCTTAAAGATCGAAAGAACGTAAAGCGAGATAAGGATACCTGCGGCAATGGCAGCTGAAAGGATCAAACTCGAAGAAGCGGTATTGCAACCGGTACAGGATTTCCAGCGCGGGGCGGTGGATTGGCCAAAGGGAGATTCGCCAGTGAAGATGTCTTAAAAAAGATACCAGGGATATCGGAAAGGTCCCTGATCGCAGGATTGTCCTTGATGAAAATGAAATCGTCATGGACAAACGGTTAAAACAGCGTGTTGCCGAATGCCAGGAGGCACAGCGCAAAAAGCGTGACAAATATGTATTTTTTCTTTATCATAATGTTTCAATGAAGGCTTGCTTCCGAGAAATATTAATTTTATCCTAGCAGGCCGCTGTCGGCATGTCAAATACAGGAAGGGTTGTTTTACAGCATAGGAAAGTATAAATACGGATGCTGCTAGAAAACCCCTTTCCTATGCAGCAAAGAAGATACGACGTCCTCATTTTCCTAAAATATTTTAGAAGAAATGAGGACAGTACTTGTTTCATCTAAATTATTTTGGAAAACAAGTACGAACGAAGAGAGGAGTTTTCTTGTGAAAAAAGCTGTGGTGTTGATCGGCGTTGGAGAGATGGGAGGCGTTTTTGCCAAAGGTTTCTTAAGGGCGCAATACCCTGTTTATCCCATTGAGCAAGGGGCCGACATTCATAAAGCTGCCGATGAGATCAAAGATCCGCTGGCGGTTGTCATTGCCGTCAGGGAGAATGACCTTCAAGGCGTTCTCAAAGACATCCCAAAGAAATGGCGCGACAGGCTGATCCTATTGCAAAACGAGCTCTTGCCCAAAGACTGGCAGGCGTATCATATCGCAAACCCGACAGTGATCTCGGTGTGGTTTGAAAAAAAACCGGGGCTGGACGCCAAGGAGATCATCCCGTCCCCGGTCTTTGGCCCGCGCGCTGGACTCGTCAAAGATGTATTGGGAACGATCAATCTTCATTCCAAGATAGCCGCTAGTGAGGACGAAATGCTTTTTGAATTGGTTGTTAAGAATCTATACATATTGACGGTGAATATTGCCGGTTTGAAAGTCGGCGGTACGGTCGGTGAGCTTTGGGGAAAACATCAAGAACTTGCCCGGAAGGTATCAAGCGATATCCTGGACATCCAATTCCGTCTTATCGGAAGGGAGTTGGATCGGCAAAAGTTAATAGACCGGATGGCCGAGGCTTTTGAAGGGGACTTGGCGCATCAGTGCATGGGGCGCTCGGCCCCGGAACGGTTGAAACGAACGCTTGCTTTTGCCGATGAATTTGAGCTAGAAGTGCCGAGTTTACGAAGCATTCCCCTCCCTTTATGGGAGGGGTTAGGGGAGGGTAAGAAATAACGCGACAGGAATTGTACCCCCCACCCTAACCCTCCCCACAAGGGGGAGGGAAATCCTTTTAAGAGAGAGGCGGATATGCAAATTGAAATATTTTCATTATGTGACGCAGCGACAACAGATGGCGGAAAATTAAATATGCTGGGGGTGTTTGATACGATCTGGACCAAAAAGATACCGGTTGTTCATCCGCAGTGCGCGGTTGCCATGAGGATCAGGTTTTTTTCGAGCGAGGGCAACAAACATGAAGTTTCCGTCAAGTTCATTGATATGGACGGGAAACATATTATCCGTCCAGTCGGGGGAACAGTCAGAATCAACCATCCCAAAGAACAAAGGTCCACTTCGGTGAATTTAATTTTCAATATTCAAGGTTTGAAGATTGAACGCTATGGCGAGTACTCCATTGACCTGGCTGTCAGCGGGAGAACCGTATCTTCGCTGCCGCTGTTTGTCAAAGAAGATAAACCAAAAGAAAAATCATGAGGGAAAAATGGACCATAGGATCTTATGGTTGGTCTTTTTGTTTTTTTCACTGTCGGCATGTTCAACGGCGAAAAATCAAGGTTTGACCGAGGCCATTCCGCTAAGGATCACGGGGGAGTATGAGGGTGAGGCAGACATTGAGGGGGATGTCATGAACGTGGTTCTTTTTGGCGTGGCGGCGCAAAATCTTTCGGCTTACAAAAACGTCAAGCCGTTGACCGGAGGGAATCATATCCCTCTGTATTTTGACACGGACATGAAAGAGGAAGGCGCTGAATACGGCGCTTTTATTTATTCTGACGAAATAGCTCTAAAACAGGATATAGGCGTGGGCTGGCACATTAAAGAGTTAACGGTCTTGCCTTACCGGAAAGAACTCGGAAATATCTATTTTAATATTCCTCTGAAATATTTCGGGTATAAACCGTTTCGGGCTTGGACGCAAAAAAGTGATTAGGTGAATGGTGAGCGTTCTAGGACAAGACAACTATGTCGGGCGGCATTGGACAAAACAGGCGGACGGGCGCGTCCTTTGCCAGGTTTGTCCGCGGTATTGCTTGTTAAGGGACGGGCAGCGCGGGTTTTGTTTTGTCCGGCAGAATATCGGGGGAAAGATTGTTTTAACGACTTACGGCCGTAGCAGCGGGTTTTGCATTGACCCTATTGAGAAGAAGCCTCTCAATCATTTTTATCCCGGGACCAGCGTCCTTTCTTTCGGGACCGCCGGGTGCAATTTAGGCTGCAAATTCTGCCAAAACTGGAACATCAGCAAATCGCGGGAATGGGACAGCTTGACCGACGAAGCATCTCCTGAGGCCATCGCCCAATGCGCCGAGAAAATGAACTGCAAAAGCGTTGCCTTTACCTATAATGACCCTGTTATTTTTGCGGAATATGCGATCGACATCGCGAAAGCTTGTCATGCCCTGGGGATTAAAACAGTGGCGGTAACAGCCGGCTACATTACCAATGAGGCCAGGCCGGAATTCTTTGAACATATGGATGCGGCCAATGTTGACCTGAAGGCCTTCACTGAAGAATTTTATGAGAAGATCACTTTGGGCGCTTTGCAGCCGGTTTTGGATACGTTGGCGTACTTGAAACACAAGACGAAGGTCTGGTTTGAGATCACGACGCTGCTTATTCCCGGCGAGAATGACAGCGATCAGGAACTGAATGACATGTGCGAGTGGATCGTCAAGGAGCTTGGAGGGGATGTTCCTTTGCATTTTTCGGCGTTCCATCCGGATTTCCGGATGCTGGGGATCCCTCCTACCCGCCCGTCTGACTTGACCAGGGCCAGGAATATTGCGATAGCTAAAGGGATCAGATATGTTTACACCGGCAATGTGCACGATCCTAAAGGAGGGAGTACCTATTGCGCCCAGTGCGGCCAGGTGCTCATCGAGAGGGATTGGTACGAGCTCGGCGCGTACAATTTGAAGGACAAGAACAAGTGTTCCAAATGCGGCGCGTTTTGCCCCGGGCAGTTTGATGATCAGCCTGGGACTTGGGGGTCGAAGCGTTTGCCTGTCAGGATCGGATAATAAATTGTATACGTTATAAATATTGGATAAGGTTATGAAGGTTGGAAAGTTTGCGGTTAAAAGACAGTTTCAGGTTACATGAGGTTACTTTAGGTTTCCAACCTGTTGCAACATAAAACAATCTAATAACGGTAACCTCCGTAACCTTTATAACATTCATAACCTCAATAACCTAAAACTACATTTAAAGCGTCCTGTTGAATTGCTAGTATAAATTACGAGGTTTTAAATGCGAATCTTAAGCTGGAATGTAAACGGAATGAGAGCCATTTTGAAAAAAGGATTCATCGATTGGCTTCAAAAAGATTCCCCGGACATATTATGCGTACAGGAAACAAAGAGCTGCCCTGAACAACTGACGGAAGAGGCCTTATCGCCTGACGGTTATAAAACTTATTGGTCATCGGCCGAGCGCAAAGGCTACAGCGGGACCGCGGTCTTTACGAAAGCCGAGCCCCAGGAGGTCCGGGAGGGTTTGGGGGCCAAGGAATTCGATACCGAAGGGCGTACTCTGATGCTGGATTATGGGCCTTTTGTCCTCTTCAATATTTATTTCCCCAATGGCGGAGCGGGAAACGTCCGGGTCCCTTTTAAAATGCGGTTTTATGACGCGTTTCTAAAGAAGGTGGACCGGCTGAAAAGCCAAGGCAAGAAGATTATCATCTGCGGGGACGTAAACACGGCCCATGAAGAAATCGACCTGGCCAGGCCGAAGCAGAATGAAAAGAATACCGGATTCCTTCCCGAAGAACGGGCCTGGGTCACGAAATTTATTGAGAGCGGGTATGTCGATACCTTCCGCCATTTCTGTAAGGACGGCGGCCATTACACCTGGTGGGATTATAAGACAGGGGCGCGGGACAGGGACATCGGCTGGCGGATCGATTATTTCTTTGTAACGGAAAATTTGCTCCCCAAAGTGAAAAAAGCGCTTATCCTGAAAGCCGTTATGGGTTCAGATCATTGCCCTGTCGGCATTGAACTGAATATGTGATTCGTATTATAGAGTAATTATGCAAAATATGCTGAGCAAAAGATAGCGATTTTTTGTTGCGGGGGGCTGACTCAAGGTGTAGAATCTATCAATGTTTTTACCGGAAAACGCGGATTCGCGCCTGCTGAAATAGTTTTTTGCGGATTGGTTAAGACAGTGAAACATGAAAGATCCGGGACAGTGATTAATCTTATTAAGGAATACTAGAAAAGGAAGGAACGGATTATGTGCGCAGAACAGAAGGAAAAAAAGGAAGCGGCCGTCAGGACTCTTCTGGAGGAGAACCGGATTTTTTATCCCAGCCCAGAGTTCAAGAAGAACGCGAACGTCAAGGATGAGTCGATTTATCAGGAGGCAGCCAAGGACCGCGAGGCGTTCTGGGGGAAGTATGCCAACGATCTCGACTGGTTTAAGAAATGGGACAAGGTTTTAGACTGGAAACTGCCCTTCGCCAAGTGGTTTGTCGGCGGGAAACTGAACGCGAGTTACAATTGCCTGGACCGGCACGTGAAGGCGGGCAAGGGCGGCAAGACCGCGATCCTTTGGGAGGGCGAGGAAGGCGAAGAACGGAAGCTGACCTATGACGACATTTACAAAGTCGTCAACAAATTGGCCAACGCCGTCAAAAAGCTGGGAGTCGCGAAAGGCGACCGCGTGGCCATTTATATGCCGATGATTCCCGAGGCGGCTATTGCGATGCTGGCCTGCGCGCGCATCGGAGCCATCCATACAGTCGTCTTCGGGGGTTTTAGCGCGGACTCGTTGAAGGACCGCATCCTGGACGCCCAGGCGAAATTGGTCATCACGGCCGACGGCGGTTCACGGCGCGGGAAAGCGATTCCGCTTAAGGAGATCGCTGATGTGGCTGTTGACCAATGCCCTTCCGTCAAACATGTGATGGTCGTTAAGCACAAGTCGATTGATATCAAAATGAAAGATGGGCGTGATCTTTGGTACCATGAAGCGATCGGGGCTGCCGAGGACTATTGCAAGCCTGAAGAGATGGATGCCGAAGATATCCTGTATATCCTCTATACCTCAGGGACGACGGGAGCCCCCAAGGGGATCATTCATACGACCGGCGGTTATATGACAAGCGTCACGGCAACGATGAAATGGGTCTTTGACCTGAAGGAAAAGGATGTGTATTGGTGCACGGCCGATGTCGGCTGGGTGACCGGGCACAGCTACATTGTCTACGGCGCGCTGTCGAACGGCGTGACCCAGGTGATGTTCGAAGGGACGCCGGACTATCCCGAGCGCAACCGTTTCTGGAAAATCATCGAGAAATACAAAGTCACGATCCTGTATACCGCTCCGACGGCTATACGGGCCTTTATGAAATGGGGGGTCGAGTGGCCGAATGGCTGTGACCTGTCCAGCCTGCGCCTTTTGGGGACGGTCGGGGAGCCGATCAATCCGGAGGCGTGGATATGGTATTACAAAGTGATCGGCAAGCAAAAATGCCCCATTGTTGATACATGGTGGCAGACCGAGACAGGGTGTATTATGATCTCTCCGATCCCCGGAGTGTCCATGATGAAACCCGGGTCGGCGACCAGGCCTCTTCCGGGTATTGACGCGACGGTTATAACGGCAGAAGGCAAGGCCGTCACTGAGGGCGGCGGCTATTTGACCATCAAGAGCCCATGGCCGGCGATGCTTCGCGGCATCTGGGGCAATCAGCAGCGTTATGCAGACACCTATTGGAGCAAGTGGAAGGATTCCTATTTCCCCGGTGACGGGGCAAGGATCGACAAGGACGGCTGCTTCTGGCTCTTGGGACGCGTCGATGACATCATGCTTGTCGCCGGGCACAATATCGGGACGATGGAAGTGGAAAGCGCTCTTGTCGACCATCCCAGCGTTGCGGAAGCTGCCGTTGTCGGCATTAAAGATGAGATCAAGGGGACGGCCATTGCCGCGTTTGTCATCCTTAAAGAAGGAAACGAGCCGAAGAAAGAATTGGAAGACACCTTAAAGCAGCATGTGGCCGATAAAATCGGCGCGATCGCCCGGCCGTCAAAGATCATTTTCACGGCTGAATTGCCTAAGACCAGAAGCGGAAAGATCATGCGCCGTCTCTTGCGCGACATCGGGGAGGGGCGGGCTTTGGGCGATGTCACGACGTTAGCGGATGCCAATGTTGTTAAGGCGCTTAAAGATAAGTATGACGATGAGACATAAACTGTTCTTGCTCATCCAATAATGAGGACACCCGGCTATGGACGGCTGGGTGTTCACATTTAAAAGGGAAAAAGCCTTAAGGGAACATCGTGAAACTCCATATTGTTTCAATAAGTTGTTTATTTTTCCTGTGTCTGCTCGGTGTGCGGAATGTTTCTGCCGAACTCAGCGTGACAGGCAAATGGAGGATCGAGCAGGCGGTTCAACAATGCGAAAAAACGGGTCATGCGATTACCTATCCGGAATATTGGAAAGACTCAGTGACAGAAGAAAACCGCGAAACGGTGTGTGTGGCCGAACAGTTCGCGCAATTGGTTGCCGTTGAGGGGGAAGATTGGCTTGAACAGAAAAGCGTCGCGTTCATTCAGCAATGTAAAACGCAATCTAAAGAAGATAACACAAAATATTATTCCTGCCTGCAGGCAGGATTAAAAGAGGTCATGGACGGCTTTTTTTCTTCGTCCTGTCAAGAGGTTGGAGATGAAGGCCTGTGGGATAAAGACATGTGCCAACGCTTGGTTTCCTATATATTCTTAAAAGATTTCGATAAGATCTTCAAGGACCAGCGGCCTCTGATCGAAAAACTGATGGATGACAAAATACTGAAATATGTATTCAGTCCGATAGGGGCGATCATATTATTGGTGCTATTTGTTCTTGATCTTGTGTTTTTGACGGGTTCCGGTAACTGGCCGAAGATTTCAACATCCGGCCTGATGGTCGGAACGGTCATACTCGTTTCATGGTTCCTTAAAGACAAATGGCGTTTTATCGGCATGGGTGTTGCCGTTGCCGCTAGTGGCACGGGAATTATCCTGAATCATATTTTGGCCTTATTTAAGACCGATAAGAAAAAAAGGAAATATTAAGGTTGCGGGGTGAGGGCTATGTTCGAAAAAAGATCAGAAAAACGGTCCCCCATTGAGTTGGCGGCTTCCTACGGCATGGGGGATGATCCCCGTCCGGAGCGCGAGGCGAAAATTTTCAACATGTCTTCCGGAGGCTTCTGCTTGACCTCCGACAGCAAATTAAAGGTGGGAGAAGAAATCCAATTGGCGGTTGATTTGGACACCACGGATGAGGTTATGGTGTCCGTCAAGGTGATATGGGTGAAAAAGAACGATTATAATAAACAGTATACGATTGGCGTCCAGATTGTGGAAAAAGAAGGCCCTGAATTTGACCGGTTCATGGATTTCTATAACGGTTTAGTATAAATAATATAGATTGCTGGCAGCGGCTGATTTTATATTTCCAAAAAAGATGGAATTTTCTTAATAGGAATGATAGACTTCTTAAAATTCAAATTTTTGTTTTACCTTAAGGAGAGTGAACCATGAATTTCGAGATCATGCCATTGATTTCTGTAGCGGCGTTGACCGGTATTGTCCACACGTTGTTGGGGCCGGACCATTATCTGCCTTTTATTGCCTTAGCTAAAGCGCGTTCATGGTCAAGAAAGACGACCATCTGGGTGACATCGATGTGCGGGCTTGGACACATTTTGAGTTCTGTTATGATCGGATATCTGGCCATGGGGCTCCGTCAGTCTTTGAGCTTGTTACATATCGTTGATTCTTACCGTTCTGATTTTGCGGCGTGGGCCCTTATTGCTTTCGGTCTCGCCTATTTTATCTGGGGCTTAAAAAGACTATATAAGGGAAAAGTGCAGGCTCATGATTTGCCCGCTGAAGGAAAATTTAATCTTGTTGTCTGGAGTTTATTTATCATTTTTGTTGTCGGCCCGTGCGAGCCGCTGTTCTTCCTTATGACCTATCCTTCTTTAACGTATAATTTTTTGGCTGTTTTTCTGTTGATAGGCGTTTTCGGCCTGACGACCATCATGACCATGGTGGGCACGGTTCTGGTTGCTTCTTTTGGATTAAATTTTGTCCAAGGAAGAGAAATTATGAGATTTGCCCCCGCGATAAGCGGGATTGTTATCATGTTGTGTGGTTTTGGAATTAAATTTCTGGGATTGTAACAGGGCATCAATAAGACATCAGAAGCAAAGCCCCCCTGATTCTGCAAATTATAGATTTAGGGCCGCATCCTGACAATATTTAAGACATTTTGGTTGACTATGCTTTTTTTTGTGGGCATAATGTAGGCTAATTACCCACCGTTCAATCTGCTTAAATACAATGATGACAAGTCAAAAAATACTGAAAAAAGCGAAATTCAGCGATTTTATCAAGTTGCTTTCGGATGATTATGAAGTTTATGTCCCTGTCAAAAAAGGGAACCATCGTTATCTCAAGAAATATGCCGGCAATGTCGATGAGATCGTGATCGGCGAAGTCAGGCCGGTTGAACCTCTCAAGGCGTTTTTCTCCCGCGCCCGGGAAGTCGTTGCCCACGGATTTAAGAATGATGTCCCGCGTCCGGACAATAAGCCCTACGCCATTATCGGGGTTAAGGCCTGTGACCTTAAAGGCTTTAAGATCCAGGACTTCGTCTTTGCCAATAGCGATGAACAAGACCCTTTCTATGCGAGAAACCGCGCAGAGAATCTTATTGTGAGTGCCGATTGCACTTGCGCGATTGACACATGCTTCTGCCTCGCGTTAGGCATACAACCCTTTCCGGAAGAAAATTTTGATATCAACTTGTCCCAGATTGAAGACGGATTTGTTGTGCAGGCCGGCTCTGATAAAGGGAGGGCCCTTGTTGAAAAAAACCCGTCTTTATTCGAAAACGCGTCTGATGGACAAGTCCGTGCCCGAGACCAGCAGCGTTCCCGCGTGAGAGGTTTGGTGGAAACCAATATTAAGGAACATGAAGTTCCGCATCAGGACCGTTTTAAAGACATTATTAAAAACAGCGAATCTGCCCTATGGGAAGAAGAGTCAAGGACATGCGTGGAATGCGGGGCATGCAACACCATATGTCCGACATGCCATTGTTTCCTGTTGTATGACCAAAAGGTCGGGGAAAGCACGCAGCGCTTTCGAATATGGGACTCCTGCATGATCAAGGATTTTGCGCGGGTCGCGGGAGGCGGGAACCCAAGGCCGAAGCTCTGGATGCGGCTGAGGAACAGGTTTGAGAAGAAATTTGATTATTTCCCGAGGGTCTCCGGCGTTTACGCCTGTACGGGCTGCGGGCGGTGCATATCGGCCTGTCCGGCGGAAATCGATATCCGAAAAGTTCTTAAAAAACTGGTTGATAATAAATAGCATGAACAATCCCTATCGCCCCATTGAAACAGAAGTCCTTGAAGTGATCCCCGAGACGCCTACGATCAAGACGTTGAGGCTCAAGCCGAAGGAAGAGATATCTTTCAAGGCAGGTCAGTTTATCGAGTTATCGATCCCCGGCGTAGGCGAGGGGCCGTTCACTCCTTCCTCCAGATCATCCGTGAAGGAAGAATTGCATGTCAGCATCATGAAAGTCGGAAAGGTAACAGAACGGGTGCATCAGCTGAAAGAAGGGGACATTGTCGGGCTCAGGGGGCCTTTCGGCAACGGGTATCCGTTAGATGAGTTCAAGGGCAAGGATGTTTTGGTCGTGGGGGGCGGCTGCGGTTTCGCGCCGCTAAGAAGCCTCATGTATTCATTTTTTGAGATGTCGGGAGAGTTAAAGAGCCTGTATTTCAGAGGCGGCTGCCGGACATCCAAAGAAATGGTATTTAAGGATGAAACAGCAGAATGGGCGAAACGGAAAGACCTGAATTTGAGGCTTACGGTCGATAAAGGCGATGAAACGTGGAAAGGCCACGTCGGCCTCGTGACAACGATCCTTGACGATGTGAAGATCCATTACCCCGAGGGTATTGCCATCGTATGCGGCCCTCCCATCATGATGAAGTTCGCGACGCTGAAATTGCTGGAAATGGGCTTTCAGGACAAAAATATCTATCTTTCCATGGAAAAGAATATGTCCTGCGGCATCGGGAAGTGCGGCCATTGCAGGCTTGACGTGTATTACGCCTGCAAGCATGGCCCGGTTTTCCGTTATGATAAGATCAAGCATCTTAAGGAAATATGGGACTAAGATGAATTCAAGCGCGGAACAGATCCACAACAAAGCCTTTAACATCGCACCCCAAAAGGGGAAGGATGAGCGTATTTTTCTTGACCTGGACATCTGCTCATCAAAAAAGTGTGAAACGTGTACCGTCCAATGCAGTTATTTTTATCATCCCGGCAATAACGGCGTTCGTTCTATCGTTGAACTTGCGACGTATGCCCTTGTGTGCCGGAGATGTAAAAACGCGCATTGCATCGCTGCCTGCCCCGTGGACGCCCTTGAGCAGCAACCGGAAAAAAATTGGATACTGGTCAGGCACAATATGCGCTGCATCAGCTGCAAATCATGCTCGCATGCCTGCCCCTACGGCACCATTTATCCGGAGAATGTTCCCCTCTTGATCCATAATTGCGATTTTTGTTTGGACCGCAGAGACAAAGCAAACGAACCTTTGTGCACAAAGACATGCCCGCACGGCGCGCTGAGCGTGAAGAAAGCTGACGGGGAGCTGGATGCGAACACGTTCTTGGTGGGTGATAACCTGATTGTTCATTCGACCCATTGGGCTTGGGAAAAAGCATGATCTATTTAATGTATGTTCTTATGTTCGGATTCTTGTTGACAGCCGTCATCGGTCTTTTGGCCAGCTGGATCGACCGGAAAGTCACTGCGAGGGTCCAGTACCGTGTCGGCCCGCCGTTGATGCAGCCGTTGACCGATATCATAAAACTGTTGGGGAAGGAAACGCTTGTACCGGTTGGGGCCTCGAAGACGGCCTTTTTGTTAGCACCGTTAGTCGGTCTGGCAAGCGTCATCTTGGTTTCGACGTTACTATGGCTTAACAATATTAATCCCAAGGAATCGTTTATCGGGGACTTGATCGTTGTTGTTTATCTTTTGACGATTCCGTCTGTCAGCATCATTATGGGGGGCTTTGCCTCCAGGAATCCTTTGGCGAGTTTGGGGGCTTCCCGCGAAATGAAGCTTATTTTAGGTTACGAACTGCCCTTTTTATTGGCGATTCTTGTCCCAGTCATCAAAAGCGGTTTGTCAATCAGGCTTGGAGACATGCTGACCGCTCAGATGCAAAATGGCGTTTTTATCGGGAGCTGGTCCGGCTTCCTTGCCTGGCTTGTCGTGATATTCTGTATGCAGGCCAAACTGGGCCTTGTGCCTTTTGATGTCGCCGAAGCGGAAACGGAAATTGCCGGCGGCGCGATCATTGAATATTCCGGCCCGGGATTGGCGGTTTTCAGGCTTATGAAGAACATGCTCCTATTCACGTTGCCGTTTTTTGTGATGATCCTGTTTATGGGCGGGTTGAGATTTGACGGGATCCATTTTTTATACGGTGTGTTAAAGTATGTCGGTTTAGTGGCGCTGATAACAGTTATTAGAAATACCAATCCGCGGGTGCGGATTGACCAGGCTGTCCGATGGTTTTGGGGACCGATGACAATGATGGCGATTGCTGCGGTCTTGCTGGCCATATGGGGGAGATAAGAACAAGATGTCCATGAAGCTCAAAGCGTTGCTGAAATCACCTTGGGTTTTCCATTTGTCGACTGGCAGTTGCAATAACTGCGATATCGAGGTGTTGGACTGTCTGACGCCCCGGTTTGATATCGAACGTTTCGGCATGATTCTTGCCGGAAGCATTAAACATGCCGATGTCCTCTTGGTGACCGGTTCGTGTAACAGGAAGTCCATGATCAGGGTCAAAAGGCTTTACGAGCAGGTCCCGAAGCCATGTCTTGTGGTCGCAATTGGGGAATGCGCGCTGTCCAGGGGTATGTTTATGCACAGTTATAATTGTCCTGTTCCTTTGGACAAAGTCATCCCGGTGGATGTTTATGTTCCTGGCTGCCCGCCGAAACCGGAAGCGATGATCTCGGCTGTGGTTAAATTGATAGAAAAAATCAAAAAAGAAAAACTGGAAGGAAGTTCTAAGAGAAAATGACACGCGAAGAAGTCTTGCAAGACCTGAAAGATAAATTTAAAGGCGATATTACGAACGTCTTTGAGAAGTCGGTTAAACGCGTCTATATCGATATCCGGCCTGAGGCGATTACCAGGATGGCGAAATATATTTTTTATGACCTGGGCGCCCGGTTCAATATCGCATCCGGCGTGGATGTGCGGTATCACATGGAAATCCTTTACCATTTTACGATTGAGGAGATTAATCTCTTGATTTCTTTCAGGGTTGCTTTGGACAAGGCAAAACTCGAGATCGACTCGCTTGCTCCCCTGTTTGAGGCGGCCAATTGGATCGAGAGGGAGATAAATGAGCTTCTGGGAATCAAGTTTAAAGGCCATCCGGATATGAGAAGGCTTCTTCTTCCGGCGGAATGGCCGCAAGGCGTCTATCCGCTGAGGCGGGATTATGAAGAGTGGGACAAGAGCGCGATCAGGGATCGAGGTGTATAGGACATGGCAAAAACCATAGTGCCCATTGGGCCATATCACCCCTTGCAGGAAGAGCCGGAGTTTTTTACTCTTACGGTCGAAGGGGAGAAAATTGCCGCTGTAGATGTCAGCGTGGGATATAACCACAGGGGCATCGAAAAGCTTTCAGAGATGAAGACCTTTGACCAGTCGACGTTCGTGATCGAGCGGATCTGCGGGATTTGTTCGACAAGCCATCCCTATGCTTACACGAGAGCTGTCGAAGATATTATTCCCGTTGAGGTGCCGGACCGGGCGAAATACATAAGGACGATCATCGCCGAAGGCGAACGGATCCATTCGCATTTGTTGTGGCTCGGCCTTGCCGGCCATTTCCTCGGGTACAATACGGTCTTTATGTGGGCGTGGAAATTAAGGGAAGAGATCCTCGATGTCATGGAGATCCTCTCCGGCAACAGGAATAATTACGCGATGTTCAAGCCCGGCGGCGTGCGCAGGGATATCAAATCCGGAGACATTCCCGGCGTGATCAGAAAGATCGATTCCATCGTTCCGACATTAGAGATGCTTAAAAAAGCGGTCATGGATGACCCTGTTCTGCACGCGCGGACCAAAGGGGTGGGAATCCTTACGAAAGAAGAAGCGAAAGGTTACAGCGCTCTGGGGCCCACGGCCAGGGCTTCCGGCGTGGCCCGCGATGTGAGAAAAGACGCACCCTATGGGGCGTATGATAAGGTCGAATGGAAAATGATCGTCACCCAGAACGGAGATGTCTTTGATAAGGTTTTGTTACGCGTACTCGAAATGTTAGAGTCGGCCAAGATCATGAAGGCGTGCCTGTCGAATCTGCCTCAAGGGGACATTGACCTGCGCCTTAAAGATATCCCTCCGGGCGAAGGCATCGGTTGCGCAGAAGCGCCGAGGGGAGAGGTGTTCCATTATGTGCGCAGTGACGGGACGAACAGGCCGGCCCGCCATAAGGTCCGGGCGCCGACGTTTATGAACCTTCCCACGTACAAGTCGACGATCGTTGGGGAAACCATATCGGACGCGACGATCATACTAGCGGCCATTGACCCGTGCTATTGCTGCACGGAAAGAGTGGCGGTCCGCAATGTAAAAGGAAAGAAACTTTATAACGGCGAAGACCTCGTCAGGCTTTCGCAGGAGAAGACGGAAAAAATCCGAAAGAGCATGAAATGATGGATTTTATCGGACAAAGTTATGGGTTTTTCAGATCAGATCCCTTATCTTCCTTTATTGGGATGTTCGTCGTTTTCTTTTCCGTTCTAACCGTTATTTACTCTATTGGCTTTATGCGGGGGAAAAAAGGGTTGGTGCGTTACTATATCTATATATTGCTGACGATCGCCGCTTCCCTGGGAGTCGTGTTTGCCAATCATCTGATCGTTTTAATGATCTTCTGGGGGGTTTTGGGGCTTTTGCTTTATCTTCTCATCGGCTTTGGCGAGAACGAGCGCGTATCCTATACGGCAAAAAAGACGTTCATCATTATCGGAGGGACCGACGCTTTTATGCTTTTGGGGGCTGCTTTTATTTGGTATTTAAGCGGCACTTTCGATATGGATAAACTGTCTATCGCGCTTGATAACAAGATTGCCGTTTACGCTTACCTGTGCCTTGCAGTTGGGGCCTTTGCGAAAGCCGGCGCGATGCCGTTTCATAGTTGGGTACCGGATACGGCCGAGGATGCCCCGACACCCGTGACCGCTTTCTTGCCGGCCTCCCTCGATAAGCTTTTGGGGATTTATTTTCTCGCGAGGATTTCCCTGGATGTGTTTCAGATGAACGGGGCGATGAACGTATTTCTTATGGTGGTCGGAAGCGTCACGATCGTGGCGGCGGTCATGATGGCGCTCATCCAGCATGATTTCAAGAGATTGTTGGGGTATCATGCGGTCAGTCAAGTCGGCTATATGGTCTTGGGCATCGGGACCGGAAATCCCATCGGGATCGCGGGCGGATTATTCCACATGTTGAATCACGCTATTTATAAATCCTGTTTGTTTTTCTCGGGCGGGGCGGTCGAGAAGAAAGCAGGGACCACTGATTTGGAAAAACTGGGCGGGCTCGTCAAGGTCATGCCGGTCACGTTTATGACGTTTTTTGTCGCGTCCTTGTCGATATCAGGAGTCCCACCTTTTAACGGGTTCGCCTCCAAATGGATGGTCTATCAGGGGGTCATCGAGAGCGGGAAGAGCGGGGGCCATCTTTGGATCGTATGGTTGATTGCGGCCATGCTTGGCAGCGCGCTGACATTGGCCAGCTTTATGAAATTAATACATGCGATATTTCTAGGCCAGCCTTCCCGGGAAAGGAAGATCACGGATGAAAGGATCCAGGAAACAGGCCTGACCATGCTGGCCCCATCCATAGTGTTGGCGGCCCTGTGTATCGCGTTCGGCATATTCGCTTACAGCGGCCCGTTAAAGGCCTTCATTTTCCCGGCAGTTCAGGGCGTTGTGTTCTCCGGTGTATGGCAAGCCGGGCTGGCGACGGTTTTGATATTGATCGGGATCGTGTTAGGTCTTGTGATCTATCTTTTGGGTTCGGCGGCCAAGACCCGGGAGGCCGAAGTGTTTATGGGAGGCGAGATATTAAAGGATATCCCGGACATGAGGATTTCAGGGGCCGAATTTTATAATACAGTTCAGGATATCGGTGTCTTGAAATTTATGTACCGATTGGCCCAAGAAAAAGCGTTTGATATTTATGAGGTTGGGACAAAGGTAACGTTTGGGTTTAATAAAGTCTTACGTTCTCTCCACAATGGCGTGCTTTCGACATATCTGTCGTGGTGCCTGTTGGGGATGATCGTTCTTTTTTGGATCCTGTTAGGATAATATGCTCGGACTACATATTTTACTGGTATTGATGATCATCGGCGCTATCATCGCGATAGAGGTCAAGGACCTTCTTTCTTCGGTTGTCGCCGTCGGCGCCGTGGGATTATGCCTCTCGATCGTGTTCTTGATCTTAAAGGCGCCTGACGTGGCGATCACGCAGCTGGTCGTCGAAATATTGGCCTTGATCATATTGATCCGGGCCACGTTGAAAAAGGACCTGCCGTTTTCGACGTCAGGCCGGTGGCTGGTCAACACGTTTATTACAGGAGCGTTCATCGTAGTTCTGATGGTCATTGCGGCAAAATGTTTTCAAGATCTCCCGAAATTCGGGTATCCGGACATGAGGGTCGCACGCACTTATTTGAGTGAAGGGATGGCGAAGACTGGCGCGACCAATATCGTTGCGGCCGTCATCCTTGATTTCAGGGCGTTTGACACGCTTGGTGAAGCGACCGTTCTGTTCGCGGCCGTCATCAGTGTTTTGGCGGTGGTGCGCCGCGTCGGAAGGAAAAAAGAAGGCCAGCAGGAAGAGGAAGAGGAATATTGATGATCCAAGAGAAACACAAGGGCATGTCTCTGATCGTTAAGACGATCACGCGTCTTACGGTTGGTTTTATCATTCTGTACGGGATCTATATTATTTCGCACGGGCATGTGTCCCCCGGCGGCGGATTTGCCGGAGGGGTCATTATAGCGCTTTCGTTTATCCATTTAATGCTGGCTTACGGGAAAGAAGAGACCCTCAAAAGGCTGCCGCACAATGCGGCATCGATATTGGAAAGCATCGGGGCGTTGCTCTTTTTAATGATAGCGGTATTAGGATTTACAGGTGGGTCCTTTTTCCTGAATTTTATTCCGAAGGGCGAGCCGTTCAGGCTTTTCAGCGCGGGGATCATCCCCCTGTGCAACGTCGCCATAAGCTTTAAGGTCAGCGCGGGTCTTTTTGCCATCTTTGTGGCTTTGGTTTTATTAAAACTCGATACGGAGAAAAAGGAATGACGTTATATTTGCTTTGTCTTTTGCTGTTCTGTTTGGGTATTTACTGCGTTTTAAGAAAGCGCAATATCATCAAGATCATCGTTGGGCTGATTATCTCGGAATACGCCGTCAACCTGTTTTTTATCTTGATTGGCTACCGGATGCAAGGGCGGTCTCCGATTTTCGATCAAAAGGCAGATATCTTGAATATGGTCGACCCGCTGCCGCAGGCCTTGGTGCTGACGTCGATCGTTATTGGCGTCGCGAGCATGGCATTGCTGATCGCTATTGCGATGCGCATCTATGAAAAATACGGGACATTTGATATTACCCAGATCAAGGAGTTAAGAGGATAATGCAGGCAGTTAATATCATACCGATGTTTGTTATTGTGCCCCTGGCCGGCGCGTTTCTCAATTCCCTGGTTGAGAAAAAGGCCAAATGGGTGCCGGATGCGATTGGAAATTTATCGGCGTTTATCCTTTTCTTTTTTTCGGTTTTGGCGGTCCAGGTTGTGAGAACGCACGGAACCCTTGTTTACAGCGTCGGCGCGTGGAAGCTTCCCTTGGGGATCGCCATGGTTTTAGACGGTTTGACCGCCTTTATGCTTGTGACGGTCAATTTTATCGCCTTCATGATCGCTCTTTATTCGATCAATTATATGGAACGCTTTACGGCCAAGGGAAAGTTTTACACGTTATTTCTTTTGATGTTGACCGGGATGAACGGCGTCATTGTGACAGGAGACATCTTTAACTTATTCGTGTTTCTTGAGATCGCTTCTGTCGCGAGCTATGCGTTAGTTGCCTTCGGGACCGAGAAGCATGAGCTCGAAGCGGCTTTTAAATACGCGGTCATGAGCACGGTCGGTTCGATGTTTGTTTTATTAGGTATCGTGTTACTGTACGGCTTAACATCGACCTTGAATATGGCGGATATGGCAAACATGCTGGCCCAAAAAGGCGCAGCGAATCTTGTTCTTATGGTCAGTGTTCTATTCATCATGGGATTGGGCTTAAAAGCGGCCCTTGTTCCTTTCCATGCGTGGCTGCCGGACGCGCATCCTTCCGCGCCAGCGCCGATCTCGGCGATGTTATCGGGCATTTTGATCAAGTCTTTGGGCGTGTACGCGATGGTAAGGATATTTTATAATGTCATCGGAATGACAGCGGAATTGTCTTCCATAATCATGTTTTTGGGGACGCTTTCGATGGTCGTCGGCGTTTTTCTGGCGATCGGCCAATGGGACCTCAAGCGGCTTTTAGCTTACCATTCCATAAGCCAGATCGGTTATGTCTTTCTGGGGATCGGGCTTGGAACGCCTCTGGGCATCTTGGGCGGGATCTTTCATTTGTTTAATCACTCCGTTTTTAAGTCGCTTCTCTTTTTAAATTCGGGAGCTATTGAATATTCGGCGGGGACACGCGATTTGCAGAAAATGGGAGGGCTGATGTCAAAGATGCCTGTTACAGGGTCAACGAACCTCATCGCGTCGATGTCGATCGCCGGCATTCCGCCTTTTAACGGATTTTGGAGCAAATTGATTATTATCATAGCGGCGGTCCAGGCACAGCGGTTCGGTTATGCCTTTTGGGCGGTTGTGGCGAGTGTCTTGACATTGGCTTCTTTCATGAAGGTCATGAAATATGCGTATTTCGGCAGGCTGAAAGAAGGATTAATGAGCATCAAAGAAGTCCCGTTTTTTATGAAATTATCAATGGTTGTATTGTCCGTCGTCTGCCTGATCGGCGGGATGTTGCTTATTCCTTCCCTAAGGGATATTTTTCTTAACAGGGCATCGGATGTGATCGCTCTAGGCGTAAATTACGCCGCCATTGTCCTTAAAGAGGTATCGTTATCATGGTAAAAAGACGACTGATCCTATTTGTTATGGCGTTGATTGTTTGGTGCCTTTTAAACTGGGTGCCTGATTGGCAGCATGTGATCGTCGGTGTTTTTTCGGCTGCGTTAGTCTCATGGCTGACCGGGGACTTGTTCATTCAGAGGGCCTATGTGCTCAAGCACCACCGGCGTTATTTTTACTTTGTATTCCATTATGTGCCGATGTTTATAATAGAGGTCATCAAGGCCAATATCGATGTCGCCTATCGCGTGCTTCATCCCAATCTTCCGATCAATCCGGGGATTGTCAAAGTGAAGACGACATTGAAATCGGATACGGCATTGACGTTTTTGGCCAACTCGATCACGCTGACGCCGGGGACGATGACGGTCGATATTGATGAAGAAGAGGGCGTTTTGTATGTTCACTCGATCAATGTCAAGGGAAAAGATGTTGAGTCGGCGACAAGAGAGATTGTGCAGCGGTTTGAGAATATCCTAAAAGAAGTATTTGAATAGGGGTTAGGTTATGAAAATCATCAGGTGGGTCATCGGGGCGGTCATATTAATTTCGATTCTTGTTTATATCATGGGTGGGCACATGCAATTTCTCTCGCCTCCCGGCCTGCCGTACTTTACCTTTTTAAGCCGGGCTCTTTATGTGATCCTCCTTGCCGGGACAATGTGTATTTGGAGGGTATTTTTGGGGCCGACCGGCGCGGACAGGATCGTGGCGATCGACATTTTGGGCATCCTGATCATAGGGTTGTGTTCGATATTAACGATTTCGACGGGAAGGACATGGTATTTGGATATCGCCATGGCCTGGGCCTTGCAGAGTTTCATCAGCGTATTGGCGTTCTCAAAATTCCTGGAAGGCAGAAGCTTTGATGAATAGACGAACAGATTACGGAGACAACAGATGGTTGATACGATAGGTCTTATATTCATTGTCATCGGTCTTGCCTTTGATGCGTTTGGATGTCTGGGCGTGTTGCGGCTTCCGGATGTGTATAATCGCCTGCAAGCGGCCACCAAATGCGTTACCATGGGAACCTGCAGTATTTTGTTTGGGGCATTTCTTATTGTGGGATTAACGACAACCGGCATAAAAGCGCTGTTGTGCATTGTGTTTCTTCTCTTAACGACTCCTGTGGCGGCGCATGCCATTGCCCGCGGCGCGCACAAGTCCGGCGTTAAACTTTGGGAAGGCAGTGTGATTGACCGGTATGCCGAGGATGGAAAGGGATAAATCGATCAATGAAATTACCGAAGATCAGAGAACTTATCGAGGCCATTAAAGCCCTTATCCAAGGGCCGTACACGTCGAAGTTTCCCAAGGAGCCTCATGTTGCCCATCCGAATTTCAGGGGCCAGCCGAAATTCAACGACCAGAAATGCGTCGGTTGCCTTGCCTGCGAGGCGGTGTGCCCTGTCTACGCCATCGCGCATAAAGATGAGATTGATGAGAATGGCAAGGCGAAAAGGACCATGATCCATTATACGGATACGTGCATTTTTTGCGGGGAATGCGAGGCCGCGTGCATTGCCAACCATGAAGGCATTAAATTGTCCAATGACTGGGACCTGGCGTTTTTTGACAGGAAAGAGTCTTATGAGACGATCGAAAAAGAGCTTCAATTATGCGAGATCTGCAAGGCGCCCATCGCCTGCAAAGACCACTTGAAATGGATTTCAGAGAGAATCGGTGAGCTCGAATATTCCAGTCCCACCTTATATCTATCAGGTCTGAACAATATGGGCGTCATCGATGAGAACATGATGACGGCGTTAAAAGACTTTGGTAGGTCCGATCGAGTTAAAATGCTTTGCGCGCGCTGCAGAAGAGAAACGACTCTCACGACGAAATAACTTAATAAATACGATTTATCAGTTTAACTGACCATGAAAGACTTTGCCAAAGTGTTAAAGGGAAAGGTTGTCTGTGTTGGTGTCGGCAATGTCCTGCGCGCCGATGACGGGTTGGGCCCGGCCCTGATCGAAAGGATAAAGGGACACGTCAAAGCGGTTTGCATCGACGCGGGAAATGCGCCGGAAAGTTACACGGGCAAGATTATCAAAGAAAGCCCTGACACGATATTGATCATCGATGCCGTGCATCTGGGCCGTTCGCCGGGCGAATATGAAATCCTGGGGAAATCTGATATAATAAAAAGCGGTTTTACGACGCATGATATATCTCCGGCTATGCTTATCGAGTATCTTCAGGTTCAGACAAAGGCGGATATTTATTTGTTAGGCATACAGCCTGAGAATCTTACGATGGGGGAAGAGATGTCCGTCCGTGTTTTGGCGGCAGTTGAAGCAGTGTCAAAGAAAATAGAAAGCGTTTTAGGCCGTCAAATTTGAAAGGAAGTTTACCGTGCACGAAACGCATTTGATAGAACCGATCATTAAAGGTATCAGTGAGCATGCCCAAAAAGAGGGGGCGGGGAGCGTGTCGAAGATTAGGCTCAAGGTCGGCGAGTTTATGGGGGTCAAAGAGGACTCTTTTAAAGAAACGTTCTCGGTTCTGGCCAAAGGCACGATGCTTAAGGATGCCGAGCTTGAGTTGACCTTTTTCCCGGGCTCAAGGATCGAAGTCCTTTCGTTTGACATTGAATAAGGCGATAAAGGTTTGATCCCTGCTGTGAAGATTTCTATCAAAGAAAGCCATTTCTGTCATTCCGTAGATTAAATACGCAGGCAAAAAAGCCATGAAGACCAATAACGAACAGCAACTCCAACGGATTTGTATTCAAGTGACCGGGGCCGTGCAGGGCGTGGGTTTCCGCCCTTTTATTTTCCATCTGGCGAAGACTCTGGGGCTTGCCGGATTCGTCTGTAATACTTCCTCAGGCGTGATGATTGAGGCTGAAGGACCCGCGGGACAACTGGATTCTTTGCTCAAGCGTATTCCGATAGAGAAACCCGAAAACAGTTTTATCCAGGGCTATCAATATCGTTTTCTCGACCCGTTGGGTTTCAATGAGTTTCAGATTAAAGAAAGCGATCCGGCGGACTTGAAAACAGCCGTTGTCCTGCCGGATGCGGCAACGTGTCCGGAATGCCTGAAAGAGATTTTTGATCCGACCAACCGCCGCTTTTTGTATCCGTTCACGAACTGCACCCATTGCGGCCCCCGCTATTCAATTATTGATGCGCTGCCGTATGACCGGGCCAACACAACCATGAAAAGGTTTCACATGTGCCCGAAGTGCCGGAGGGAATATGAAGACCCGTCCGATCGCCGCTTTCATGCCCAGCCTAACGCGTGCCCGCAGTGCGGCCCTCATGTGGAATTATGGGACATTGCCGGTCATGTCATGGGCTCCCGTCGGGAGGCCATTACGGCTGCGGTCAATGCTATTGAGGAAGGGAAGATTGTCGCGGTTAAAGGGATCGGCGGTTTTCACTTGGTTGTGGATGCCCACAATGAGCAAGCGGTGCGCCGTTTACGCGAGAGAAAACATCGCGAAGAAAAACCGTTTGCCTTGATGTTCCCGTCAATGGAATGGATTGAGAGATGTTGTGAAGTCGCGCCCCAAGAGAGGGCGATCTTAGGGGCCAGCGAAAGCCCCATTGTTTTATTAGCCAAAAGGAAGGATGCTGATCCATCTAGGGCGATCGCGCCTTCTGTTGCACCAGGGAACCCTTGCTTAGGCGCGATGCTTCCTTACAGCCCCCTGCACCATCTTCTGATGAGGGAACTGGGGAAGGCTGTTGTCGCGACGAGCGGCAATCTCGCCGAAGAACCGATTTGTATCAATGAGGATGAGGCTTTGCAAAGGCTTGGCGGGATCGCTGATTGTTTCCTTGTCCATGACCGTCCCATCGTCCGAAGCATTGATGATTCGGTCGTTCGGGTCATTATGGAAAGGCCGTATGTGTTGCGGCGCGCCCGCGGATACGCGCCGTTGCCTGTTATGACAATGACAAAAGGAGCGGATATTCTGGCGACAGGTGGCCATCTGAAGAATACAGTCGCTTTAAGTGTAAACGGCAATGTTTTTATGAGCCAACATATCGGAGACCTAGAGACGCAGCAATCGTTATCGGCATTCCAGAAAACATCGGAAAGCCTTAAAAATCTCTATGAGTCTTCCCCGGATACGATTGTGTGTGATATGCACCCGGACTATCTTTCCACAAAGTTTGCAGAGAACACAAAACTCCCGCTTATGAAAGTGCAGCATCATCATGCCCACATTGTTTCGTGCATGGCGGAAAATCAATTGGAGGGGACCGTGCTTGGCATCGCCTGGGACGGCGCGGGATATGGAGATGATCAAACGGTGTGGGGCGGGGAGTTCTTAAAAGCAGATTTGAACGATTACCGGCGTGTGGCGCATCTGAAGACCTTCCTGCTTCCCGGCGGGGATAAAGCCGCTGTTGAGCCGCGCAGGGTTGCCGCATCGATCCTTTACGATCTTTCAAACGGGACTTTTGAAGGGTATTCCGATTTGGCATCGATCAGGGCGTTTTCTCGCGAGGAACTGGCTGTCCTGAAGAACATGCTGGATAAAAAGCTCAATGCCCCAGCGACGTCAAGCGTCGGGCGTTTATTTGACGCGGTTGCTTCCTTCTTGGATATCAAACAGACCCTGCGTTTTGAAGGGCAGGCGGCCATGGGCCTGGAATATATGATCGGGGATACGGTCATTCATAACCATTATGATTTTGCTGTCCCTGGCAATGAGGCTCTAGGTTATGTGGCGGACTGGACGGCCATGGTCCATGACATCATTCAAGATGTCCGTGACGGCAAAGACAAGAAAATCATATCGGCGGAATTCCATAATACGCTTGTTGAAATGGCGGTTGATGTTGCGCGGAAAATCGGCGAGCCCAGAGTCGTTCTAAGCGGCGGATGTTTCCAGAACAAATATTTGACCGAACGGATGATCAGCCGCTTAAAAAGCGCGGGATTCAACGTCTATTGGCACCAGTTAGTCCCGCCGAACGACGGCGGGATATCTTTGGGGCAGGCGGTCTGCGCAGCCCATCGGATCGCGGAAAAAGAACATAGCCAAGTAGCCTTATTATGATGTGGGATGCACAAACAAGGAATTAGAAAATATGTGTTTGGCGATACCTGGAAAAATTGAGAATATTTCAGGCGATGAGCTTCTTTCAAAGAAGGGGAAAGTCAATTTCGGGGGGATCCTGAAGGAGGTCTCCCTGGCTTATGTCCCTGAGGCGCGTGCCGGGGACTATGTTATTGTCCACGCCGGGTTCGCGATCAGCAAGGTTGACGAAGAGGAAGCCGTGAAAGTCTTCGGGTATCTTAAGGAAATGGCAGAGCTTTCAAAGCTGGAGAGGGACGCATCATGAAATACATCGATGAATACCGCGATCCCGATTTGGCCCAACAGTTATCTGCCGCCATACGCAAGATCACAACCAAGCGCCACGTGATCATGGAGGTCTGCGGCGGGCAGACGCACGCGATCGTCAAATTCGGGATCGATGAATTGCTGCCCAAAGAGATCGAGTTGGTGCACGGGCCCGGATGCCCTGTTTGCGTTACGCCTCTGGAACTGATCGACAAGGCCGTAAAGATCGCTTCATTAAAAAGTGTCATTTTTTGCTCATTCGGCGACATGCTGCGGGTCCCCGGGTCCCAAAAGGACCTGTTCTCCGTGAAAGCAGAGGGCGGGGATGTCCGTGTTGTTTATTCACCTCTTGATGCCTTAAAGATTGCCCAAGAAAATCCGGACCGCCAAGTCGTGTTTTTTGCCGTCGGCTTTGAAACAACCGCGCCGGCCAACGCCATGGCCGTTTATCAGGCCAAGGAGCAGGCGGTCTCGAATTTTTCCATCCTTGTTTCCCATGTCCTTGTCCCGCCCGCGATGGAGGCGATCCTTTCATCAAAAAACAACCGCGTCAAAGGATTTTTGGCCGCCGGGCATGTGTGCACGGTCATGGGATATTGGGAATATGAGCCAATTGCAAAGAAATATAAAGTGCCGATTGTCGTTACTGGTTTTGAGCCTTTAGATATACTGCAAGGTATTTATATGTGCGTTAAACAGTTGGAAGAGGGCCGGTTTGAGGTCCAGAACCAATATACCCGTTCGGTGACCCATGACGGCAATAAGCCGGCGCAGGGTCTCATTGAGAAAGTGTTTTGCGTTTGTCCGAGGAAATGGCGCGGCGTGGGGGAAATAGCGCGTAGCGGCCTTCAACTGCGAGATGCCTATAAAGATTATGATGCCGAGAGGCGATTTGACGTCACGGGGATAAAGACGCAGGAGAATGCCGAATGTATCAGCGGCCTCATCTTGCAAGGCGTCAAGAAGCCGCATGAGTGTCCGGCCTTCGCGGTGAAGTGCACGCCGGAAAAACCTCTTGGCGCCACGATGGTTTCCTCCGAAGGCGCCTGCGCGGCCTATTATCATTATCGAAAGATGGAACGATGAAGAAAAGAAACGATTTTACGATGTCTTGTCCGGTCCCGATCAAGGATTACCCGTATGTCCTCTTGGCGCACGGTGGAGGCGGAAAACTCATGCATGAAATGATCGAGAGGATGTTCAAGGAGGTCTTTGTGCCGAATGACACGGTCAATAGCCATGATTCCGCCGTCCTGAATTGCTCGACAGAAAGGATCGCGTTTACGACCGATTCCTATGTGGTGCAGCCCCTAATTTTTCCGGGCGGCGATATCGGCAAGTTGGCCGTTTTTGGTACCGTCAATGACCTGGCGATGTCCGGCGCGCGGCCGGTTTATCTAAGTCTCGGGTTCATCCTGGAAGAAGGGCTTCCCATGGAAACGCTTTGGCAGATCGTCCGGTCGATTAAGCAAGCGGCTGACGAAGCCTCAGTGCGCATTGTGACGGGAGACACGAAAGTCGTTGACAGGGGCAAAGGAGACGGGGTCTTTATCAATACGGCCGGCGTCGGATTAATGGAACATCATCTCAATATCCATCCCTCGAGCGTGAAGAAAGGGGATGTCATTCTGTTAAACGGAGATATTGCCCGGCACGGCATGGCGGTGATGACTGTGCGTGAAGGATTGGAATTTGAAAGCGCGATCGAGAGCGACACGGCTCCTTTGGCAAACATCGTCTTGACATTGTTGAATGAGGGCATTGAAATCCATTGTTTGCGGGACCTCACCAGAGGCGGGCTCGCCAGTACGCTCAATGAGATTGCGATGGCGGCTAAAGTGGAAATAAGGATCGATGAATTATCTATCCCCGTTCGGGAAGACGTGGCGGCGGCTTGCGAAATCCTGGGATTCGATCCGCTTTATGTCGCCAATGAAGGCCGGTTCGCCGCTTTTATTCCCAAGAAAGATAAAGAGAAAGCCCTCGCGGTCATGAAAAAACATTCGATGGGAAAAGGGGCCTGCCTGGTCGGTGAGGTAATCGGTGAGGGAGAAGCTCTTGTCACGATGAAAAGTAAGATCGGGACCACACGTGTGATCGATATGTTAAGCGGCGAGCAATTGCCGCGGATCTGCTAGGAGACAAATCATACAAATGTTTACCGTTGAAGAAGCCGATAACATAATATCTGTGAACATCAAAAAATTCCAGCCTGTCCGGATCCCCCTGCAGGATGCGTACGGGATGGTTTTACAGGAGGACCTCATTGCGGACAGGGACCTTCCTCCTTTTGACCGCGTGACAATGGACGGGATTAGTATTCGTTACGATGCGTGGGAAAAAGGAAATAGGGCATTTTCCGTTAAAGGGACACAAAAAGCAGGGACTTCGCCCTTAAAGTTAAAGGATCCCAATACCTGCCTTGAGGTGATGACCGGGGCTGTTTTGCCGGATGGGTGCGATTGCGTGGTTCCTTATGAAGATATTGAGCTAGATAACGGACGGGCTGATCTCCGCAAGGGCGTCATATTAAACCGGAGGCAATTCGTGCATCATCAAGCCTCCGATTGTCCGCGCGGCACTCTTCTTGTTGAGAAAGGGGACCGGTTGTTGGCGGCAGAGGTTGCCATTGCCGCATCCATAGGGAAGACCGAAGTCCTTGTTGCGGCAAGTCCCAAAATCGCCGCAGTCGGAACCGGCGATGAGGTCGTCGATGTCCAAAAAGGAGTGGGGCCCCAACAGATCCGGCAATCCAATGCCTTTGCCATTCAGGCAGCTTTGAAACTGGCCGGTTATGATCATGTGGACCGCTTCCATATCAGGGATCATAAAGATGAAATCAGAAAACAGCTTACAAAACTGCTTGAGGCATTTGATGTTATCGTCTTAAGCGGCGGTGTTTCCATGGGAGAATTTGACTATGTTCCCGAAGCGCTTGCTGACATCGGCGTCCAGAGATTGTTCCATCAGGTTAAACAGCGTCCCGGCAAGCCGTTCTGGTTTGGAAAAAGCGTTGAGGGCAAGCCTGTTTTCGGGCTTCCGGGCAATCCGGTGTCCACCCAGGTCGGGATCTGCCGGTATGTGCTTCCTTATCTGGAAAGGGCCTCCGGCGCTCATGAAAGAGAAAAGGAATTTGCGGTTTTGGACAAGGATGTTGATGTCAAGACAGACCGTGTCTATTTTCTTCCCGTGAAAATCATAAGTGGCGAAGATGCCCGCCTTATAGCGGTTCCTCAGATGCCCCACAATTCCGGCGATTATGCCGTTTTGGCAAAAACCGACGGATTTGTTGAACTTCCGGCAGACACGTCCCGTTTTGCCAAAGGGACGGCCGCCCGCCTTTTTCGATGGAAAACATGACCGGCTCTCGGCCAGCGCATCGTTAAGAGAATACTTTTTCTTGTTGGAACGCATACCAATAGCATGCCAGGTAGGACGGGATGTGCGGGATGACGAAGATGGCCAAGACTGACCAGAAGAGTTGCGGCTTGCTCTGGTACACGGAAATAAGGGAATTCAATTCAAAGGAATGTCCCGTAACGTCAAAAATACACCGGAGAATGAACAAGGCTTTCCAAAAATCGGCGGATAAAAAACGAATGCGATAAGTGTATAAAAATAGCGGTATGCAGTGGATGGCGCCCAAAAGGACCTGCAGGACATGCGAGGTATAAATGATGTAGAAAAAAGGGTGAAATACCCGGAGGATCAGGTAATAAAGAAAACTTTCTGAGTCCGGCATGAAAAGGCCGGCGACATTCTTAAACGTGAACACCAGCGCGATGATCAGGTATGTCTTCCAGATCCAGGGATGTCTTGGAGGCATGCGGTTATTATGCCAAAGATTTGCAGAGAACGCACGCACAAATTTAGCGAAAATGCTTTGATTTTTCGGCCGGTGTTATGATAATATAAAAATGTCATGAATAGAAAGTTCGAAATCATCTTAGAGAATATTTACGAGAAAGATTGCCGTTACCGGGAAGACGCGTATGTCTTTGTCATGGAAGCCTTGGCCTATACCCAGAAGAAATTTAAACGTCCCAAGCATGTCCGGGGAGAGGAGATGCTGCAGGGCATGCGGGAGCTTCTTCTGGATAAATTCGGCCCGATGACAATGAGCGTTCTTCGTCACTGGGGGATCAAGAATACGGAAGATTTTGGGAATATTGTCTTTAATCTGGTTGAAAACCAGGTCTTGAGCAAGACCGAAGATGACAATATAGAAGAATTCAGGAACGGGTACAATTTTGAAGAGGTCTTTGATTCCGGTTACCGCAAGCAGTTGGCCAAAAAGATCAGCCGGATGCGTTCGATGTAAACAGGGTAGGGGATGTAGACAAAACAGTTAAGACAAGGTAGAATAAACCTTGTCTTTTTTTATTGAATGTAGGGGCAGGCTTCGATGAGATGTCGATGAGCTTGAGGCGAATCGCACCCGGAGGGTGTACGCCTGCCCGAATGGATAAATGGGCGCCCGCAAGCGGCGCCCCTACCCAAAGATAATAATAAACAACCCCATCATGCCATTTCTCGAGGATATCTCTGTCCAATATGTCAAAGGTGTCGGTCCGGCCAGGAAGAAACTGTTTGCGCGCTTGGGAGTCGGGAGCGTCGCGGATTTATTGTATTTTTTCCCCCGTCGCTATCAGGACCGCAGGAACCTGACGCCGGTCGCCCAGGTCAAAGTGGGGCAATGGCAGACCGTCAGCGGCAAGATCCTTGCCAAAGATTCCCGCCGCAGCTGGTATACAAAGAAACATGTCTCCGAGATGACCATGGATGACGGTTCCGGAAGGATCTCCTGCGTCTGGTTCAATCAGCCTTATTTGGACCGTTACTTTTCGGAAGGCAAACGAGTCGTCTGCTACGGAAAAGTCGACGTGTACAAAAACCGGCTGCAGATGGTTGCCCCTGAGTATGAAATCCTCGAGAATGAGGAAGATGAAAGCCTGAACTTAAGGAGGATCGTGCCGATTTATTCCCTCACGAGGGGGTTCACCCAGCGTTATCTGCGCAAGACCATCAAAGCGTCACTGGAGAAATATAAAGACCAGCTTTCCGATGACCTTCCGGTCGCTTTGCGCAATAAACACCGTTTGTCCAATATCAGGCGCAGCATCAGCAACATTCATTTCCCCGAAAGTTTTGAGGACCAGGAAGAAGCCCTCAACCGCATTTCGTTCGAGGAGTTCTATTTCTTCCAGATCTCCATTATTTTAAGGCGTTTGAGCATTACGCATAAGAAAGGAGTTGCGCATAAGATCAGCGACGCCGCGGCGCTGCGTTTCATGAAGGCGTTCCCGTTTGAGCTGACCGGGGCGCAGAAGAAAGTGATCCGCGAGATCCGCGCTGACATGCAAAGGGATTCTCCGATGCTCAGGCTTTTGCAGGGAGATGTCGGGTCGGGAAAGACGTTGGTCGCTCTGTTTGGATGCGTCATGGCCTATGAAAACGGTTATCAATCGTGCTTCATGGCCCCGACGGAAATCTTGGCGCGCCAGCATTATGAGAATATCAAACGGATGATTGGCGAAGGCGCTTTTAAGGATATGAAAGTGGCTCTTTTGATCAGCGGGATCAAGAAAGCCGAGAAGGACAGGATTTTTCCCCGGATCAAGAACGGAGACGTTGATCTTGTGATCGGCACTCATGCCTTGATCGATGAGGAAGTGGGTTTCAAGAATTTGAGTTTTGCGGTCATTGACGAGCAGCATAAATTCGGCGTGCGGCAGCGGGCCTTGTTGTCTGAAAAAGGCAATAATCCAGATGTCCTGATCATGACAGCCACGCCGATCCCGCGCACTTTGTGCATTACGCTTTATGGGGATTTGGATATCTCGGTCATTGATGAAATGCCTCCCGGCCGTGGGAAAACCGAAACGCGGCTTTATCGTCAAGACCAATCCAACGAAGTTTACCAGCTTATTCGCAGTAAAGTCGCGGAAGGCCAGCAGGTTTATGTCATTTATCCGGTCATCGAGGAGTCTGAAAAACTTGACCTTAAAGCAGCCCGGAACATGTATAAGCATTTTGAAACCAAAGAGTTCAAGAACCTTTCTGTTGGGCTAGTTCACGGCCAGATGAAGCAGAAGGAAAGCCGTGAAGTTATGGACCGGTTTAAAAATAAGGAGATTGATATTTTGGTCGCGACCACCGTCGTTGAGGTCGGGGTCGATGTGCCCAACGCGAACGTGATGGTGATCGAGCACGCGGAGCGCTTTGGGTTGGCCCAATTGCATCAACTTCGCGGCAGGATAGGACGGGGGGAATCGGACGGTTTGTGCATCCTCGTTGCTGAGGCTCAAACAAGCGAATCAAATGATCGCTTAAAAGCGATCCTTTCGACAAACAACGGTTTTGAGATTGCCCAGCGGGACCTTGAGATCCGGGGGCCCGGACGGTTTTTCGGCCGCCATCAGCACGGGCTTAATGAGCTGAAAGTCGCCAATCCAATGACCCAATTGGGGATCCTGGAACTGGCCCGTAAAGAAGCGATTGCCTTAACCGAAGATGATCCAAAATTGGCCAAGGAACCGAACAGATATATTAACGACATTATCAAAAAGCGTTATCCGACCTATTTGAGGGATGTGAAAGCAGGATAGTACATTATCAATATGAAGATCATCGGTGGACAATATAAAGGCCGCAATTTTTATATGCCAGCTGGCATCCGGCCGACCCAGAACATCGCCCGCAAGGCCTTGTTTGATCTGTTAGGGCAGAACTTGGAGGGGATAACGCTGTTGGACCTTTTTGCAGGAAGCGGCGCGGTGGGGATTGAGACCATTTCTCGAAGGGCAACGAAGGCCGTCATTGTAGAGAAAGATCCAAAATGTGTTGACGTGATCAGTGAGAATATCGGCCTTTTGTCTATTGGTCCAAACGAACCTGGGAACCTCCCGTACGAGGTTATCCAGATGGATGCTTTTGCGGCCATTAAAATGTTTGCCCATCAAGGCAGGAAGTTTGATGTGGTATTTATGGACCCTCCTTATGGGCAAGGACTGGCAAAAAAAGCCTTGAAAACGCTGG